>CALVLZ010000013.1 GCA_944341445.1 uncultured Clostridia bacterium | reverse complement strand
AGATCCACCTGTTCTCATACCGAACACAGAAGTTAAGACTTTCAGCGCCGAAAATACTTGCTTGGAGACGAGCCGGGAACATAGGTCATTGCCAGATTCAATTATCGAGTAGAGTTTTTCTCTACTCATTTTTTTATTTCTTTCCCCTTTTCTTTCTTCTTTTTTCTTTGTGTTTATTTTTTTATTATTTTATTTAACCTTTTTGATTTCTTATTATTTTTTGTATTTAATTAGCATATAATATATAAAAAACATTTATAAAAATCTTATAAAATATTTAAAAAAGTGTTGACATATTTTATGCAGATGAATATAATATTAATGTTGATTAAATAAGTTATTCCTCAATAGCTCAACGGTGGAGCACTCGGCTGTTAACCGATAGGTTGTAGGTTCGAATCCTACTTGAGGAGCCAAATAAAATGCATGTTATTATACATGCATTTTTTATTGTTAATATAAGCGTGAGGTGGGTTTATGGAAGTTTTAGGAAATATATTATTGGCAATTGTTTCTATTTGCACATTTGTGTCTTATTTTCCTCAAATATTAAAATGCTTGAAAACAAAGAAAAGTGAAGATTTAAGCATTTGGTCTTGGGTGCTTTGGGTTACAAGTTCCTTGGCTTATACAATGTACGCAATTTTTTGTCAAAATAATTTTATGTTAATTTTTGAAACATCACTTGAACTTATGTTTTGTGTTGTTATTTTGGTATGCGCAATTATATATAGAGATAAAAAAGAATCTAAAGAAGATGACATAAGTGAAGAGATTGAAAACAATGAATAATTATTAATTTAAGGCTTGTTTGTGAATAAATCTTTAGAATTGCATAATATTGGCATAGTTATAGTAATTTAGTTATAAAGAAGTATTTTATTAATACTTTTTTATTTTTTTATTTAGTATCAATTTATGTAGTTATTATGTTTTAAATTTATAAACTTTGATATATGTTTTATTTTTTTTAAAATTATTGATATAATCTTTAAGGAGATTATTAATGAATTATATTGTTTCACAAATATTTGGGATTATTGCACTAATTTTAGTTGCTATTTCATATTTTAGAAGAAAAAAATTAGAGTTTTTAGTTTTTCAAAATATAGCAAATATTTTTTATGCATTATCCTTAATAACTTTAAATTTATTAGTTGCGGGCATAGGTACATTTATTTCTTTAATAAGAACATTAATTTTTTATATTTACGTAAAAAATTCAAAAGATATACCTTGGTATTATTTGCCATTATTTTTTAGCATTTATGCTATAAATGGTGTTATAAATTGGCAATATGCATTAGATGTATTAGTGATTTTATCATCTATAACTTTTACAATTGCTTTTTATATTAAAAACCTAAGAATATCCAGGTATGTTTGCTTGTTGCCAAATTTAATATTATTTATATACAACATTATTTTTAAAAACTATGCAGCAGGAATTTTAGATTTAATTGAATTTTTTGTTATTTTAGTTGCAATTATTAAATTTGAAATAGAAATAAAACAACAAAATAAAGAAAAAATAAATGAAAACAATATTAAAACAGAAGAAGACAGTAAAGAGGAAATAAACAATGAACTTTAAAAAATTAGAGAAAAAAAATAATTATATTGATTTAACTGAAGTTAAACTAGTTATTGATAATTTAATTGAAAATGCAAAGAAATCTGTTAAAGAGTTAAATGTTTTACAAGATTATTCTGGAAATTATGATGAAATTTATAATGTGTACAAAAGTAAAAATACAGATGAGTTGTTGCATTTATTAACAAACGAACTTTATGATACTTATTATTTTAATGATGGAGTTGAAAGAAAAGTTGTTCAATTGTTGGAAAATGAACAAAGTGTTTATTTGTTTTATACTTACATTAAATTTGTTATGTATGAATTATTAGGAAAAACTTGTAATGCTTGCAATATTAATTCTGTAAGCGGTGAAGTTAGAGATTTTGTTTTGATTGATGATGAAATTTTGATAATTAAACAACATAACGAAAAAGGCGCTTTAATTGGTGCTTGGATATATGATGAAAACGAACCTTGCATAAGTGAAACAAAAGAATTATTTGATGAAATATTTAGAAAATCAACTAATTTTAAGAACTTAATGTTTGGTGAAGAAAAGTTTGTTAAAAAGCTAACAAGAACTTTAAAATATGAAATTAAAAATTTAAATGCTTAAAAATTAATATTTAATAATTATTCATAAATTATAATTATTATTTAAATTGTAAAAGGTGAAAAATGAAAAAAATTCTCTTTGTTTGCACGGGAAATACGTGTAGAAGTCCAATGGCAGAGTTCATTTTAAAAGCAAAGTTAAAACAAAATAATATTAGTGGAATATGTGTAAGTTCCGCAGGTTTAAACGCAAACACTAATGATGATATGAATGAACAAACAAAAACCGCTTTAAAAATTTTAAGGGTTCCATTTAAAAACAGAAAAGCTGTTCAATTAAGAAAAACAATTGTGAATAAAAATACAAAAATCATAACAATGACGCAAAGTCAAAAGCTGTTTTTAAAAAATATTAATAACGTTTGTTGTTTTTCTGATTTTGCAAGTGGAATTGAAGTACCAGACCCATATGGTAGAAATTTAGAAACATATTTAAAAACAGCAAAAATAATAAGTTTTATTTGTGATGAAATTGTTGAAAAAATAAAGGAGAACTCATTATGATTTATTTAGCTTGTGACCACGCAGGTTTTGAATTAATGCAAGAAGTTAAAAAATATTTAATGAAAAATAAAATTGATTTTGAAAGTTGCGGAGCTGATATTTTTGACGCAAAAGATAGCTATGTTAATTTTGCAAAAATTGCAAATGAAAAAGTTTGTGAAAATGAGAGTAATAGAGGCATATATATTTGTGGCACAGGTTTAGGCATATGTATGGCAGCTAACAGAAGAGTGGGAATTAGGGCATCTAGATGTGTGAACAAAAATGATGTTATTTTAACAAGAAAACATAATGATTGCAATGTTTTGGTTTTAGGCGGAAGAACTTTAAAAAAATTTAGATTAAAAAGCATGCTAGATGCATTTTTAAACACAGAGTTTGAAGGTGGAAGGCATTTAAGCAGAATTAATGAATTAGATTACTAATATGCAAAATATAATTAAACGGCTTTAAAAGTCGTTTTTTCTTTATTTGTTATAATTTAAAACATGCAAACATATAATATTTTAATTTAATGTTGTTTGGCGGTGTTTAATGAAAAAATATATTTTTGTTTTTGTTTGTTTTATAACTTGTTTTATTGTTTTAACAGGTTGTAGTTCAGTGGAATATAGATTAGCAAAGGAAAATATTGCAGAAATTAGAGAAAGCTTGTATGTGGGTGAAAACAAAGAAATTAATGCAACATTATCTTGCGGAAAAAGAGAAAAAGATTATGTTATTAATGGTTACGCAACAGAGTTAATTGAATTTGGAGTTTTAACTTTTGAATTATTAAAACCTGTTGATGAATTTGAAAATTTTGAACCAATGTTTGTTTTATTTGTTGGAACAAAACGTTATGATGGGATTTTAGAAAAAAATCCGTTTGATGGCACTTATGTTGCAGATATTAAAAAGAACATTAATACAACTGATGTTGTTAATGCAAAAATTATGTGTGGAACATTTTCTAGTGAAGTTAATTTGAATTTGTTAACAGATACTTGGGAAATAAACTGTGAAGATGCTTTAAAAATAGCTTGCAAAAATCAGAAAGAAAATATTAAAAATTTTGAAGAAAATGGTGCATTTTTAGCTGAAGTTTACGTTAAAATTGTTAACGATGAAGAAATAAACAAAGATGAATATTTTTGGTATGTTAATTTTGTTGGAAGAAAAGGAAGGAACTTTGCTGTTATAATTAACACTCAAAATGGTGAGGTTATGGCAGAAAAATCAATTTAAAGCTTTTTGCTTTAAATTTTTTTTATTTTTATTTTAAATTGTGGGCTTATTGTTTGTTAATAAAAACATAATTTGATATAATCAAATATAATGTTGCAACAGGATGGTGATAGTTGTGAGCAATAATGGAAAAATTGTTGTGAAATATAGTTTAATAACATTTTTAATATGCTCAGCGTTATTGATTAGCATTTTAATTGTGCTTGCTGTTGCTTTCCCTAAAACCATGGGTGATTTAATGTATAACATGGGTTTTAAATATAACGCAATAAGTTTTTATGAAAAAAGTTATTCAAGAACTGAAGATATTAACGAATTATATAAAATAGTTAATTTATCAATAAGCACTGAAAACGATGATAAACTTATTAAAAATTATGAGATTTTGTTAAATAGAAAAGCGTATAACGAGTTTATTGATTTTATAAACGAAACTAACAGCAAAAAAGATGTTTCTAACTTAATTAAAAGTTCTCTTTTAAATGAAGATGATTATTTAAAAAACAAATACGTTAAAGCATTAATTAACAAAAACGAAATTGAAAAAGCAATTAAATTTACTAATGATAATTTAACAAATTTAGACGAAGTTGATTATTTGAACTTGGGTTGTTACGCTGTTTCTAATTTTTTAAATGACACATTAATTGAAAATGGTGATGTTGTAAAATTTTTTGAAAGTAACTATAAAGAAACTGAAATTTTAGTAAAAAATAAATTAGGACAATATTTTGAAAATTTAGTTACAAGTTTTAACACTAATAGTGATAGCAATGAAAAAGCATATTTAATTGCAATGGCAAAAAGAATAAATTTGGTTGGTGAAAATATTAAATTTTTAAATTCAACAATTTCAACTGATTATTCAAACGAAAATATTAACAGCAAAATTATTGAAGTAAACAAAAAGTTGGCAGAATTAATTAAATAACTTAATTGGGAGAAAGTTATGAAGTTTGATACAAAACTAAAAAAAGAATATGTTAACAAGTTAAAAACTTATTATTTATCTGTTTTTAACAAGGAAAAATTTATAGAAGAATCATTGTATGATTTGATGATTGAAATAACATCAAAAACTAATTTTAGTGTTAGTGCAGTGCTAACACGCAAAGGCGTTGTTGTTGATTTATTTGTTGGAACAAAAAATGAATCAGATATAAATGCGTTAATAAAAGAAACTAAAATGTTAAATGGTTTGCGTGTTATTCACACACATCCAAATGGCGATTGTTCTTTAAGTGTATTAGATAAAAGTTTTTTAATGAATAATAGATTTGACTGTGTTTGTTCTGTTGGTGTTGATGTTAGTGGTGTTAAAGCAACTGTTGGATTTTATGCTTTAAACGACCCTGAAGTTACAACCATAAAAGACGCAACATACATTAACAAACAAGGATTAATGCAAAAAATTTATGAAGTTGAAAAAACTCATAAAGACCTTGTTAAAAAAATGAACTATACAGCAATACAAAGAGATACTGCAGTTCTAGTTTTAGTTTCTTTGGATAGTAAAGATAACATTGAATATTCAATGGAAGAATTAAGAGGTTTGGCACAAACTGCGGGAATATCTATTTGCGCTGAAATAATTCAAAAAAGGAAAAAACCAGACCCAAAATATTTTGTTGGGGAAGGAAAATTAAAGGAATTAAAAAGAATTATTCAAATTAATAATGCAAATATTGTTATATTTGATAATGAACTATCTGGAAGCAAACAACATAATTTGATGGAAGCATTAGATTGCAAAGTTATTGACAGAAGCACTTTAATATTGGATATTTTTGCTCAAAGAGCAAGAACAAACGAAGGTAAGTTGCAAGTTGAACTAGCACAATTAAAATATAATTTGCCAAGGCTTAACACACTGATTTCATCAAGTGGTAGATTTGGCGCAGGCGTTGGAATGCGTGGTCCTGGTGAAAGCAAATTAGAGTTAAACCGCAGATTAGTTGAAAATAACATTAGAAACAAAGAAAAAAAATTAAGAGAACTTAAAAAGTTCAGGGAAATTAGCAGAATTAACAGGCTTAAAAATAGTAAGAAAACAGTTGCAATTGTTGGATATACAAATAGCGGAAAAAGCACACTTATGAATTGCATAACAAAAGCTGGAGTTTATGTTAAAGACGAACTTTTTGCAACACTAGACACAACAACAAGAAACGTTTGGCTAGATTATAATTGTGAAGTTTTATTAACAGACACTGTCGGTTTTGTTAGCAAATTGCCACACGAATTTATTGAAGCGTTTGGTGCAACTTTGGAAGAATGTACTTATGCAGATTTATTACTACATGTTGTAGATATAAGCAATCCAAACTATAAAGAACAAATGAAAACTGTTAATAAAGTTTTAGCAAATTTGCACGCTAAAGCACCTGTTATTGTTGTTTATAATAAAATTGATAAAATTCCTGGTGGGTTAAAATACACTCAAAGCAAAAAAGAAGTTTATATTTCTGCAGAAGAAAATAGAAACATAGATATTTTAAAACAAGCAATTATAGATAATTTGAATATGAAAAATTAAAAAACAAAGAGCAACAAAACGTTGCTCTTTATTTTATTAGCAATTTTGCCACTTAATTAACAAAATTTATTAAAATTTAGCAAAATCACGCACAAAATTTTATTTAAAACATATTATGAAGTATAAAAGCAAATAATACATACCTCAAAAATAAATTTGCTTTAATATATATTAGGAGGAAATTTATATGTTTTTCGGAATGAATAACTGCGGATGCAACAATGGTTGCAATTCTTGTAACGGAGATTGCGGTATTAACTGCTGCACACTTTTATTAATCTTATTATTGTGCGGTGGTTGCGGTAATATGGGCAACGATTGCAATTGCATGAATATTATATTCATCATCTTATTATTACAATGCTGCGGTTGTGGCAATTCTAATTGCTAATTACTATTTATTATTAAAAACGATATGATTTTATGCACTAAAACGATAATTTCATATCGTTTTTTATTTTTTTAACAAAAATTGGTAAATAGATTTGTGTATAAAATAAAAAAACTTAAAAATTTTTTTGTGAAATTTTACATAATTTGGAAATTTGTACTTATAATAAAAGCAATAATTGCTAAAATTTAAGGCAGTTATATTTCATAATTTAGTATAATTCGTTGACATTTTTTTGTAAAAATATTAGAATTTACTTGTTATGTAGTTAATTATTAAAATTTAAGGAGAATTTCTTTATTTATGAACAAAAAAATAATTATTCCAGCACTTCTTGGAGCACTTACAGGAACAATGGTTGCAACACCAATTGTTTCTCAAGTTAGCGCAGCAGCACAACAAAAAGCAGAAAATTATACTGATATTCTTGGTGACGATATTAGCATTTCTAATTTTGCGCAAGAAGGCAGAGTTGGTGAACCATACACAGTTCCAACAGCAACAGAAGGTTCTGTTGTTCAAATTTTCAACCCATATAACGTAAAAGTTTATGATTCTTCCGTTGGTGGGGCTGGAACAACTTTTACACCTAATGTTAAAGGTTATTACACAGTTAAAATTTCTAAAGCTGGGGATCCTGGTCAAATTAGCACAACTTCTAATTCTGTTAAATTTTATGTTAATGGACCAGAATACACAATTTCTTTGCAAGAAAATAGCAAATACACAGTTCCAAGCGTGTTACCTTTAAACCAAAAACTATATATTCCTGTTCCAAACATTTTGGATGAAAATGGCGATGCTTTAGAAAATGCAAACGATGAAGCAAAAAATCGTTCAGTTCAAGTTTCTGTTAAAGGCGAAAAGGATGCACAAGCAACCGAATTGGAACTTATTAATGGTGAATATTATTTGTTTGAAGGTGTTAGTGACGCATCAAAAGTTGGAACTTATGATATTGTTTATAAATTTGTAGAAAATGGTGTTGTTTACGATACATTAACAACTAAATTTGTTGTTAAAAAAGATTATGATTTAAGCAAAATTGAATTAAACTTTTCTTGGAGCAGCACAAAACCAACTTCTGCAACTTTAGGTGAAGAATTAAGTTTGCCAAAAATTAAAATTTTTGATAGTGCAGAAGGTGCTGGTAATAAAACTATTGAAGGTTATGCAGACATTCAAGTTTTATATTATGATGGTAAGAGTAGCACACCAACTGATGTTTCAAATCAAGTTAAAGATTATAAGTTTACTCCAACACTTCCTGGTGATTATGTATTTAAATACACAGCAAAAGCATTCTATAACGGAGAATCTTATGTTTGTGAATCATCAACTGCAAGTTTCAGAATTAACGATGTTAAAGATAACAAAGCACCACATCCATATGTTGTAAAAAATTACACTTATGATGCTGAAACAGACACATATTCAAATATAGATGGTGTTAGTGCAGAAGAATTAGAAAGAATTAATTCTTTACCATTAAGTGAAAAGAATGAAGAATTATTAAAAGTTTTAGGTGATGAAAGTTCTCAAATACCTTCAATTGTTCAATTAAACGGTTCAAGTGAAACAACTGTTACACTTCCAGCAATTTTTGCTGCAGATAACTATAACAAACTTTCTAACTTAAAATTAAAAGTGGAATATAAGGAAGGAACAGGTGCTTACAAAACTGCAGATAATGTTGTTCCTGGTCAAAATATTTCAATCAAATTAACTAAAGCTGGAAACTACACAATTAGATATGTTGCAGTCGACGAATCTGAAAACGAAAGTATTTATTCTAACGAAACTTTAGTTTCTTTTGACTTAAAAGTTGTTGATACTTTAACTGAAGAAGAAAAAACAAATACTCCAGATATTGTTTTTGATTCTTTAAAACGTAGCATTAAAAACAACGAAACATTAACATTTAATCCTCCAACAGCTACTGATGAAATAGACACTCGTGTTAATGTTAAAACTTATTATGGTTTCACAAGCTCAGAATCTGAACCAACATCTTATACTGAATTAACTTATACTAATGATGAAGGTAAGTATGAAGTTGATTTAAGCAAAATTACTGAAGCAAAAACAGCAAAAGAAATGTGGGTTAAAGTTGTTGCTAAAAATGATTACAATGATACAGAAACTGTTATTAGAAGAAAAATAACAATTGTTAACACTGCAGATGCAGATGTTCCAACAATTCAAACATCAACTGCAAATATGTTAACTATGTTTGGAAAAGCTAATGGAAACCAAACTTTTGCAAATACTGGTTTAGTTGATGGTAAAGCATACTTTAACCAAACTGATAAAACAGAAGTTAATTTGCCAACATTCATGGTTTGGGATGAATCAGACCCTAATTTACAAATTTCTGTTAAAGTTACAAACCCATATGGTGAAAATGTAACATTACAAAATTCAATTAATTATGATATTGTTAATTCATCTGAAGAAATTGGTGATGCAACAATAAATGGAGATTTCCAATCAGGAAAAATTAACTATAAAGTTTATGGTGGTTCATTTAATGTTAACTACTATGGAACTTACACTGTTACTTACACAATAAAAGATGCTGGTAACAATATGGTTATTAGAACATTTGGTGTTGTTGTTGGCGATACAAAAGCACCAGACGGAATTTATCCTGTTAGCACATCTGTGTTTAACGAAACTCAAGAATTAGGTAGTTTTGTAACAGTTCCAGAAGCATATATCATCGACGATGGTCAAAGAATTGATACAGATACAACAGACACTCAAGCAAAAACTTGGTGGACAGTTTCTGGACCAAGTGCAACACAAATCACAGCAGATGGATTCGTTCCAACAATTTCTGGTGAATATAAAATAACTTATTTCGGAACAGATGCAGCAGGAAACGAAATTCAATCTGCAGAAAAAATAATAACTGTTGATGACACAATCAAACCAGAAATCACATTAGAAAAAGGTTTCTCATTCCCAGAAACAGTTGCATTTAATAAAGATGATGTTGAAAGCAATGTTATAACAATTCCAAGTGCAGTTGTAACAGATAAATACACAGATGAAACAATGGAAGATTACACAACTTTAGAAGTTAAAATAACAGATAAAGATGGTGATGCAGTTTCATTCAAGAAAGTTGATGTTAATGGCTCTGAAATTCTTGGTGATACAGTTATTGAAGGTGGAGTAATTAGATATCAATTCACAGCAACTGAAAATGGAAACTACACAGTAACTTACGTTGCTAAAGATAAAAAAGGTAACACAACTGAATTAACAAAAACTGTTGCAGTTGGTGATACAACAGCTCCAGAATTAAGTTGGACAAATGAAAAAACTGATTTAGTTAAAAAAGCTAACATTGGCGACACTTTAACAATTAATATTAACACAATGTTCAATTTCACAGATAACTATGATATAACAGATGATTATATTAGAAAAAATGCAAAAGTTTATTTGTTAGACCCAAGTAACTCAATAATTTCTGAATCTGTTGATAATTCCTCAGAAACAGGAATTCATAAATGGGAATTTGAAAAATCTGGAAATTATACTTTAAGAATTATAATTAAAGATGAAAATGGTAACACAGCAACTCCTTATGAATACACAATTGAAGTAAGTGATAATACTGTTGACCCAACAACAATTTCTCCGGTTGCAGGAACAATTTTAATTGTTGTTTCAGTGTTAGTATTAGCTGGCGTTGTAATTTACTTTGTTGTTACAAGCAGAAAATCAAGTTCTAAAAAAAGAAAATAAAAAATAAACAAAAATAAAAAATGTAAAGTTTAAGCTTTACATTTTTTTATTTTTTTAAAGTATTATTTGCACTTTAAAATAAAATAATTTATACTACAAATAATAATAATATGCTTAATGTTTTTTAAGAGAGTGGGTATGGATAAATTAACAAAATTTATTTTAAAATACATTGTTAAAAATGCTTTTAGCGAATATGTTGTATTTGATTTGTTGGATATTAAAAAAGAAATTCCCAATAAATATAAAGCAACTAATAGTGACATTATTAAAAGCATTTTAAGTTTGCAAGAAAGAGGCTTTGTTGTTTTAAAATATTATGATGAAAATGTTTGTTGTGTTATGGCAGAAACAAAAGGAAAGTTGTTTTTGCAAAACATATCTGAACAAGAAAATTCCAATAAAACCATAAAAAAATATTGTGTTTTAAGTGTTGTTTTTAGTGCAATTTTTAGTTTTTTAGGTGCTATGATTGCAGTTTTGTTATTTTTGTAAAGGTGAATTATGTTAAACAAAAAAGAAAAAATGGTCATGAGTTTTTTATATAAACGTTGTGTTAATAAAAAATCATCATTATTATCTCCGCAGGAAATAATTAATAGTTTGTTGCCTAAATATGAAATTTCAAACACTGAACTAGATTCAATTTTAGATAATTTAGTTTTAGAAAATTATATAGAATTAGTGCATTCCAACAGCAAAGGCAAATTAATATACTGCATTTCTTTAAAAAGCAAAGGTGAAAGTTTTGAAAGAAGTGTGCAAGATACTAAAAAAAGAACGATTATAAAAATTGGTAGCACAATTATATTTGCTTGTTTATCTTTTGCTATTGGTTTAATTTTACGTGCAATTTTTAAAAAATAAGAAAATACTATGCAAAATATTAAAAATGTTTTTATTTAAGGCGTTTTTAATATTTTTTTAATTGTTCTTAATTTTAAACAAAGTATATATTTATAAAACATTTGTTTGATAGTTGATTAAAAAATATATACTTTTTTTAAATATGTGGTATAATAAAACTAGGTATAATTATGGAAAAAACTATATTTAAATTAAAAAGTGATTATAAGCCTTGTGGAGACCAGCCAAAAGCAATTGAAAAAATTGTTGAAGGCATTAATGATGGTTTAAGATTTCAAACATTATTAGGTGTTACCGGTAGTGGAAAAACTTTCACAATGGCTAATATAATTAAAAACATTAACAGGCCAACCTTGGTTATTGCTCATAATAAAACACTAGCAGCACAATTATGTAATGAATTGCGCGCGTTTTTTCCAGAAAACAGAGTTGAATACTTTGTTTCTTATTATGATTATTATCAACCCGAAGCATACATTGTTTCAACAGACACTTATATTGAAAAAGATATGAGCATTAATGATGAAATTGATAAGTTGCGTCATTCTGCAACTTGTTCATTATTTGAAAGAAGAGATGTTATTGTTGTTGCAAGTGTATCTTGCATTTATGGATTGGGTGAACCTGAAAACTATTCTAGTATGTGTTTAAGTTTGCGACCAAATATGGTTGTGGATAAAACTGAGATAATAAAAAAACTTATTAATATGCAATATGTTAGAAACGAAGTTGATTTTGTTCGTGGTTCTTTTAGAAGCAAAGGAGATATTATTGATATAATACCTTCAAATAAAAGCGAAATTGCAATTAGAATTGAATTTTTTGGTGATGAAATTGAAAGAATAAGTGAAATAGAAGTTGTTTCTGGAAGAAGAATTAACACTTTGGAACATGCTTATATTTTGCCAGCCAGCCATTATGCTATTGGCAATGAAAAAATGGAAAAAGTGTTTGAAGAAATTAAACAAGATGCACTAAAAAGAGAACAAGAATTTATTAACGAAGGCAAGTTAATTGAAGCACAAAGAATTAGAGAACGTGTTTTTTATGATTTAGAAATGATGAAAGAAGTTGGCTATTGCAACGGAATTGAAAACTATTCTAGATATTTCGATGGCAGAAAACCAGGAATGCCACCATACACACTTTTAGATTATTTCCCCAAAGATTTTGTTGTTTTTATTGATGAAAGCCATATGACAATTCCACAAATTAAAGGAATGTTTGCAGGGGACTTTGCAAGAAAACAAAATTTGGTTGATTATGGTTTTAGGTTGCCAGCAGCTTTTGATAATAGACCATTAAAATTTGAAGAGTTTGAAAGCCGAATATCTCAAGCAGTGTTTATCTCTGCAACTCCTGGACCATATGAAAAAGAACATTCAGATAATATTGTTGAACAAATAATTAGGCCAACAGGTTTGTTAGACCCTGAAATTATTGTTAAACCAACAAAAGGTCAAATAGATGATTTAATAACACAAATCAATGAAACAATTAATAATGACGGCAGAGTTTTGGTTACAACTTTAACAAAAAAGATGGCTGAAAGTTTAACAAACTTTTTAACAGAGCATAACATTAAAGTTAGATATTTGCATTCAGACATTAAAACACTTGAACGTGTTGAAATAATTAATGGGTTAAGAAAAAAAGAGTTTGATGTTATTGTTGGTATTAACCTTTTAAGAGAGGGTTTAGATATGCCAGAAGTTAAATTGGTTGCAATTTTGGATGCGGATAAAGAAGGGTTTTTGCGTAGTGAATGGGCTTTAATTCAAACAGCAGGAAGAGCCGCTAGAAATGCAGAAGGTAAAGTTATAATGTATGCGGATATTATAACAAAAAGTATGGAAAAAGCAATTTCTGAAACTAATAGAAGAAGACAAATTCAAATGGAATATAATAAAGAACACAATATTGTTCCTAAAACTATTATTAAAGGAATTGCAAACACACTTGAAATTACTAAAAAGGAAACAGTGACTAAAAAGTTAAACAAAAAAGATAGTTTGTTAGAGATTGAAAAATTAACCGCATTAATGAAAATGGCGTCAAATTCACTTGATTTTGAACGTGCAATTGAACTAAGAGATGAGATTTCAGAACTAAAAAAACAATTAAACAAATAAATGGAAGTATTTATGAAGAACACAATTAAAATTATAAATGCAAACGAAAATAATTTAAAAAATATCAGTGTTGAAATACCAAAAAATAAGTTGGTTGTTTTAACAGGCGTTAGCGGAAGTGGCAAAAGCACATTGGCGTTTGACACCATTTTTGCTGAAGGCCAAAGAAGATATATGGAAAGTTTAAGCAGTTATGCTAGACAATTTTTAGGACAGATGCATAAACCAGATGTTGAAAAAATTGAAGGGCTTTCTCCAAGCATATCAATTGACCAAAAAACAACATCACATAACCCTCGTAGTACAGTTGGAACAGTTACAGAAATTTATGACTATTTAAGATTGTTATATGCTCATGTTGGTAAGGTTTATTGCCCACATTGTAAAATTAAAATTAACACACAAACAATTGATAACATTGTTGACCAAATTTTAAAAATTGGTGAAAATGAAAAGGTTTTAATTTTAGCACCTGTTTTTAAAGGCAAAAAGGGAACTTTTGTTAATGAATTAAACGATTTTAGAAAACAAGGTTTTGTTAGAGCAATAATTGATGGCGAAGAAAAATTGTTAGAAGATGAAATTGTTCTTGAAAAGAATTTTAAACACGATATTAGTATTGTTGTTGATAGAATAATATTAAAAGATGGTGTTACTTCTAGACTTTCTGAAAGTGTTGAACAAGCAACAAAACTTGCTAACGGATTGGTTGTTGCAAAACATGGTGAAGATGAAGATTTATTTTCAATTAATCACGCTTGCAGTAAGTGTGGTTTTAGTGTTCCAGAAATTGCACCACGATTATTTAGTTTTAATGCCCCATATGGTGCGTGTGAACGTTGTGCAGGTTTGGGCTTTTTGCAAACTGTTGATTTAGATAAACTATATAAAGATAAAAATAAGTCTTTTATTGATGGTGGCATTAATATTAATACTTGGGATTTAGATAGTATTATGTTTAGAATGTTATATAAAAACCTTGCAAAAATGTTTGATATAAAAATATCAACACCAATAAAAGATTTGCCAAAAGATTTTTTGAATATTGTTTTAAATGGTATGGATGATAAAATTCCTGTTTCATATAAAAGCAAGGGGCAAAACAAAGTTGCACAATTTAAGTATGATGGATTAATACCAATGCTTGAGAAAAAGTTTATTGAAACAGAAAGCGAATTTTCTAAAAAAGATATTGGTAAAGTTATGGCAGAAGTGGAGTGTCCTGTTTGCAAAGGCAAACGCTTAAATGAAATGGCATTAAGTGTTAAAATTGCAGGTTTGGATATTGCAGAGTTAACTAACAAATCAGTTTTAGAAATTGAAGAAATTTTATCTGGCATTAAATTAACTAAAAGTGAAAAAGTTATAAGTGAACCAATTTTAAAAGAAATTTTAAGCAGACTTAAATTTTTAATCAACGTTGGTTTAAAATATTTAACATTATCTCGTTCGGCTGGCACATTATCTGGTGGGGAAAGTCAAAGAATAAGGCTTGCAACACAAATTGGTTCTGGTTTAACAGGAGTGTTATATATACTAGATGAGCCAAGCATAGGTTTGCACCAAAGAGATAATGATAAACTTTTAAAAACCCTAAAAGATTTAAGAGATGTTGGCAACACTGTTATTGTGGTTGAACATGATGAAGACACAATTAAAGCAAGTGATTTTATTGTTGATATTGGACCATATGCTGGAAGTTTGGGTGGAGAAATTGTTGCAACAGGAACTGTTGATGATATTATTAAAGAAAAACGAAGCATAACAGGAAAATATTTAAGTGGAGAAATAAAAATTGAACTGCCAGAGTTTAGAAGAGAAATAAAAAATGGTTATGTTACAATTTATGGAGCGCAACATCATAATTTAAAAAATATTGATGTTAAAATACCTGTTGGAGTTTTAACTGTTGTAACAGGTGTTAGTGGAAGTGGCAAAAGCAGTTTGGTTAACGGAATTTTATATCCTGCTGCCTTCAATTTATTAAGTGGTGGGAATGAATTGCCTGTTGGTAAACATAAAAAAATTGAAGGGTTAGAACGTTTTGATAAAGTTATAAACATAGACCAAAGCCCAATTGGAAGAACACCAAGAAGTAACCCTGTAACCTACACAGGAATTTTCACAAATATTAGAGAATTGTTTGCTTCTACTCCAGATGCAAAAGCAAAAGGTTTTAACTTAGGTAGATTTTCATTTAATGTTGCTGGTGGAAGATGTGAAGCTTGCGGTGGTGCAGGAATTAAAACTGTTGAAATGTTTTTCTTGCCAGATGTGTATGTAACTTGCGATGAGTGTGGTGGTAAAAGATATAATAGGGAAACATTAGAAGTTAAATATAAAGGAAAAACAATTTCTGATGTTTTAAATATGACTATTGAAGAAGCATATAAATTTTTTGAAAATATACCATCAATTAAAAATAAATTAGCAACTTTAGTTGAAGTGGGATTGGGTTATATTAAATTAGGTCAACCTGCAACTGAACTAAGTGGTGGTGAAGCACAAAGAGTTAAGTTAGCAACAGAATTAAGCAAACGTAGCACAGGTAAAAGCTTGTATATACTAGATGAACCAACAACAGGTTTGCATATGTATGATGTTCATAAATTAATTAAAATGCTAAATAAACTTGTTGCAAACGGAAACACTGTTGTTGTTATTGAACACAATTTGGATGTTATTAAAGAAGCAGATTATATTATCGACTTAGGCCCAGAAGGTGGAGATGAAGGTGGAACAATTGTTGCTTTTGGCGCACCTGAAGAAATATGCAAAGTTCCACAAAGCGAAACAGGAAAGTATTTAAAACCATATTTAAATATAAAATAATTTGGTCTATTTTATAAAAAAACGCTGATATAATTCAGCGTTTTTAATTTTTACATTTTTATTCCTTTTAAAATTTCTTTTTCTGATTTATCAATATTTTTTATACCAACTGTATTATTCTCTAGTTTACCATTAAAG
Organism: uncultured Clostridia bacterium; assembly: GCA_944341445.1. Classification (GTDB taxonomy): domain Bacteria; phylum Bacillota; class Clostridia; order Christensenellales; family UBA1242; genus CALVLZ01. Next base: position 44,803 of record CALVLZ010000013.1, on the reverse strand, counting down.
TTGCTTCCACCAGTTATTATTAGATTTTTATCTTTACATAAATTTAAAAGATATTTTATATCATCTTTACTGTGAGAAGGATGGTATACTTCAATTCCATCAACTCCATATTTTAAAGCTGTTTGCAATATGAAGTTCAAATTATTTTTATTACCATCTTTGCATGGCTGTGCTAAAACAACAAAACCACCAACAGAATGAATAAAATCAACAACTTTTTTTACAGTTGGAAATACTTTATTCATATTAACGTATAAAGGGAATTTAGTTTCTTTGCTGCTTAATTTATAAAAATCTGATAAATTTTCTATATTATACTTTTTAAAAAATTCATTATTTTCTGTAAAATTTAACATATTCTCATATACATATTTATGAGCAAAATCAACTTTTCCATTAAATTTTATTTTTGTATTAAATTTAAATCCATTTTGTTTAATTGCATCTACTAGTAAATCTTTTATCTTAGTTTGCCTATCTTCTAATGTTCCATAAGTTTCATATGACCATAACAATGTTTTAAATGGTTCAAAGTTATATGCTAGGAGTTCAAATGTAATTCCTTTTTCACAAACGTCACATTCCATTCCTGTAATAATAGTTCCACTAAAATATGCTGAAGTATCAATAATTTTATTTATAACATGAAATACACAAGTGTCAAAATCTGTTATTGACAATCTTTGAATTTTTTCATCTTCACATTTTTTTAAAACTCTTTTCCAATCCCATTCCTTATTTGCACTAGCAGAAAAATTTGTTCTTACATGTAAATCGTTTTTCATAAAAACCTCCTTAGTTTATAGTATCAAATATTCCAATAATTGACAAGTTTTCTTGCAATAATATGTTTATGTAAAATGTTTACGTGTTATAGATATTAATTTATAATTTAAAATTTATTTAAATATAAAATTAATTACGTAAATTTTGAAATTAATTTGAATTTTGTTAACTAATAAGTGTAAGAATGTTATTTTTTTATTGTGTGGTATTTTATATTTTCAAAATCTTCTTGAGTTAAACCAAAATAATCTTGAAAAGTTAATTTGTTATATTTAGCAATTTTTTGCAAATTTTCCGGATAAGTGTGTGAAGGCTTAAGCAATCCAAATAAATCTTTTTGTTTAACAAGAGATAATAAAAATCCGTATATTACATCATCATTATTTGCAGATTGTTTTAAAACTAAAGTTCTAATTGTTTTAACTTGATTTGCGGTTAATTCAATTAAGTTATTATTATAATCAAAATTATCGTAAAAATGTTCCCAACTGTTACAAAAATTTTCTAAACTTGTTTCTTCTTCAATTCTTTCAATAGAACCATAGCCAGGGTATAATAAAACTTCAGAATTTGAAATTCTATATCTTAAGCACCCACGTAAATCAATCCCGTTTAATTTTAAGAATGTGCAAGTTCTTAAATGTTCAAATTCAGTTGCATTATAAATTGTTCCGTCTGCTGTGATTAATCCAATTTGAAACGGTGTTCTATTTACAGAATCAAATTTTGAAACGCAAAACTTTTTAGAGTGATAAACATCTTCGCCAGATTCTGTGAGATAATCTTTAGGAAATTCTTGCAACTTTAATTTTGAAAAAATAAAAGGAAAGTCGTCAGGGTTTAAAGATTGTAAGACATCATTTAATTTAATCTCTCCTGATAACAACTTTTGTTCTATAATTTTGTTTAAAATTTTATTTTGTTCCATAATTGAATTATATCACAAAATAATAATTATTTCAATAATCATTAAAATAGGTTTTGAAAACTTAATTGCATAATTTCTTTGTTATATTCAGAATACGACAATAATAGTTCTGCTTCGGCACAAGCGTTATCATAATCATTATTTTTAACATATGCAACAAGCCTTGAAAAACAGTCGTTAATGGTTGTTAAATCTCTATAACTAAACATTAAGCATAATGATTTCTCTTGTTTGTTCCATTTTTCTTTTTTATTATTTACAAAAGTAAAATAATCATTTATATTATCTTTATTATTTTCTAAGATTTCATAAATTTCAATTGCAGTATTTTCAAAATCTTTAATAAAATTATTAACGGCAATAATTTCATAAATAGATATTGCAAGTAAAATTGCACCTAATATTGATACAGTAATAGCTTTTTTCACCAGTTTCCATCCCCATTATAATCAATTTCTTTTAGAATAAATTCACCTTTTTTAGGTTGAATATACATTTTGCCTTTTGTGTTTATTGTTATTAAGGCAATGGTGTTTAAATCTGTTATGTTTTCTTTTTTTAATTCATTAATAATAAAATTTTTTTCAAGCTTTGCGATTTTTAAATTTTCATTATTGAATTTTCCTTTTGCTAAAATTATAATAGGCAAACTTACTTCTGGAACTTTAATATTTAAATCATTTGGTGTTGCTGGGGCATAAGTTGCACGTGGTAAAACTGTTAAAGAACCATTTGTTTGCATAATTGCATAAAGAATTTCATCAAAATTAAAATATCCGCAACCTCTCATTAATTCTTGCAAATCATTATAGTTCATATCTAATTTTTGCAATGCTTCAAAATCTATTCCATTTGGACTAATTAAAATTATTGGTTTTCCGTTTATTATGCTTCTCATAGCATTAAACTTTCTAAGTAATAAAGAAAGAATATAGTGTAGAATTGAAAGAGTTAAAATTGGAATTATGCCGTGAATTAGGGGAAGAGAAGAATCTGCCATAGGTATTGTTGCAAGGTCTGCAAAAATAAGCGTTATAACTAATTCAAATGGTTGCATTTCTCCGATTTGCCTTTTGCCCATTAGTCTTAGCAAAAATAACACTAAAAAATATATAGATACACTTCTAAAAATTAAAGTAAATGACATACTAAAGTATGCCATTTTATTTTAATTTTAATACTAAGATTTTAAAGTTTTTTTATTTTTTAAGTTAATAACATAGTTTTTAATATAACTTAACTGAATTATATTGCAAATATTACAAAGTAACACATAAAAAATAACTTCAACTATGCACGCAATTATAATGGCAATAAAACTTGGGAATATAAAACTTGATAAGTTGTAAACCCAGCTTGTTAATAAAATTAAAGGAATATTAATTAACAAAAGCAATAGTATGCTTTTAACATGCGTTTTGTTTTGATTAATTGTTTTATTTATTTTATAGATATTTAAAATTGAAACAATAATCATATTTAATCCTAAACCATAAATTAATGAATAAACTCCAACATATTTTGGCAAAAACCATATGCAAAGTAATAAGAAAACGCAACCAATAATGCTGTATTTAAAAGTTTTAACCTCTTTGTTTAAACTATTTAAAATTGATGTTGTTATATGAGATAAGTTCATAGGAATTAATAAAAAACAGCTTGCTTTTAAATAAATTCCAGCATCTAAGTTGTTAAACAAGAATATGCATATTGGCTCTGCTAAAGAATAGAATATTGGAATAACCAAACAACTGCAAATTAAAGAAAATTGTATTGCAAAGTTTATTTTATTTTTAAGTTTAGTGTTTTGATTTTCTTTATGCAAAGTTGTTAGTTGTGGTATTAGTGCCATAGCTAGAGATCCAATAATTGTTGATGGTATTGTTAAAATTGGGATTGTCATTCCCATTGCAATACCTAAAGTTGCTAGTGCTTGTTCTTTTGTGAAACCATACAAAACTAAACGCAAAGGTAACAAAACAGAAATTATTGGTTGTATGATTGATGTTGCAATTCTAACTGAAGTTATTGGTGCGGAGCTTTTAAATATTTCGGAAAATTCAAACTTTGTTGGTTTTTCAAATTTGCCTTTAGATTTTATAAAGTAAAATATGTATATTATTGTGCTAACCAAACAAGAAATTGAAAGGGAAATTATAATTGGATATATTTGATTTATTCCACTAAATACTAAAAAAGCAATAAAACAAGTTACAATTCTAACAACTTGTTCAATAAATTCAATAAAACTAACAGCAAAATAATTTTCTTTTCCCCATAAATATCCGTGAATTGGGGTGTGAATTGCTGTAAAAAATAATGCAGGAATTGTTAGTAATAAAAGAATATAAGATAATTCATTTGAAAAAATAAAATTAAATAAATTTTTAAATAATAAAATTAAAATTACAATAAGTGTTGCAAACAAAAAACTTAAAATAACGCCAGCACTTATTGATTTATTTGTGTTTTTAGTGTTTTTATCAACCATATTCCTTGCAGTAATTTTTGAAATTGTTAATGGCAAACCGCTTGTTATGGCTGTTAAAAAAACCATAAAAACAGATATGGTTATTGTGTAAATCCCAAGCATTGTTGGAGTTAATGCTCTTGATAAAAATATTCTAAAAATAAAACCCAAAAATCTTGATAGTGTTGAAAATAGTGTAATAATAACAACAGACTTAAATAAACCTTTAATAAAAATCACATCCTTTTAACAAACTTGTCCATTATAAATTTATTAATTAAAAAATAATTTAAGAATAGTTTTTTAATAAAAATGAATAAAAAATTTTTATTTTTAATAAAAATATAAAAATATAAAAATAATTAAAAGGATTTAAAAAATGTTAGATATTAAAAGTGTTAAACAAGCAGATAATTTTGTTTATTATCCAAAAAGTGGAGAAGATATAACTGAAATTTGTGAAAAGTTTAACGTTGATGCATCTTGCGTTGTTGTAACATCTGAAATTTTGGAAGAAGGTGATGTTGTTATTATTAATAAAAATGCTAAAAAAGTGTACTATGCAAAACCGTTAGATAATTTGTTTAAAGTGGCGGAATATTTAAATGTTGATATTAAAACATTAAAGCAAATGAATAACTTAAAAAGCACTAAATTGTTTATTGGGCAAAAATTGTTTTATTAAAGTTAATAACAGGTAAATATTTGACAATTTTCTACATATATTTTAAACTACTTCTAGTAAAAAATATATAAAGAGAGTTTTTAAGCATGGTTAAAATTGTTGAAGTTAAAACAAAAAAACAACAAAAAATTTTTGTTGATTTTGTTTGTGATTTATATAAAAATGAAAAAAATTATGTTCCAAGTTTTCGTTCTGATGAGCTAGCAAATTTTGATAAAAATAAAAATGCAAGTTATGATGAGTGTGATATAATTTTCTTTCTTGCATATAAAGAAGATAAGGTTGTTGGAAGAATCTGTGGTATAATTCAAAAAGTATACAATAACAAAGTTAACGAAAAACGTGCAAGATTTAGCAGATTTGATTTTATTAATGATATAGAAGTTGCTAAAGCGTTACTTAATGCTGTTGAAGAATGGGCGTTAAGCAAGGGTATGGTTTGCGTTCATGGTCCAATGGGCTTTAATGATATGGATAAAGAAGGTATGCTTGTTGAAGGCTTCGAAGAAAGAAACACAATTGCAACATTATATAATTTCCCTTATTACAAAGAAATTATTGAAAAGTTGGGTTATGAAAAAGAAGTTGGCTGGGTTGAATATAAAATAAAGATGCCAAAGCAAGTTCCTGAAAGAATAGATAGACTTGCAAAAGTTATTGCCAAAAGGTATAACTTGCATGAGTGTGAATTAAAAAGCACTAGAAAAATAATAAAAAAATATTCAGATAAAATATTTGATTTGTTAAATCAAGCCTATGAACCATTATATGGTGTTGTTCCAATTAACAAAAAAATGAAAGAACAAATTGTTGCACAATTTAAACTTCTTGTTAATTATAAATATATGAACATTATTTTAAATGAAAATGACGATGTTGTTGGTTTTGGTTTAACATTCCCATATATTATGGAAGTTTTGCAAAAGAGTAGAGGAAAGATAATTTCTAAATATATTTTTGAACTTTTGAAAACTTTAAAGCACCCTAAAGTTGTTGAACTTGTTTTTATTGCGGTTAGTAATGAATATAGAAACAAAGGTGTTAACGCACTTATTATGAATAGATTAATTAAAAACTTAATTAATGAAGGTGTGGAATATGCTGAAAGCAATCCAGAACTTGAAGGGAATTGTTATGTTCAAAATCAATGGGATCAGTTTGAACACGTTCAACACAAGAAAAGAGCAGTGTTTATTAAATATTTAGAAAATGCAACAAATGAAGATAAAGTTGTTAATAAAAATGAAATAAGATAAATAAAAAACCTTAAAGAATTCTTTAAGGTTTTTTATTTTATTATTCAGATTTTTCAGAATTGTTAGAATTAGTTTCTTCAGAATTATTATTTTCTTCTTTAACTTCTTCTTTTTTTACTTCTTTAAGCTCTTCTTTAACTTCTTTTTTAGTTGGTTTTGTTGAAGATTGTTTTGTTAATTTATTTTTTTGCTTTGAAGATTGTTTTGCTTTAGAGTATTCACTCCACATAATTTTTTCTTCATTTTCAATATCTTTAATTTCTTGCTCGATTTTGTGAATTTCAATTAACAAGTTCTTACGTTTTTCATCGTACATTTCGATGTTTTGTTTACGTTTTAATTGAAGTTTAATCATAGCTTTATCTTTTTGATTTAATTTTGCATCTTCAATTTTTTGTTGTTTTTCAATTCTAGCAACATTTTTAATAAATTCTTTTTCTGCTTTATCTGTTTTTTCAGTTGCAGATGCATTTTGAATTAACTCTTTATGTTCAGCAATTGCTTTTTCTTTTTCTTTTGATAAATTTTCTTTAGTTTTTAAAACGTTTTCAACAAATTCTTTATTTGCTTTTTTAATTTGTTTTTCTTCTTCGTCAAACATTTTAATTAAGTTTGCAAGTTCTTCATCAGAATTTTTTAATTCTTGTTCTAATTCAGAAATTATTTGTTTTCTTAATTCAATGCGTTCACGTCTGTCCATATCTTTATCAAGAGTGATTCTTCTATCATATTTAGTTTTAATTTTTAAATGTTGTTTGAAATTAATTTTTCTTAAAACAGTTCCAATAATTGCAATAATAATTGCGATTGATAATATGATAGATGGAATAATTAACCAGTTAACTTCTGGGTTAACATAACCATCATCTGTTGTTTCTTCATCAGTTGTTGTGTTTGTTATGTTAATATAGTTATATTCGCTGCCTGTTAATTTAGAAACTGCAACTTTATAAGAACTTTCATCCATTTCTTTAAACTCTACATCATCAAAGAAAACTGCGCCAGAGCATTGATTGTTTGCATTACCTAATCCTAAAACAATGTTTGTTGTGATTTCGCTTGAAGGACTAATGTAATATGTGTATGTTGTGTAATCAGTTTCAAAGTTATATTCTGAACTAATTCCTGTGAAACTTTCAGTTATTCCGCTTAATCCAAAATATGCACCATATTTAATAAGATTGTCATCATCATCGTATTGTGGGTTTTCTTTGTAAATATCTGCAGTTTTAATGCTTACAGAAATTGAATAATATTTTCCACTTTCTAATTTGTAAGAAGTTTTGCTTGTGTATGTTGAATATGTTTCATCTTGAGAGTATATAACAAGTGCATTCTTTCCAGATTTTGAATTGTGTGTTCCAGATAGGGAAGGAAGCACATATTTTATATCGTTACTTTCAAAATTAAATATTCCATTTTTGTATGGAGCAAATCCTTCAACTGTGCTAAATGTCCAATTAGTTGGTTCTGCGAACAAACCAGAATCTGAAACATCATAACTATCGAATGAATCTTTACTTAAATCAACTGCTTGAGTTAAGTTTGAAGCATTATTAATTACATCGTTAAAGTTGTCACTAGTGAAAGTGTCTGCAAGTTTTACAGCGTTAACATTATCATAGAAAACGTAACCTGCAATATTATCAATACCTAATTGTAGTGAAATGTTTTGAGATGCTGATGCTGTTTTAATGTAAACAGTGTATGTTTTCCAACCAGATGTTGTTATGTTATTGTGTGCAAAAACAACAGTACTATCTGCTAGTAATGAAACAGATGCACCACCTAAAGTGTTTGGAATTTTTGAAATTTGAGTGTTTATATTAAATGTTACTTTATAGTAAGAATTTGCTTCTAGTGATAATTCATTGCTTTTATAACCAACGTTTGCAATTCTGTTTGAACCAACAACTAAAACGTTGTTGTTATCGCCATATAAATTGCCTTCAATTGCTCCAGGATTTTTTAAGTTTTTAGGAAGTTGTGATGCATATTCTGTGAAAAATTCGTTAGAAGTGTTTATTATTCCTTTAAACAATTCTTTTTCATCAACTTCATCTTCATTAACAAAAGTCCAATTATTAGGGGCAAGAGGGTAGTTTAAAGTGTCTTCTTCGTTGTCTGTTATGTTAAAATTACCATTGCTTATTAATAAGCCATCATTTTCTTTTGAGCCTAAGTTTAAATCTAGTGTAGTGCTGTTTGAAGCAGTGCTTCCGTTTGTGAATTCAGAACGTGTAACATTCATTAATTTAATGCTATCAACAAAAACATATCCGTTTGTTGATGTATCTTGTGTTCCAAGCCAAACTTCAATATGAGCATTTGTATCTTTTAATGCATTTCCTTCAATATAAAAACTATATTCTGTCCAACCATTTGTGTATTCATTTTGAGTAACAGATGTTGCAGTTGTTAAAGATGCAGATTGAGCTGTTGTTGTGCTGCTATCATTAACATCTTCAACAACCTTTATTGTTGCACCATTTCCAATTCCGCAATCGCTTTTTGCCATAACACTTAATTTGTATAATGCATGTTGTTTAATAGTGAAACTTGAACTTTTAATTCCTTGACTAGTTTCATTTTTGTTATACATAAACAAAGCACTATCATCAATTTCAGTTATTGTGTTATCTTCCAAAATACTACCACAAGAACCTGGATTTGTTATGTTTTTATCAGATAGTGGATTAGTGTAGTTTTTTCCAACTTTAACAATTTTGGCAATTTGTTCGTCGTCAAAATTTGTTGATGTTAAAAATTGCCATCCGCTAATAGAATTTGTGCTTGATTGTTGTTGAAAATCTGCATTTTCAACAGGCGCATAATTTAATGTGCCAGAATTTAAGTTAATATACAACTCTTTATCTTTTGCAGGAGAGTTTGCAGTTAAATTATAAGTTCTGTTATGGAAAGATTGTTGGTCGTATTTTTTAATGCTTACTGAGTTAACAAACAAAGCACCTAAACTTTCCATACCAATTTGATTTCCACCAAGCCAAATTTGTAAAGTTACGCTTTCAGATTGTAGGGCATGTGTGGAAACATAAATAACATATTCTTCAAACTCGTTTGCAGATGTTTCAAAAGTTTCAATTTTTGCACTTATATTTTCATCTTTTAAACCTGTTAAGTATATAGATGCACTTGCTTTATCAGAACTATCTTTAGTTGCAATAGTTTTTATTTGAACATGAATAGAGTAGTAAGAATTTGCTTCCAATGTGAAACTAGAAGATTCATATCCAAATCTAACAGCTTTATCTGAAGTATTGTTAATCATTAAGTTTTTATAAAGAGGGTCACTTTCTCCAGATGGTATTTCTCCACTAGGATATTTAGGATTTTCAATATTTTCTAAACCGTAATCTGCCTTTTTATCTGCATAAACAGTGCTATATGTGTTGATAACACCTGCTTTAACATTGCTTGTGTTTGTTGGGTTTAATTCTGTCCAACTACTAGGAGAAGCAGGAGTTGTGCTTGAGCTAGAAGATGAAAAGTCAGCGTTGCCAATTAGGCTATCTAATGTGTTGTTTACGTAATATGCGTTAGCAGCATTATTATTTGATAAAACGTTTTTAGCAACAACAGGAGTTGCTAAAACAGTTAATCCTAAACCAGCAGAAGTAAGTATTTTAGTAAATTTGTTTTTAAACAACATAAAGTCCGTCCTTATATATTATATTATAACGAAATAATTATATAATAATATTAACATTTTATCAACTAAACAAAACTAATTAAAAATTTTTTAATTATATTTGTTAAAAATAAAACAAAATTTTCAAATAAAAATATAAAGTTTTTTAATTATGGACAAAATCTAAATAATAATAACAAAAAGGCAAGTGTTTATGAATAAGTGCAAAAAATATTATTTTTTTAGCGAAAATGTGATTAAAAAAAACTTTGTTAAAAAACCTATATTAAATGCTGGTTTTTTAAAGAATAAAAATATCTTAAAATCAAAAACAAAACACAAAAAAATAAATTTATTACTAGCAATAATTTCAGGCATTTTTATTGGCTTTATTAATGGTTTTTGGGGTGGCGGAGGCGGAATGCTTTGTGTTCCAATATTAAGCAGTGTTTTTAAATTAAAAGAAAAATTTGCTCACGCAACAGCAATTTTAATTATGATGCCTTTAAGTATTGCAAGTGTTATTGTGTATGCTTTAAAAAACAAATTAGAATGGGGAAATGTTGGATTAATTTCTTTAGGCTTTGTTGTTGGTGGAGTGCTTGGAGCACTTATTTTAAAAAAAATAAACAATATTTTTTTAAGAATAGTTTTTAGTGGAATAATAATATTTTGCGGAATTAGAATTTTAATTTAGGTGATATATGTTTTATTTTTGGCTTATATTAACAGGTTTAATAAGTGGAATTATTGCTGGAATGGGAATGGGCGGAGGAACTTTGCTAATTCCTGTTTTAACATTAATATTTGGTTTTGATCAGAAAATTGCACAAAGCATTAATCTGTTAGTGTTTATACCGGGCGCAATTGCTTCGTTAATAGTTCATATAAAAAACAAATTGTTAAAATATAAAGTTGCAATTCCAATTATCATATCAGGGGTTATAAGTTCTGTTTTGTCTGCAATTTTTGCAATGAAACTTGAATCTCAAACACTTAAATTTTGTTTTGCAATTTTTTTAATTGTGGTTGGGGTATATCAATTAATAACTGCAATATGTTTTATTTTTAAAAACAAGAAAAAAACCTATAAATAAACGTTTATTTTATGTTTGCATAGTACTATGTTTAAAATATTTTAAGAAATAAAAAACATTTTTCAATTTTTTATTTTAAATTTTTTTAAGCTTAGATTAAAAAACCTTGCTTAAAATTAAAATAAAAATTTGATTTTTTTATGTTTTTATGATAAAAATATTATGTTAATAAGAGGTTATGGATATGAAAAACAAAGAAAAAGATTATGAAAAAATAAACGAAGTTCAATCATTAAACAAAAATGCTTGTTTGCAATGTGGTGCATGTGTTTCTGCTTGTCCAATGGGAGCTATATCTTTTAATGAGGATGGTTTTCCAATTGTTAACAAAGAAATGTGCATAAAATGTAAAACTTGCGTTAATATTTGTCCGGTTGAAGCAATAAAAATTTCAGACTAATATTAATAATTTTAAAAATAAGTATATACACAACAATATATTTATGTTATAATGTATTATAAAAAATAAGGCTTTATTAAGGAGTGCTGTTTTGGAAAAAGTTGCAGTTTTAGAATTAAATGTTAACACATTAAATCTTTGGTTTGCTTTTGTTCAACCAAACAAAAGTTTTAATATTTATAACAAAGTAACAATGCCAATTGATTTATTTAAAGATTTTAATAAGGATGAAATAATAAAACCTGTTGTTTCAAAAGAAATTATTTCAATTTTATCTGTTTACAAAAAGATGATTGATGCAGAGGGTATAACAGAAGTTATGGCTTTTGCAACACCGCTTGTGTATGATGCAAAAAATCATATTGGTTTTATTGAAGAAATTTTTAGTGCAACATCTTTTAGGTTTGAAATTTTAAGTGATGAAGATAGATGTTATAACACTTACTTAAGTGTTATAAACACATTTAATAAACCAAAAGCTTTAATTATTAATGTTGCAGATAATTGCACAGATTTAATATTGTATAATCGCAGAAACATTCTTAATACATATAAAATTCCTTTTGGAAAAGTTAATTTAGCAATGCAATTTGCAAATTGTTCTGCAGAAGAAAAATGTTCTGAAATGAAAAAGGTTGTAAGCGATTTTTTAAAAGATTTAACTTGGACTTCAGAAATTGAAGATGAATATGAAGTTATTGGAACAAACGAAACATTCTTAAATCTTGGAAGAATTTCTAGACGTGCAAAACGTTATGCTATTGATGTTGAACATAACTATGAATTAAGCGTTGAAGATTTTAACAAAGTTTATGATGTTATTAAACCAATAGATACAACTAAAAATTCAAAAATTAAAGGTGTGTCTGTTTCTGAAACTCCATATTTACAATCTGGTTTTTCAATTATAAGTGCAGTTTTAGATGTTATAAATAAAGAAAAGCTGGCAATTTCAAAATATAATTACATTAATGGCAAATTATTCCAATATGCTTTACCAATAACAACAGAAAAACCAATTAGCGATAATTTGGGTTATAGTTTGCAAATATTAAATGAATATTATGATAGAAAGCCAAACAACGCAGAACAAGTTTATAACTTAAGTATGATTTTATTTAAACAATTAAAAGTTTTACATAAATTAAGTCGCAGTTATGTTAGGGTTTTAAGAATTGCAAGTTACATGAGTGCTTGTGAAGAAAGAGTTAATATTGATTCATACAATAAAATTTCATTTAATATGATTTTAAATTCTGATATTTATGGAGTAAGCCATACTGAATTAGTTTTAGCAGCATTTGTTTCTATGCTTAGAAATATTGATAATTTTAATTTGTCTGAATGGGTTAGATATAAAGATTTAGTTTCAGAAGAAGATGTTGAAAACATTAAAAAACTTGCAGTTATTTTAAATATTGCAGAATCTTTAGATATAACAAAATTTGGAAATATTATTGATATTTCTTGTGATATTTTAGGTGACAGTGTTATTATGAAAACTATATCTGAAAACGATGTTGCAATGGAAATTAAACATGCAATGCAAAATAGAACAGATTTCAAAAAAGCATTTAATAAGAACTTGGAAATATTATAAAAATAAAGCAACAATTTAAGTTGCTTTATTTTTTTGTTTGTTAAACTTTAAATTGGTGTGATATAATCTAACTATAAGAAAGGTGTTATTATGAATTACGATTTAGCAATTGAATTAGGAAGTAAATATACAAGCATATACAAGGCTGGAACAGGTGTTGTTCTAAAAGAAAGTTCTTTAATTGCTGTTAAGCAAACAGGAAAAACTAAAACTATTGTTGCTTGCGGCGATGAGGCTAAAAAACTTGTTAATAAAACGAACACTTTAACAGAAGTTATTGCGCCAATTGAAAATGGAGCAATTAAAAGTTTAAGTTATGCAAAAGCTATGTTAAAAGAATTTTTGCTAAAATTGGATATTAAACAAAAATTTTTAAAGTCACATAAAATAGTTTTTTGTTTACCTTGTGGATTGAATAAAAAAGAAAAAAAATCATTTAAAAATTTGGCATATTCTTTAAATATTAACGTTGTTGCTTTTGTTCCTCAAGCTGTAACAAGTTTAATTGGTATGGGTGTTGATATTAATTCAACAAGAACTCATATGGTTGTTAACGTTGGTGGTAATATAACAGATATTGCAATAGTTAACGGTTATAACATTATAAAAGGTGTTAGTGTTAATATTGGCGGAGAATATGTTGATAAAGCAATTGTTGATTTGCTTAGAGCAAAATGTGGAATAATTATTTCTGAAAATATGGCTGAAGAAATAAAAAAAGAAATTGCAAGTTTGCATATTAGAGATAAAAGCAGTTATAACGTTAGTGGAATTGATGTTAATTCTGGTGTTCATAAAACAGTTTTAATAACAGCAAACGATATATATAGCATATTGTTTGATTTGTTTTCAAATATTGCAAAAGTTTGTGAAACAGTTTTAAATAATTGTGCTAGCGACGTTGTTTCAGAAATAATAAAGGTTGGAATGTATGTTTGTGGTGGAATGGCACATATTTATGGCTTAGAAAATTTTTTAAGTGGGATTTTAAAAATGCCTGTTTATGTTTGTCCAGAACCAGAATCAACAACAATTTTAGGTTGTGGCTTTTTGTTAAATAACCCAACATATATAGATAAAATTAGTTCAGATATTGAATAATAAATTTGATTTTAAAGTGTCCAAATTGTTGGATGCTTTTTTTTGTTTGCAAAATTTATCTAATAATTAAAAATTTTTAGTTATTTTAAGTTAAAAAAACGTTTGGTATTTTTAATTATTTAATAAACTTTTAAACTCTTTTTAAGAAGTTAAAAAATATTTTATAATGAATAAAACTTAAAAAAGGATATGGTATGTGTAGAACAATTGTTGTAACAAGTGGAAAAGGTGGAGTTGGCAAAACCACAATATGTGCAAACTTAGGAATTATTCTTGCAAGCAAAAACAAAAACGTTTTATTAGTTGATTTTGATTTTGGTTTGAATAACTTAGACGTTGTGATGGGTGTTGAAAATCATATAACTTACGATATTTTTGATGTGATTGATGGAAATTGCACAATAAAGCAAGCACTTGTTCAAGATATTATTTATCCAAAATTGTTTATGTTGCCAAGTTCTCACTTAATTGAAAATAATAATATTGATGTTGAAATTTTAAAAAATATGATAAATGAATTAAAATATATGTTTGATTATATTTTAATAGATTGTCCTGCGGGAATTGATAATAACTTTAAACGTGCAATATCTTGTGCGGATGAAGCAATTATTGTAACAACTCCGCATATAAGTGCAATTAGAGATGCTGATAAAGTTTTAAGTTTGCTTTTGAAATACAAATTAAACAATGTATGTTTAATTTTGAATAAAGTTAGAGGGGATTTGATTGTTAAAGAAAAAATGCTTTCCGTTAAAGATGTTGAAGATGCATTAAAGCTAAAAGTTGTTGGGGTGATACCTGAAGAAGATTTTGTTAATTTTTCTTTACTATCTGGTGGTGGTGTTGATTCTAAAAGTGATTGTTATAAAAGTTTTAGTTTAATTTCTGAATATTATTTGTTAGGGAAAAGAGATATTTTTGACCCAACTGTTAAATATAAGGGTGTTTTAGGAAAATTAAAAATAAATTTAAGGAAGTTTGTTTAATGGGAAAAGAAAAAATGGTTTACGTTGAAAGATTAAATAAAATTTTGTTAAAAGATAAGCAAAATTTCCCAAATAAATTAATAAGTGTTGTTAAAAGTGATATTGAAAATGTTTTAAATAATTATTTTGAATTAAACTTAAATTCAAGTGAGTTAAAAATCATTGTTGGTGAAGATGGTTTAATTCAAATAAGTTATAATAGTAAAGCAAGAAATATAATTCCTTTAAACGCAGTATAGAATATTTGCAAAAAGTTATAAATTGTGCATTAACATCATAAATTATTTTAAATTAGGGGTGATATATGCATAATTTTGTTAACGTAACAACTGTGGTAAAAAATAAATATAAAATTTGTTATGTAAATAAAAAAAATAAACAACAATGCATTTTATATGCAGTTGTTTTTTCTTTTTCATTTTTATTATTAAGTATTATTTCATTAAACAGCAGTTTGAATGTTACTAGTTATTTAAAAATTTTTCAAAAGTTAAATATGCCTTATTTAACAATTCAAAATAATGATGTTGAAGATTATTTGGCAACAAGTAATGTTATTAACAAAAATTTAAAATTTATAAGTCCTGTTAAGTGTGAAAAATATGAAATATCTGGTGGAGATATTAATTACACAATTGATAATTATATCATGGTGATTGCACCAGAAGATGGAGTTGTTACAAATATTAGTTATACTAATTCAGGAGAAAAATTTATTGAAATAACACACGCAAATGATTATGTTACAAGAATTGTGAATGTTAGTATTTGTGGTTGTTCTGTTAATGAAATTGTTGGCAAAGGGAAAGAAATAGCAACAGCAAAAGTTGGTGAAATTGTTAAACTTGAAATTTTAAAAAATAATCTCAAATTGCAAAATTTAAAAATTGAAAAAAATGAAATATTATGGGACAGTTAAAACTATCTTTACACCCACTTTTTTTACTATTTTCTTTCTTTTTAGTATATCTTGGTGATGTTAAATTATTTGCTGTTTATTTTGTTGTTTTAATTTTGCATGAGATGGCTCATTTTATTGTTGCTAAAATTTTAGGGTATAAACTAAACAAAATTATTTTTATGCCATATGGCGCAGGTATTAGTGGGGATAATAATATTTTCAAACCATCAAACGAAATATTGATTGCTTTGGCTGGACCACTTTTTAATTTTGTTAGTGCAATTATTGTTGTTGCTTTGTGGTGGATTTTTCCAACTAGCTATGGTTTAACATATATGTTGGTTGAAGTTAACTTGGTTATTGGAATTTTTAATTTGCTTCCAATTTATCCATTAGATGGTGGAAGAGTTCTTGTTGCATTATTAACACAAAATAAAAGTAAAATATTTGCTTATAAAATAATGAAAATTATTGGTTTAGTTTTTGGTGTTTTCTTTGCAATTTTATTTTTTATTTCTGTTTTTTATACTTTAAATATCACTTTGTTTTTTATTAGTGTGTTTTTAATAGTTAGTAGTTTTGGCGGTGTAACAGATGCTTATTATGAAAGGAGTTTTGTTTTGGCAACAAAAAAAGAAAACATTAACCCAATTGAAGTTAAAACTTATATTGTTAACAAAAACACATCCATATATTCTTTAATAAAATACATTAAAGGCAATTATTTTGTTCAGTTTTATTTGGTTGATGATTTTTGCAATGTTGTTAAAATATTGACAGAAATTGACATAAAACGTATGATTATTGACAAATACAAATAAATAATGACATAAAATATATAATAAATACCAATATAAGTCTACTTATTATCAAATTTATTAAAACCGCAAGTTGGGCATGGTGGCAATGTGTTATATTCTTTTAATTCAACAAAAGTGCCACAATTTTTGCATTTATAAAAACCTTTATTTTGTTTTGAACCACTTAAGTATTCCATAATTAATACCTTCTTTTTTAATAATAATTAAGTTTTGACAAATATATTATTAAAAATACAAATAAGTTATACTTTAACATATTTTTTTGATATAATAGTTTTAATAAAATAACAGCACAAAAGAATATGAAAAGTTTTAAGAAAATTGTAAATTTAAGGTTTTTGTTTATTTCGTTTATTAGCTTAATTATAACAATATTATTAAGCTATAATTTTTTTGTTGCAATTTTAAATAAAGATAAATTATTATATTCAGTTTATGGTTGTTTAATTTTATTATTGTTTTTAACAAGTTTTATTTTGATAATGCAGTTTTATAAAACAAACAAAAATAATGCAAAATCAATTAATAGAAAACCGTATTTTGCTTTTATATTTATATTTTTGTTTTCACTGTTTGGTTATTTTAGTGTTGGCATTTCTTTTTATAAATACAGTAACGTTCAAAGTTATGTTGAAGAAAAACTTGTTTGTGCAACAATATCAGATAAGGTGTCTAGTACAAATTCTGGTTTGTCATTAAAAACTAGTAAAATTTCAATTATAGATAATGGTATTAAGAAAGATTTAAACTATAATGCAAATATTTATTTATATACATCCGATTATGTTAGTGCTTCTGATATAAAAGCTGGAACAACAATTGTATTTTATTCTGCAGTTGTTAAAAATTCTTTAAATTTAGAAAATTACATTCAATTGGGAAATGGTTATGCTTACACTTTTAAGTTAAATTATTATGATGTTGCTATTGAAAGTGGAGAGTCGGAAAGTCTATCTGAAAAGTTTAGGGAACGTGTTAAAAGTTTGTTATTAAACAATATGAATGAAGAAAATGCTGGAATTGCATATTCTGTTTTGTTTGGAGATAAATCTTTAATTTCTTCAGATATTAAAAACGCATTTTCATATAGTGGTTTGGCTCACGTTTTAGCGGTGAGCGGTTTGCATATTGGTTTTTTAGTTGCATTAATGGTTTGTTTGTTAAGACTATTTAAACTAAATGATGTTGCAACTTTTTGTGTTATAGTGTTTATTCTTATTTTATATTCATCTTTGTGTGGTTTTACAAGCAGTGTGGTGCGTGCAAGTATTATGAGTGTTGTTATGCTATTTTCTAAAATTGTTAAAAGAAAATATGATTCTTTAAACTCATTATCTATTGCTGGAATTATAATATTGTTGTTTAAACCTAGTGAATTATTTAATGTTGGTTTTCAGTTAAGTTTTTTGTGTGTTTATTCAATAATTACAATTGCACCATATTTAACAAAATTTTTGAGCAAATTAAAGATGCCAAAATCTGTTTCAAGTTCAGTTGCAATAACTTTTTCAACAACAATTGCATTATTGCCATTAATGGCAATAAATTTTAATCAACTATCAATACTAAGTGTTGTTAGCAATATGATAATATTGCCTGTGTTTTCAATTGCTTATTCTTTATTATTTGTTTTATGTTTAATTTGTTTGTGCATTCCGTTTGTTGGATTTTTGTTAAAAGTTCCTGATATTATCTTTCAATTCATTAAAGTTTTTGCTAATTTTATTTCTGAACTTCCATATAGTGTTTTGCTAGTTTTTAAAATAAGTTATTGGGCGTTATTTTTAATTGTTTTATTTGCGTTTGTTATTAAATTTGTTATGCTTAAAACAAATTTAAAATTGGTGTTATCTGCTGTTATTTTTGCAATGTTTTTAATAGCTATTTCAAGTGGCTTTATATCTAGCAGTTTTATAAATAATTCATTATATGTTAATGTGGATGAAAATAATAATAATCAAATAGTAATAACTTCATCGGATGGAACAACAACATTAGTTGGTTTTGATAATTATAATACTTATTCTATTAGTTCATTTTTATTAAACAAGAAAATTAGCCATATTGATAACTATGTTTGCTTTGGTTTAAAGCAAAACAATGTTGAGGTTGTTAATAATATAACTAAAAAATTTTCAATAGATAATATAGTTTGCGATGGTTTATTTAATTTTGAAAATAATTGCAATATTTATAACGATTTTAACAATTTAGATTTGGATTTTAGCATTAATCCAATATATAATATAAGTGGTAATACTGTTGTTGGCATTATTATAAGTAAAGAAAACTATAATTATGTTTTTGCTAAAAATAATTTATCAAATCAGAATTTAAGTTTGCTTTTTAATAGTTGCAATGAAAATATTGTTTTTATTAATTTTGATTATGATAATATTGTTTATAACTATCTAACAAATGCAACAATTTATAATTTTAACAATCAATTCATTGCTGAAAATAATAATGACGTTAAAGCTATAAATTGTGATAGTGGATTTGTTAATATTAATATTTAAAGGTGTTTTATGAAATTTGTAGAGTTAAAAAAGAGTTTAGTGGGCGAATTAAAAAATGCTTATGTTCTATATGGTTCTGATAATTTTTTATTGAACTACGCATATGGTTTAATAAAAAATGCGTGTAATCTAAAATTTGAAGAATTAAATTTGGTTGTGTTTAATGATGAAATAATTAATTTTACAAATGTTGTTAATGCTTTAAACACAATGCCTATGTTTTGCGACCACAAACTTGTTTATGTTAATATGGAGTTTAAAAATAATCCAACACAAAATATAAATGATTTGGTTGATTATTTTAATAACATAAATAAAACAAGTGTGTTGGTTATTAATGCTGGCGAAAATTCACAAGAACTAAGCAAAATTAATAAATTTGCTGAATTTGTTGATTGTGGAAAATTAAATGAAAAAATTATTGCAGGGTTTGTTAATAATGATTTAAAACAATTTAATAAAACAATTAATATGGATGCTTTACAAACCTTAATTTTATATTGTGTTAGTGATTTAACAAATATTAATTCTGAAATAAAAAAATTGGTTAGTTATGTTGGTGATAGGTCTGTTATTGAAAAATCTGATGTTGAACTAATAGTTAATAAAACATTGGAGTTTCAAGTTTATGAAATAACAGATGCGTTATCCAAAAAGAATGCTGAAAAGGTGTATGCTTTAATTTCTGAAATGAAAAACAAAAAAGATGGCATAAAGGGAATTTTGCCACTTATCTTTAATTATTTTAGAAGACTTATGCATATATCTTTAAATAAAAATTTAACAAACGTAGAACTTGCTAAACTATTAAATATTAAAGAATTCGCAGTGCAAATGAGCTTAACTCAAGTTAGAAATTTCACAAAAAAACAACTAAAAAGCATTTGTGATTTATGTTCAGAATTAGATTATAAAATTAAAATTGGCGATGTTGGTTATGATTATGCAATTGAATACTTAATTCTGTTTATTTTAAATAATTAATTAGGCATAATTGTTCTAACCATTTTAAATTTAGCATAAAAATATTAAAATGCCATTTTGGTAAATAATTTAAGCTTTGGGTTAGAATGGAAAGAGTTATATCAACAAGTTTTGAAACAAATGTTAATAGTTATATTTGTTTGTTAATAAAATGTCAAAATTTAAAAGACAGGTTAGAAATATTGTGTAAGAACAAATTATTAGAAAAAAATAAAAAATTAACAAAAAAAATAATTTCAACAAATTTGAAATTAAATAAATTAATATATGAAAGTTCTAAAATTAGGGAAGTTATAAATTTTCAATTATGTTTAAATGATAGTGGAGAAGTTGTTTTAAGTTAAGTAAAAAAAAGAAGGATGCAAAATCCTTCTTTTTTATTATTCAGCTTTTTTAGTAGCTTTTTTTGTTGTAGTTTTCTTTTCGCTTGATGCTTTTTTAGTTGCTGTTTTTTTAGCAGGTTTTTCTTCTTCTGCAACTTCTTTAGTTGCTTTTTTTGCTGTTGCTTTTTTAGCAGGTTTTTCTTCTTTTTCAGCAGCTTTCTTAGTTGCTTTTTTTGCTGGAGCTTTTGTTTCTTTAACTTCTTTAACTTCAGCTTTTTCTTCAACAACTTTTTCTACTTTTTTAGGTGCAGCTTCAACAACATTTTCTTGTTTTTTAGCGTTGCTTAAAGCCATACTTAAACGAGAAACTTTTCTGCTAGAATTGTTTTTATGTAAAATTCCTTTTGAGCAAGCTGAATTAACAAGAGCAGTAATTTCAGTTAATTGTTCTTCAGCTGTTGCAAAATCTTTAGCAGCAAGAGTTTTTCTGAAATTTTTAATTTTTGTGCTAATTGTTGTTTTAACAAATTTATTTTCTTCTCTTCTTCTTTTAATAACATCAATGCGTTTTTTAGCAGATTTAATATTTGCCACGATTATTTCTCCTTAATTGTTTAATGTATCTTTAAAGTCTGCAATATTTTAGCATATTATTTTTAATATAGCAAGAATTATTTCTAATTTTGGCAATAATATTAAAAATATTTTAAAGGAAATTTTATGCAAAAATACTCTGATTTAATTAATGAAATTTATTTAAAGAGAAAAAATGAAAATGCGAAAGATTTAGCGAATTTTAAATCTAAAAATTTTTACGGCAAATACGGTTTAAAAAGAGAAGACTTTACAATAGATAAAAAGCTTTCCAAACTGTTAGATAGAGATGAAGGAAATTACACAATTGTTAATTTTTCAAACTTATTGCTTGCAAACAATATGGAAAAAATTTACCTTATTAAATACCTATCTAAAGTGATAAAAAAATACTTAAAGAACATTAATGAAAGTGATGAAATATTGGTTGTTGGGCTTGGTAATAGGCATATTAATGCTGATAGTTTGGGTGCAAAAGTTGTTAAGAATATTATTGTTACAAGACATTTACCAAATGTTTTTAAAAATATGCCTAAAATTAGTGCAATTGCAACAAGTGTTTTGGGTTTAACGGGAATAGAAAGTGGAGATATTGTTGAAAGTGTTGTTTCAAAAATTAAGCCTAAAAAAATTATTATTATTGACACTTTTTGTGCTTCAAATTATTCAAGGTTAGCAACAAGTTTTCAAATTAATAACGCAGGAATCACCCCAGGTTCTGGTGTTGAAAACGCTAGAAAAAAAATTGATAAAAATGCAACAAAAATTGATGTTATTGTTATTGGGGTTCCACTTGTTGTTTATGCTAAAACTTTCGTTGAAAATGTTTTAAATGAAAACAATTTTAAAAACAATTTAAAATACTCAAACGATTTTGAAGATATTGTTTTAACTGTTAAAGATGTTGAAGAAAGTGTTAATATTATTTCAACAATAATTTCGTACGCCATAAATTTAGCTTTAACTAATTATGATATTAAAAGTATTAAAGAAATTTTAAACAAATTATAGTTTTAATTTTTAATATGTGATACAATATAATTAAGAATAATGGTTTTATTGTTTAAGTTAATTTACAAACTTAAATGGTAATGTTAACAAAGGAGAAGTGTTATGGCAGATAAAATGGTTAAAAAAGATACTAAAAAAAGTTGTGCAAATGCTGAAATTAAAGAAAAAGTTGCAACTAAAGTTGAAACAAAAAACAAAACTGATATGAACGTAAAAAAAGAAACTCAAACAAAAAAATCAGTTTACAGAGTTTTATATGATAAAACTGATAGATTATGGAAAATTAAGAAAGATGATGCAAAAAGAGTTATTTGCAGTTATCCAACAAAAGAAGAAGCATTGCAACGTGTTAAAGAACTTTGTGAAAGTATGGATTTAAATTTTGTTGTTCACAAAAAAGATGGAAAATTCCAAAAGAAAGCTAACATAAACATAAAATAAAAGTACACAGATTTATGTGTGCTTTTTTATTATTATTCCATTCCAAAATTGTTGAACGTAATTTACATTTGTGATATATTTAAATAACAAAAGAAAGAGGTTGACTTAATATGGTTGAAAAATTTTCAGAAAATTTAAAAAAAATTGCTTTAAAATTTAGTCAAAAAGAAATAGCATTAAAAACAGGTTTTTCTCAAGCAAGCATTAACAATTATATTTCTGGAGCAAGAGAACCATCAATTTCATTTTTAATGGCACTTAAAAGTGCTTTTGGTTTTAGTTCAGATGATTTATTGTTTGGTAATATTGAAACAAAAGATTCTGTTGCGTGTGATAAATTTATAGGAAATTATATTGTATATTATTACAACAACACAATGTATAAAGGCAATGTTCACAATAACATTTCAAACACATTAAATTATGGAATATTAAGTTTATTTAAAGATAACAGCAACGCAATTAAAGCTTGTGCAAGTTTTTTAAAAGATAAAAAAGAAATAGTTTTACTTTTAAAAGAATTAAACAATATTAAAAGTTATAAAAAAATTATTGATTTACAAAAAGAATCTGGAAATTTTTACACAGGTCAATTAAATGCAACTAATCAAAATATGTTTATAAAACTTTCAAATTCTTCAAATGGTGATGAATGTTTTATGATTTTCAATAATCCGCCATCTCCAAATGAATATATTGGTGGGATTGGAACAGTTAATTCTGTTTCAAGAGGTAGAGAACATAATCCATGTATTCAATATGCTATGATATCTAAAAAGTTAATTGAAAAATCAGATGCGGAAATATATTCATACTTGCAATTAGATGCTCCAACAATAAATTTTACAACTTCTGTTAAAGAAATTATAGATTTAGTTAAACGTTTATATATTGATAAAGATGATTTAGCAGGGGCTTTAACTGATGCTCAAAAAGAAGCTATTGTTGATAATAACATTAAGTTTAGATTTAACGAAATATTGGATGCTAATATGTTTAGATTTGCAAAAATTTCAAACAGAGAAGATGACTTTATATACAAAATGATTAAAGAGGGCGAAGAAATTGAATAAATTTGATTTATGGCAATTATTGAAATCTAATTTAATTAATAAAAATGTTGATTATTCTAAAGTTGAAAGAGCTTTTAACTTGGCGGATAGTTTGCATGAAAACCAAACACGTAAAAGTGGAGAACCTTATATTATTCATCCGCTAGAAGTAGCTTTAATTTTGGAAAAATTGGATTTTGATGTTGATGTTATTTGTTCAGCATTGCTACACGATACAATTGAAGATTGTGATTATACGCTGGATAAAATGAAATTAGAGTTTGGAAAAAATGTTGCTCAAATTGTTGATTCTGTTAGTGCAATAGATAACTCAAAATATATATTTGATAACTCAGATATTTATGAAAGCGAAGAGTTTTTGCAATCTTCTATGGAAGAACAAACTTTTAAAAAACTAGTTTCTTTAGGAAAGAAAAATCCATTAGGTTTATATGTTAAATTTGCAGATAGATTGCATAATTTAAGAACAATATCAATTTTTCCAAAATATAAACAATTAGAAAAGGTTAAAGAAACAGAACGTTGGGTTTTACCACTTGCTTTAACTTTAAATTCTAGATATTTTTATGATGAAATTAAAAATGAATGTTTTAAAATTGTTAAAGGTGATGAAACTTTCTTTTTTGAACAATATAAATTTTATCATTCCGTTAATGATAAAAATTTAATGCAAGTTGTTGATTTGTTTAAAAATAAACTTAATGAAAACATTTTTAAAGACTTTATTTTTGAACCAATTAAGGAATATCAAGTATTCGATTTTGTTTCTGCAAGAAATAAGGGAATAAACATTAACAGAATAACACAAGGTCAAATTTTAAAAGTTCCAACATATAAAATATTCTTAATATATAAAGGTGATGTAAAAGATGCTATATCCGATTTTTTTGATAAACAAATTTTATTTAAAGAATATGGCATAAGGTGTATAGGTGAAAATTTAGGCAAAGTTTCTAATTTGCCATATTTAAAATTGGTTGATAAATTTAATAATATTATTTGTGTTTATTTTTTAACTAAAAAGAACTTTTTTGAACATAGAATTGGAACAACTGAAGGGTTGAATCTTGATTTATTAGATGATGTTAACACACATAAAATAATAACTTCATTTATTAAAGTTAGGTCTGCAACAGATGAAATTATTTATATGCCGGAGGGAAGCACGGTCCTTGATTTTGCTTTTAAAATATGTAAAGATATTGGATTGGGTTTTAAATATGCAATTATTAACGATAGCAAAATAAAACAGCCACCATACACAGTTTTAAAGGAAAATGATAAAGTTGAAATTTTTGTTGAAAGAAATAAGTATAATGAAATAAAAAATAAAGCAGAATTAAAATGGTTTGCATATGTTGAAACAGATTATGCAAAGAAATTGCTTATTAAGTATTTTGAAAAAAGAATAAATTAATTATCACATTAAAATCCATAAATAAATATATATTTATGGAGGTGAATATGTTTAACATTTTTAATAATCCTAATTTAAGTGAAAATAATTCTCAAAATAAGGAAACAAATTTTATAAACAACACAAAATCTTTAAGTATGGAAAATTTTGAAACTTTGCAAAAAGCAAGACAAGATTTAGTGGGTGAAATACAGGCAATTATAGAATATGACAATCACATACATACAACAACAAATAAATTTGCAATTAAAACTTGGGAAGATATAAAAAATGAAGAATTGAACCATGTTGGAAAACTTATTGGGTTAATTAATTATTTAGACCCAAGCCAAAAACAATATGTGGTGAGTGGGTTTTCAGAGTTTAATGATTTAAAAAATAAAAGCTAGTTAACTAGCTTTTATTTTTTTTATTAATGTTTTTTACAATAAACATTTTATTTATTAAGTTGTTTGCATTTCTAAAACAACATTATCAAAGTTGCAATTTTTTAAATCTTCTTGTTTTATGTAAAAGTTTATAGTTCCTAAATCGCCCCAAACAAAATTTTCATCATCAAAAAGGCTATCAATTTTTAATAATAAAACATAATCATCAGAAATATTGTTGTTTAAGTTTTCTAAAAATGTATTTTCTTGAATATTATATCTGTAACCACCAAGCATAAAAGAAAATTCGCTTTTTTCACGTAAATTATTGTATGCATCAACAATAATTTCATCATTTTTAGGTAAGGTGTTTTGAACTTCTTTACTATCGTCATAATCAGGGTAGGTTTTAACATAATTTTTAGTTACATAAAATTCTTTATAAACATATTTTAAATTTTCTTGTTTTTCAATTTGTTTTAATTTGCTGTTTGTGTTGTAATATAAAATTTTAAAAGTTTCGTTAACTTTGTAAGAAAAATCTTTTTCATCTTCCATTTCTTCAAAGTTTACTTTTGCACTGTTAACAAAAACGTATAACAAACCTTCAGTTGGAAAATTTTTTATTGTTCCATTTTTATTAATTTCACTAAAATCAATTTGTAGTAGGAAAGGAATTGGTTTGTTTTTAAACATTGGCCATTTAAATTCTTTTGGAACAATTGGCATTCCTCCAAATTTAGAAAAGGTTTTGTTTTGTGTTTTAACAAGTTGAACACTTGGTTTTGATAAATTTTCTAGTTTTGCCAAATAAGTTTGTAATTTTTCATTAACCATATTTTTAACTAAGTTCTGTGTTCTATTTTGTGTTGGATTAATTTTTTTTGCTTTTCCTATTTCATTTTGAGCTAAAGTCATCATCACAAATGCTAGGATAATTGATGGTATTAATAACAATAAAAAATAAACAGAAATTCCTAAACCAACAACTCCTATAATTGAAAGTGCTATAAATATCATAAGCAATGTTGTATATAAATCTAACTTTTTCATAAAA
Source organism: uncultured Clostridia bacterium (assembly GCA_944341445.1). GTDB lineage: Bacteria > Bacillota > Clostridia > Christensenellales > UBA1242 > CALVLZ01. Next base: position 18,333 of record CALVLZ010000013.1, on the reverse strand, counting down.
TATACCTATAGTTAATAATATCATATTTTTATTTTATATGATAATAATTTAGCATAAATATAAATAAGTTAATAAAAAAGATTTTCATTTAAAATAGAAAATTTAGAGTTACAAAAAAATAAAAAGTATCTGTAATGAGATACTTTTTTTGTGGTGCCGGTGGCCGGAGTCGAACCGGCACGGAGTTTCCCCCGCCAGATTTTGAGTCTGGTGCGTCTGCCAATTTCACCACACCGGCAAAGATTAATTACTTGAATATAATATCATACAAATTGTTTTTTTGCAACGATTAAATATAATTTTTAGATTATTTGTTTTAATTTCTTATAAATAAATTAAATATTGTGTTATACTAATACTAGTATTAAGAGGTATGTTATGGATAAATTTGTGATTATTGATGGAAATAGTTTAATAAACAGAGCATTTTATGCTTTACCAATGCTTGCAAATTTTGATGGTGTTGTTTCAAATGGGGTTTTTGGTTTTACAAACATTTTGGTTAAAATTATTAATGAAATTAAACCAAAATATATTTGTGTTGCTTTAGATTATGGCAAAAAAACTTTTAGAAATGAAATATACAAAGATTACAAAGGAACAAGAAAACCAACACCAAAAGAGTTAGTTCCGCAGTTTAAAATATTAAGAGATATGCTTAATATTATGAATATTAAGTTTATTGAAAAACAAGGAATAGAAGCAGACGATATAATTGGCTCTTTAACTAAAAAATTTGATGTTGAAAACATTGTTGTAACAGGGGATAGGGATAGTTTTCAATTAATAAACAAAAACACATGTGTATATTTCACAAAAAAAGGTATTAGTGAAACAATTAATTTAACAGTTGATAATTTAAAAGATGAATATGGTGTTAACCCAGAACAAGTTGTTGATTTGAAAAGTTTAATGGGAGATTCTAGTGATAATATTCCTGGTGTTGCTGGCGTTGGAGAAAAAACAGCATTAACACTTATTAACACATATGGAAGTTTGGATGAAGTGTATAACAACATTGATAATATCTCTGGAAAATTAAAAGAAAAATTATTATTAAATAAAGATAATGCTTATTTAAGCAAACAATTAGCAACTATTAAGTGTGATGTTGAATTAGATGATAATTTAAAATCTTATGAATATGAATTTCCTTTTAATAATGATGTTTTAAATTTCTTTAAACAATATCAATTTAATTCTTTAATTAAAAGAAGTGAACTTTTCAGCAGTGAAAATAATGAAATTATAGATAAAGTTGAAGTTGAAGATATAAAATGTGAAACAATAAAAGCAAGTGAGTTAGAAAGTTTTTGTGCATTATTAACTAACTTAAAGGAAGTTTCGATAAGTTTTGATGAAGAACTAAAAATTTATGTACCTGATGAAAATTGTGAATATTCAATTGATTTTAACGAAGAAAACAAGACAGAAGTTTTAAACAAATTAAAAAGTTTTTTTGAAAATGAAAAAGTTAAAAAAATTGTGTTTGATTTAAAAAACTTAAAACATATTTTGCAAAAGTATAACATTTCATTTAACGGTGCAAGTTTTGATGTTTTAATTGCTAGATATTTAATTAATAGTTTAGTTAAATCTGATGTATCCTTAAAAACTGTTATTGATGAAAATTTGTTAAGTGATAAATTTTTAGCATATTCTTTGTTTTTGTTAAAAGAAAAATATTTACAAAAATTAAAAGAATTAGGTTTGGAAAATTTGTTTTATAACATTGAAATGCCACTATGCGAACTACTATTCAAAATGGAAGAAAATGGCTTTAAAATTGATGTTTCAGAGTTGAATAAGTTAGATAATCAATATTCTAAGCAACTTGATGATTTAACAAATTTAATTTATGAAATGGCTGGTGAAACTTTTAATATTAATAGCCCAAAACAACTAGCAAATATTTTATTTGATAAATTAAAATTGCAATCATACAACAACAAAAAGCAAAGCACAAGTGTTGATTATTTGTTAGAAATGGCTAATCAACATCCAATAATCAACTTAATTTTGAATTACAGAACAATTAGTAAATTATACACAACATATATAAAAGCTTTTGAAAGTTTAATTGATAAAAACACAAATAAAATACACACTGTTTTTAATCAAACTTTAACAGCAACAGGCAGATTAAGTAGCAGTGAACCAAACTTGCAAAACATTCCTGTTAGAAAAGAAGAAGGCAAGGTTTTACGAAAAATATTTATTCCAAGTTTTAACCACGGATATATTGTTAGTGCAGATTATTCTCAAATTGAATTAAGATTGCTTGCAGCTTTCAGCGGAGATGAAAAATTAATTGAAGCATTTTTGCAAAATAAAGATATTCACGCAACAACAGCAAGTGAAATATTTAATGTTAACTTAAACGATGTTACAAGTGCAATGCGTAGAGATGCAAAAGCAATTAACTTTGGAATTATTTATGGAATTTCAGATTATGGTTTAAGCCAAAATATTGGTTCAACCAGAAAAATGGCTGCAGAGTATATTAAAACATACTTTAATAAGTATCCAAAAGTTAAAAGTTATATGGATGAAAATGTTAAGTTCTGCAAAGAAAATGGATTTATTAAAACATATTTTGGAAGAATTAGAAATATTCCTGAAATTAATGCAACAAACTTTATGCAACGAACTTTTGGTGAGCGTGCTGCAATGAATATGCCATTGCAAGGAAGTGCAAGTGATATTATTAAACTTGCTATGATTAAAGTTGATGAAGAATTAACAAAAAATAAATTACAAAGCAAATTAATATTGCAAATTCACGATGAACTTTTAATTGACACAAAGAAAGATGAATTAGAAAAAGTTAAAGCAATTTTAAAAGACTGTATGGAAAATGTTGTTAAACTTAGTGTTCCATTAACTGTTGAAGTTTCATATGGCGAAAATTGGTTTGAAGCAAAATAAGTAAAATTTTTAAAATTTTGATAATAATATGTAAAAGAGGTTTTATGAAAAATAAAAAGGTTTACGTATTATTATTTTTTTTAATTTTAATATCAATTTTTTTGTTAATGTTTATTTATTTTAAATTTTTAAAATATCCTTTTAACTATAAACAAGAAATATTGCAGTATTCCAACCAATATAATCTTGAACCAGAGTTTGTTGCAAGTGTGATTTATGCTGAAAGCAAATATAATAAAAATGCTGTAAGTTCTGTCGGGGCAATTGGTTTAATGCAAATTATGCCAAGCACTGCAATTGAAATTTCTGAAAAATTAAATATTGATAATTTTAAAATTGATGATTTGTATAATCCTAAAATAAACATTATGTTTGGTTGCTATTATTTGAATTATTTAATTAATATGTTTGAAGATAAAAAGGTTGCACTTTGTGCTTACAATGCAGGACTTAATAATGTTAAGTTGTGGCTTAATAACTCTGAATATTCAACTGATTCAAAAACACTTTTTAAAATTCCATTTTCTGAAACTAACAACTATGTTAACAAAATATTTAAAGCAGTTAATCATTATAAAAATTTATTTAATTAAGTTATGTAAAAAGTTGTTTTAGTAAAAACAGAATGTTGGGTTATATGATGGTTTCGTTATGTATTTAATTGACAAATGCCTTAATTTATTATATATTCATATAGATATTTAAAATAACGGAGAATATTATGCAAAACGAACAATCAAAAGATATGTTATACAAAGAAGTTGATATTAGAAAAAACAAGATACAAGAATTGAAAAATAATGGCATTAACCCATATGCTTCAAAATTTGATGAAACACATAACATAAAACAAGCAAGAGAATTATCTGATGGAACAGTTGTTTCTGTTGCAGGCAGAATGGTTTCTCGTCGTGCTTTTGGTAAATTTATGTTCACTCAAATTTCTGATATATATGCTAAAATTCAAGTTTCTTTAAGTGTTAATGAAATTGAACTTGAAAAATATAAATGGTTTAAAGACTATGTTGATATTGGTGATTTTGTTGGTTTCACAGGCGAATTGTATCACACTCAAACAGGTGAATTAACAATTAAAGCAACAGATTATAAATTGCTTTCAAAAGCAATGTTGCCTTTGCCAGAAAAATTCCACGGTTTAACAGATATTGAAACAAGATATCGCCAACGTTATCTAGATTTAATTACAAATGAAACTTCAAGAAATGTTTTCTTAGGAAGAAGCAAAATTGAATCTATAATTCGCAGATATTTGGAAGATTTAAACTTTATTGAAATTGAAACACCTGTTTTGCAAACAGCAGTGTCTGGTGCTTCAGCTAGACCATTCTTCACACACCATAATGCTTTAGATATGGAATGTAACTTAAGAATAGCAAAAGAAACTTGGTTAAAACAAGCAGTTGCTGGTGGAATTCCAAGAGTGTTTGAACTTGGAAAAGACTTTAGAAACGAAGGAATGGACGCAACACACTTGCAAGAATTCACACAAGTTGAATGGTATGCAAGTTATTGGGATTTTGAAAAAAATATTAAAGTATTTAAAGAACTTGTTCAAAAACTTTTAAAAGAAACTTTAGGAACAATGGTTGTTAACTATCAAGGTCATGAAATTGATTTTGGAAAAGAAACATGGGAAAGAATTAACTATGTTGAAGAATTAACAAAAATTTTAGGTTTTGAATTTTTAGATATTGAAGATTTAGACTTGTTCAAAAAGAAAGTTGTTGAAAAAGGTTTGTTCACTTATGCAGACTTAGAAGAATGCAAATCTGTTAGAACTTTAATTGATTACATTTATAAAAGAAAAATAAGAGAAAATATTGTTGGACCTGTTATTTTATATAATTATCCAGCAGTTTTAAAAACTCTTGCAAGAAGAAATGATAATGATAGCAGAGTTACAGATGTTTTCCAAGTTGTTGTTTGCGGTGCAGAAATTTGTAATGCATATTCAGAACTTGTTGACCCAATGGTTCAAAGAGAAACATTAATGCAACAATTAGTTGAAAAAGCAAACGGAGATGAAGAAACTATGGACTTAGATGAAAGTTTCTTGCTTTCAATGGAACATGGTATGCCTCCAATGAGTGGATTAGGTTTTGGTATTGATAGATTTGTTATGTTAATTTATGATTTACCAAATATTAGAGATACAGTTTTATTCCCAATAATGAAATAATTTTAAGGATGGTTTTTATGAGCGTATTTTTTACTGATAGTAACTGTGAATTATGGCACGATATAGTTGATAAATTAAAAATAGAATATATTAGTATGCCTTTTACTATTACTGGAAAAGAACAATTTTATGATTTAGGCAAAACTTTTGATTTTGATAACTTTTATAAATTAATTAGAAGTGGTGAAATGCCAATAACAAGTGCATTAAGCCCACAAAATTATGTTGATATTTTTGAACCTGTTTTAAAAAATGGTGAAGATATTTTGTATGTTCATTTTTCAAGTGCTTTAAGTGGAACTTTTGAATTTATGAAACAAGCAATTAATGAATTAAAAGAAAAATATCCAGAAAGAACAATAAAAACCGTTGACACTTCAAATATTTCATTAGGTGGCGGATTAATTGCTTATGAAGCAGCTCTTTTACACAGAAAGGGAACTCCAGATGATGAAATAATTGATTTTGTTAATAACTTTAAAAAAGAAGTTGCTGTTTATTTCACTGTTGACGATTTAAATCATTTAAAAAGAGGCGGCAGAATTAGTGCTGCAACAGCATTCTTTGGTTCTGTGCTAGGAATTAAACCAATTTTATCTGTTAATGAAGATGGCAAATTGGTTAGCATTGCAAAAGAAAAGGGTAGAAAAAGAGCTATTCAATATTTGTTTAATAAATTAGTTCAAGAAGGCAAAAATGTTGCAGATTACCCAATTTCTATTATTCATGCAGATTGCGAAAAAGACGCTTTAGAACTTAAAAATAAAATTTTAGAAGTTGTTGGACCTGATGCAACAATTTGGTTCCAACCAATTGGACCAACAGTTGGAACACATTGTGGCCCTGGAACTTTAGGTTTAGTTTTCCATAAAAAATAAGTGAATTTTCACTTATTTTTTTTGCTTTTATGGGGTATTGACAAATTATAATTTTATAGTATAATAATTTTAACAGTAGTGAGAGGTGATTTTATGATTTGGCTACTAATTTCAATAATTTCCGTATTTATGTTTTTTAGAAGTTTATAATTATTATAGAAGTTTAACTATATACTTTTTATAGTGTTTAAATACAAAAGAAAATTGTGCTTTTTTGCTATGCACAATTTTTTTTATTTTTTTTGCATATTATTGTTGACAATGTAAAATAGTTGATGTATATTTAATTGAAAGTCAAAGAAAGTCAAACTTATTTTTGATTAATTAAATGCTTAATGGAGGGGTGTATGGCAAACATAAGTGATATTATTGAAGAATTTATAATATCTCAGTTTGAAGAGATGAATAATAATGAAATTAACATATCAAGAAATGAACTTGCTAATTTTTTTAATTGTGCGCCAAGTCAAATTAATTATGTGTTGTCTACTAGGTTTAATTTTAACACAGGTTTTGATGTTGAAAGCAGAAGAGGCGGTGGTGGATATGTTAAAGTTATTAAACTAAACAACTCCAAAAATGCTTTTTTAACAAACATTATAAAATCAATTCAAAATGAAGATTTAACTAATTTGGAATCTTTACAAATTATTGATGCATTAATAAAAAAGAAAGTAATTTCAAATGATATTGCTGATATTATAAAGATTGCAACAAGTGATAAATCTTTATCTGTTGGAGTGAATATTCAAAATAGATTAAGGTCAAAAATTTTAGTTAATATTTTAAAAGGAATTTTAAAGGAGGATTAATTATGATTTGTGATAATTGTGGTAAAAAAGAGGCTGTTTTTCATAGCAAAACTAATATAAACGGCAAAGTAACAGAAACACATTTATGTGAAGATTGTTTAAAAAAATCTCAATATATAAATGATGTTAATAATAGTTTTGAAAATGATTTTGATTTTTTCAATGATGATCCATTTTTTACAGATAATTCATTATTAGGTAACTTTATATCAAATAGTCCTTACTCAAATAAAAAAAGTAATTTAGATTATAGATGCCCAAGTTGTGGTTGTTCTTTTGAAAATTTTTCTCAAAGAGGATTGCTTGGTTGTGCTAAATGTTACGATTATTTTAACAAAAAACTTATGCCAATAATCTCAAATATGCAGTTTGGAACAAAGCACTTAGGTAAAAATTACGAACAAACATCGGTTGAAGAAACAAAAGAAGATAAAATTGCGGAACTAAGACGTAAATTAAAGTTAGCTGTTGATGAAGAAAATTACGAATTAGCAAGTGAAATAAAAAAACAAATAACAAGTTTGGAGGCTAAAAATGAATAAAGAAGATGTTAACCAAATTGTTGTTTCTTCAAGAGTTAGACTTGCAAGAAATATTGAAAATTTCAATTTTCCTTGTTGTTTATCAAAAGAAAAAGGTGAAGAATTAAGAGAACTTGTTTATAAAGCAAGTTTAAAAGTTGGTAACTTTAATTTTTATAACTTAAAAAATATGCAAGAATGCGATATTTTAAGATTTGTTGAAAATGGTTACATTTCATCTGACTTAATAAAAATGAAAGAAATTGCGGGATTATTGCTAAGCCCAGACGAAACAGTTTCAATTATGATTAATGAAGAAGACCACATCAGAGAACAATGTGTTTTAAGCGGATTAAATTTAAAGAAAGCTTACGATATTATTAATGATATTGATTATGATTTAGGCAAAAATTTAAAATTTAGTTATTCAAAAGACTTAGGATTTTTAACAGCTTGTCCAAGCAATTTAGGAACAGGAATGCGTGCAAGTGCAATGTTGTTTTTGCCTGCTTTGTGTAAATCTGGTAATATAACAAACGTTATTAACACTGTTTCCAAACTTGGAATTTGTGTTAGAGGTTCAAGCGGTGAAGGAACAAAGGCTAGTGCTAATTTGTTTCAAGTAAGTAATCAAAACACATTAGGAAAATCCGAAAAAGATATTATTCAACTTGTTGAAAGCACAGTTTTAAAAATTTGTGAATTAGAAATTCAAGCAAGAGAAGTTTTATTAAAAGATAATGAAGTTGGATTGAAAGATGAGGTTTTACGTGCTTTTGGTATAATTTCTAACTGCTATAAAATTTCAATGCAAGAATTTTATGATTTAATTGCAAAAATAAAATTGGGTATCGATTTAAAATTGATATATATTAAATGTGACGAAGATATCTTTAATTTAATTAATATGGTTAAACCATATAATTTAATGCAAAAAGAAAATAAAAATTTAAATAACTATGAATGTGAAATAGTTAGAGCAAAATTATTAAATTCATATTTCAAAAATACTAGAGTATAAAAGAGGTGATAAATTATGATGTATGGCATTAGAGCAACAGAAAGTGTTAACAAAGTTTTGCAAAATGCAGGCAAAATTGCGGTTGCATATTCAAACACTCAAATTGGCACAGAACATTTGTTATATGGTCTTGCAAGTGTAACAGAATCGGTTGCAAGTAAGATTTTGGCAAGTTTTGGTGTTACTGCAAATGCAATTGAAAGTATATTTAGCGAAAGTTCTCAAAAACACGCAAATTCATTATTTTCAAGCAATGTTGAGTTAACTCCAAGAAGTAAAGAAGTGTTTGTTGTTGCAAATCAATTTGCTAACCAAATTGGGCATAACTTTATTGGTACAGAACACTTATTAGTTAGCATATTATTATCTGAAGATAGTTATGCTGTAAACATTTTAAAACGTGGTTTTAGAGTTAACACAAACGACTTAAAAAATGCTGTTTTGCAAGTGTTAAAAGCAGAAAGCATGGGAATTGATGCTGGTTCAAACTATCAAGAATATGGTGCAAATTCTAGTGGGTTTAATTCTGTTAACAACAAAGATAATTCTCAAAGTGCAAGCCCACTACCTAAAACATTGTTGGAAATGGGCCAAGATTTAACTTTAAAAGCTAAAGAACACAAAATTGATCCAATTATTGGTAGAGAAGAAGAAATATCAAGAATTATTGAAATTTTGTGTAGAAAAACAAAAAACAACCCTGTTTTAATTGGTGAAGCCGGTGTTGGTAAAAGTGCAGTTGTTGATGGTTTAGCACTTGCAATTGTTAATGGAAATGTTCCTGAACAACTAAAAAACAAAACAATATTTTCTTTGGAACTTGGTGGCTTAATGGCTGGCACTCAATACCGTGGAAGTCTAGAAACAAAATTAAAAGAAATGATTGATATAATAAAAAATGATAAAAGCATAATTGTTTTTATTGATGAGATTCACACTTTAATGCAAGCAGGTTCCGAAAAAGGAGAAATTAATCCCGCAGATATGTTAAAACCATATTTAGCAAGAGGAGAATTTCAAACAATTGGTGCAACAACAACAGATGAATATAGAAAATTTATTGAAAAAGATAAAGCACTAGAAAGAAGATTTCAACCAATTTTGGTTAATCCGCCATCTGTTGAAGACACAATAAAAATTCTAAAAGGCTTAAAAGATAGTTATGAAGCTTTCCATAAAATTAAAATTAGTGATGAAGCAATTGTTGCAGCAGCAACTTTAAGCGATAGATACATTATGGATAGGTCTTTACCAGATAAAGCAATTGATTTAATTGACGAAGCAAGTTCAAGGGCGAAAGTAAAATTAGATAAAAAGCCAGAAGAATTAACAAAAGTTGAAGAAGAAATTGCAAAATTGGAAGCCGAAAAGAAAGAAGCTTTAATTGCAGAAAACTTTGAAAAAGCTGGTTATTTTAGAGATAAAATAAAAGAAGCTAATGAAAGAAAAACAAACATTTTAAAATCTGGTAATGTTAAAAATGCAAACACAACAATAACTGAAAATGATATTTGCGATATTATTTCAGATTGGACACATATTCCTGTTAGCAAAATAACAGAAACTGAAAAAGATAGATTAATTAACTTAGAAAACATTCTTCATAAACGTGTTATTGGTCAAGACGAAGCAGTAACTGCAGTTTCAAAAGCAATAAGACGTGCAAGAATTGGCTTGAAAGATAACAAAAGACCTATTGGCTCATTCTTATTCCTTGGTCAAACAGGCGTTGGTAAAACAGAACTTTGCAAGGCAATTGCTGAAGCAATGTTTGATGATGAAAACAATGTTATTAGATTAGATATGAGTGAATATATGGAAAAACACAGCGTAAGCAAATTAATTGGTTCTCCTCCAGGATACGTTGGTTTTGATGATGGCGGACAATTAACTGAAGCTGTTAGAAGAAAACCATATTCAGTTGTGTTGTTTGATGAAATTGAAAAAGCACATCCAGATGTTTTCAATATGTTGTTGCAAATTTTGGATGATGGAAGATTAACAGATAGTCAGGGTAGAACTGTTTCATTTAAAAACACAATAATCATATTAACAAGTAACGTTGGTGTTTCAGATTTACCAAAAAGAATTCATAATTTAGGTTTTAACGATGCTGAAGAAAGCGAAAGTGAAATAAAAAAAGAAAAAATGAAAGAAATTTTAATGAATGCTGTTCATAGAACATTTAAACCAGAATTTATTAACAGAATTGATGTTATAACTGTGTTCCATCCATTAACAAGCAAAGAATTAGCACAAATTGCAAAAATATTCATAAGCAATTTAAATGATAGGCTTAATAAAAGAGGTGTTGGCTTAAAAGTTACAGAAAGCGCATTAAAATATTTAATTAACAAAGGTTACGATTCTAACTTTGGAGCAAGACCGCTAAGAAGATTAATTGAACAAGAAATAGAAGATAGAATTGCTGAAGAAATGATTAACAATAATGTTGTTAGTGGAAGCACAATTGTTATTCAAGCAAGAGATAATAGATTAAAATTATTGGTTGAAAATAATAATAATAAGTAATTCATTTTGTAATATTGTTAATTTTTGGTATCATAATAATATAAAATATAGTTTAAAAAGTTTTTTTAAACTTTTAGGAGGCTTATTATGAAAATAAACTATGTTGCAAAAAATTATGTTATATCAACTAAATTTAAAGATATAATAGAGAAAAAACTTAATAAATTGGATAAATATTTAAACAATAATGCCACAGTAAAAGTTGCTTGTTACGAACAAGGAAACAATGATAAATTAGAAATAACATTAAATGCAGATGGAATGTTCTTTAGAAGTGAAGTTTTATCTGATAATATGTATAATAATATTGATTTAGCTTTACCAAAATTAGAAAAACAAATTGTTAAGTTGGGTGCTAAATATAAAAATAAATTTAAAAATGTTGACTTCACACGCGATTTCTTATTCTTTGATGAAGCTCCAGAAATGCCAATTGATAAAGTTGTGAAAACAAAAACTTTTGAACTTGAACCATTAACAATTGATGACGCTGAAGCTCAAATGGAAGCAGTTGGCCATAATTTCTACATTTTCTTAAATGCAGAAACAGGAAAAGTTAATGTTTTATATCGCAGAAACGATGGTAACTTAGGATTAATTGAAGTTAGATATTAAAATAAAAAGATGCATTTATTTGCATCTTTTTTTTGTTTAAAATCTTTTATAATTGTTATTACTTTAATTTTTATTTTGAATTTTTTGTATTAAATAGTATAATAAATTATTAAATTAAATTTGGAGATAAGTATGATAGTTGCAAATAATGTATTTTTTCAATACACAAAAGAATTTTATATTTTAAATGATATTTGCTTAAACATTAAGGATAATGAGCGTGTTGCATTATATGGCAAACTTGAATCTGGAAAAAGCACTTTAATTAGGGTTTTAGCAGGTTTAGAAACTCCAACAAAAGGTGATGTTACAATTAAAGGAATTAACTCCAAAAAAATTGATTTTGAAAATGATATAAATTTAGGATATATTGGTTCTAAAGGAACATTTTTTCAAAATAAAACCGTAGAACAAAACTTGAGTTATGTTTTAAAAATAAGAAAAATTAATAAAGATATTATTCAACAAAAAGTTAATCACGCATTAAATTACTATAATTTAGATATAATAAAAAATAAAAAAATTAAAGATTTAACTGCAACAGAAAAAATAAGAGTTTGCATTGCAAGATTATCTTTAAGAAAATTAGATTTAATTTTAATTGATGATATTTTTTATGGTGTTGATAAACAAGAATGTAAAAAGATTGTTGAATTAATAGATGATCTGGTTAATGTTAATTCAGCAACATTGGTTATTGCAACAAGTGATTTAAACATTATTGAACCATTAAATTGCAGGGTTATATATATTCAAGGTGGAACAATTGTAGAAAGCTTAAATGAAGATTAAGCTTTCTTTTTTATATTTTTTCCAATTTATCAATAACACTATTTTCTGTGTTAATTATTTCTGTTTTATTGTTTTGTTGAGATGAATTGTTCATAATTGTTTGCATAAGCTTTGTTAAATTATTAATATCTGTTGTGTTATTTTTGTTGTTAAACAAGGGCAAAATTGAATTTAAAAGTTCATTATTTCCGCCATTTTTATTTCCAATTGCAAGCAAATATGGAAGCATTTGCGAAATGTTAAAGTTTGATTGATTGTTTTGAAATTGATTGTTTGTGCTTTCAGTTGTTGCAACATTATTAACTTGTGGTTGGTTTTGAACGGTATTGTTTTCATAATAATTTTTATTTTCTAATTTGCTTTTCATATATTCTTGCCCAGCTTTTGTGTAGTTATATGGGAAATTATCATAAGGATTAATGTTGTAAAAGTTGTCTATATTATTTAATTTGTTATTTTCCATTTCTACCTCTAAAAATAAAGTTATTATATTATATGTTTTATATTTTTATATTAAAACTTAACTTTAAAATATAACATAATATTATATGAATTCATATAAATAATTAGTTAAAACATTAAAGGAGATATTATGGGCAAAAAATTTAGCGAAATAAATCTTGAAAATTGTTCTGAAGAAGAAGTTGAAAAAATTGCAAAAGAAAAGAATATTAATATTGATAATATTAAAGATAGTATTAATAAATACAGTGGTTTAAATTATGATGAATTATTAAATGAATTTATTAAACTAAACAAACAAAAAAAAATAAATGGTGAAACAAATTATGAGGAAATAGAGAACCTTAAAAATAATTTATATCCGATGTTAAACGACGAACAAAAACAAAAATTCAATGAATTAATAAAGTATATGATGTAATATGAATACAATTAAAATTGATCCGCAAATTTTAAGTTTAGTTCAGTTGTTTAATTCTTCAAAAAAAATTGAATGTTTAGTTTATGCAAATAACTATAAACTTACTAAATTATTTTTAAATAAGAAAAAATTAAATATAATTCAAGAATATCCTTTTGTTAATGCTTTTGGTGTTTTTGCAACAATTGATAACATTACAAATTTATCTAACTTAAATTGTGTTACATATATAACAAAAAATGCAAAAGTAAACACTTTAGTTAATGTTAGCAAAAAAGTATTAAAAATTGATGAAAATATTAAGTGTGACGATAAAATTACTGTTGCTGTTATTGACACAGGAATTTCAAATGTTATTGATTTTAATATTCCTAAAAAGCGAATTTTAAACTTTGTTGATTTTGTTAATGATAAAAAAGTTGCTTATGATGATAATGGCCACGGAACATTTGTAAGTTCTATTATTGGCGGAAATGGATTAGTTAGTGGCAACAAGTATGCGGGTATTTGCAATAATTGCAATATTATTTCATTAAAAGCGTTGGATGAAAATGGAGAAGGTTCTGCATTTAATATATTAAAAGCGATGCAGTGGGTTTATGATAACAGAAAAAAATATAATATAAAAGTTGTTTGTATGAGTTTTGGAGCATTGCCTGCCGATAAAAACGATCCTTTAATGATGGGTGCTGAAGTATTATGGAATTCTGGAATAACTGTTGTTTCTGCAGCTGGAAATAGTGGTCCAGATAATAACACAATAAAATCCCCGGGAAGTAGTTTTAAAATAATAACTGTGGGTGCTTTAGATGACGACAGAGAAAATAACTTTAATGAATATAAAGTTGCAGAATTTTCTTCTCGTGGTCCAAGTTTTGGTCACTACAAACCAGATGTTTTAGCACCAGGGGTTAATATTAATAGTGCTTGTAGTTTTCAATTAAATAAAAAGCATTATTGCATTATGAGTGGCACAAGTGTTTCAGCTCCAATAATCACGGGAATTGTTTGTTTAATGTTAACAAAAAATAAAAATTTAACTCCAACTGCTATTAAAAACTTATTAATAAAATGTTCAGAACCTATTAATGGTAATAGAAACGAAGAAGGTTATGGTGTTGTTAATTTTTCTAAAGTTTTAGAAAATATATAAATCAATTCGGAAGTTCTGGTTTTAAAAATAAAACAAAAAACACTTTGCAATATAAATTAAAGTGTTTTTTTTATTAATGTTTCGATATTATACTTGGGTTTAAAATATTTTTAAATTATAAATATTTACAAAAAATATCTAAAATTAGATTTGGTATATAAATCAATAAAGAATATAAAAATTAAAAAATATACTAAACAATGCTGAAATTCTATGATATAATGAAAAAAAATTAAAAGTGGTTATAAAATGAGTGATTTAGAAATTTTAGTTAATGATTACGTTAATAAAGATTTATTAAATATGAATAATCTTAATACAAAACTTGAAACAAAAATGATAGATAGACTTTTTGCAAAAAAATTTAGGAAGTATGCTATTGATCCACAAGTAAGAGTAGATGTTGAAAACAAGTTAAATAATATAATTGAAAAAAAAGTTACCTTTAAATTTTGTTCCTTCGTTTGGTGGTTATAAACACTGGTGGTCTCCATCATATCCTTCAATTGATTGGGCTGAAATTTTTAATATGAAATTTATGCTTGAATATTTAGTTCCTATTTGTGCAAATTATTCAAACAACAAAAGTTCAATAGAGTACGAAAGTGAAGAAATTATATTAAGTGAATTAAACAATGTTCCACAAGCAGGACTAGATGAATATACGAGAACTTTTAAAAAAGCACTTGAATATTTTAACAGTAAACAGAACTATGTAGAGATGAAATTAAGTTTGGCAAGAGAGCAGTATAAGGATTATAATTTTGATAAGCAAAAATTGCTTTCTAGAATCCAAGAAATTTTGCCAGAATATACTGATAGGTTTAATAATTATGAACCTGAAGATCAAGCTAGAAGAATACAGAAAGCAAGAACTAATTTCAAGCTTGACGGCGTTGTGGATTATACAAATTTGTCTGAAAATCAAAAAGAAGATTTATATAAAAAGTCAAGAATTTTTAATGAAGCTTTTTTAGATGCAGATTATGAAGTTAGAGGTAACGATTTTTTTGAAAAAGAAAGTAATATTCCGCTTCTTTTTTCATTTGGACTTGGACCTGGTGGAGAAGCTTGGTTGCACATTGGTTCAAGTAAATCATCAATGACAGATTTTTGGGCTGGTACAGGTATTTTGGAAATAAGGAATAATGGTCAAATTATAGAGCGTATTTTAAGCAGAAATCAATTTGATCAAGTAAAAGATAAGCTTGTAAAAGTTAATGTAAATTCTCCTATTTCAAATATTTGCAAAGCATTATCTTATATTTATGTTTTTAAAGGAAGTTTAAATTTTTAAAATTATACATAGTTTATTTTATTAAAATAACATTTAACATTAAAAAAATCACATTTCTGTGATTTTTTTTATTCGTTAAAACTATTTAAAACTTTAATAAATTTTTTAATATCTCTTTTGCTGTTGTTATAGCCAATACTTGCTCTAATGCAACCATCTGGGAATGTGTTAATGTATTTATGTGCATATGGGGCACAATGCAAGCCAGCTCTTATGCAAATATCGTGTTTATTTAAATAATTTGCAAAAATATTTGGTGGTGTATGTTTTAAGTTAAAAGCAAAAACTCCAGATTCAAAATTTGTGGTGTATAAAATAACTTTGTTATTGTTTTTTAAATGATTGTATAAAATTAAAGATAATTTTTTAATTTTGTTATTTACTTTATCAAAATTTTTGTTTAAAAATTTTATGCTTTCAAATGTTGATAATATTAGTTCAACAGGTAGTGTTCCGCATTCTAACTTTTCTGGATATTCGTTTGGCATTTCCAAACTTTCACTATTTATTCCTGTTCCGCCAAATTTAGTTGGTTTAACATCGCAATCATTAATTAAAAGTAAGCCTAAACCTTGAGGACCAAGTAGTCCTTTATGGCAAGCAGCACATAATAGATTAATTTTGTTTTTTTGCATATCAATTTTAACGTGTCCGGCAGATTGTGCAGCATCAACCATAAATAACAATTTGTTAACTTTGCAAAATGCACCTATTTTGTTAATATCTTGTTCTGAACCTGTTACATTACTTATGTGATTAATTATAACCAAATATGTGTTTGTTTTAATGCTTCCTTGTATTTCTGAAATGTTTATTTTTTCATTTTTTGGTTTTATTATTGTGTAAGTAATATTTTTTCTTTGTTTTAAGTGATTTAAAACTCTTAAAACTGAATTATGTTCAAATGTGGAAACAATAATGTGTCCGTTAGATTTTGCTGTTCCCAATATTGCCATATTTAAACTTTCAGTGCATCCAGATGTGAAGATAACATTATTTGGCTTTCCAAGATTAAAAAATTCTGAAATGCTTTCACGTGTTTCTAAAATTTTCAAACTTGCTTTTATGCTAAGTTTGTGACTTCCACGCCCTGGGTTAGTGCTTAATTTTGTTATTGTGTTTTTAAGTGCTTTAATTGTTTTTTTAGGTTTATATTTGCTTGTTGCACTGTTATCTAAATAAATCATGTTAATTTCACCTTAAGAACTTTTTTTTATTCTTTTTAATAAACTAAAGTAATTAAACTTAATGTTATTAATAGTTTATTTCAATATATTATTTATTTATAAAAAAGGTGAAATATGTTTATAATTGCTGTTTTTAATAATAAAACCAACTGCTTAATGTATTCCAGATTATTAACAAAAAGTAATGTTTCAAATGATATAATTTCCACACCAAATGGTTTGGGTTCTTCCTGCGGAATAAGCGTTAGATTTATGGAAAAACATTATAATGTTGCAAATTTTATACTTAAAAAGAATTCGATTTCTGCTTTTAATGGTTTTTATAAAGTAATAAAAAATTTTAATAAAATTCAATATGTTAAATTATCTTTTTAAATTAACGTTTAATTTACGTTAATTTTTATTTTTTATTGTGTTAAATTAATATTTACTTAAAATAATATATTTGTTATAATATTGCAGGTGAAATATGAATAAAAAAACAGCATATGAAATTTTTGATATATTAAAAGATTTAATAAAGTATCCTAAAACAGAGTTGATATATTCAACAGATTTTGAATTGCTTGTTGCGGTTATTTTAAGTGCTCAATGCACAGATAAAAGAGTTAACTTAGTAACAAAAGATTTATTTAAAAAATATAACACACCAATTCAATTTGCTGGTTTGAAACAAGAAGAATTAGAAAATTTAATTCATCCTTGCGGTTTTTATAAAAACAAAGCAAAAAATATAATAGAGGCAAGCAAAGTTATTGTTGAAAAATATAATGGCTGTGTTCCGCAAGATTTTGATGAGTTAGTAAAACTTCCGGGTGTTGGGAGGAAAACTGCAAGTGTTATGCTTATTGTTGCATATAATTTGCCTGCAATGCCTGTTGATACACACGTTTTTAGGGTTTCAAACAGAATTGGTTTAGCAAAAACAAACAATGTTTTAGAATGTGAAAATCAATTAAAAAAATTGTATAACAAAGATGATTGGGGGAACTTGCATCACTTATTAATTTTGTTTGGCAGATATTATTGCAAAGCAATAAAACCACAATGTGAAAATTGTGTTTTAAAAAACTATTGTTCATATTTTAGTAAAAATAATAAATAATAAAATAAGAGGTTTCTATGTTTTTAGATAGAGTTAAAATATTTTGCAAAGCTGGTAATGGCGGCAACGGAAAAGTTTATTTTAGAAGAGAGAAGTTTGTTCCTTGCGGAGGTCCAGAAGGTGGAGATGGTGGCAATGGAGGAAACGTTGTTTTTAAAGTTGATAAAAATATGAGCAACTTATCTTTTTTCCGTTTTTCTAAACATTTTAAAGCAGAAAATGGTGTTGATGGTGGTAATAACAACTGCAACGGAAAATGTGGTGAAGATTTAATAATTAAAGTTCCAAGAGGCACTGTTGTTAAAAACGCAAAAAATGATAAAGTTTTAGCAGATTTAAGCGATGATAATGATGAATTTATTGTTTTAAAAGGTGGAAAAGGTGGCAGAGGTAATAGTAAGTTTGCAAC
>CALVLZ010000012.1 GCA_944341445.1 uncultured Clostridia bacterium | reverse complement strand
ACTCCGCCAGCTGGTTGCAAAATTTTTAAGATATATGTTTTTTCGTTAAAGTTTGCAACAATGTTAGCAGAATTAGAATCTGTTATTTCAAATTCTTGAGTTAAACTGTTTCCACCCAAATTGTAACCTTCAAAAATATAACCATCTTGAATATTACTAATTTGAACTGTTATAAAGCTACCTTTTGATAGTTTAAATGTTGATAAATCAATATCATCATTAACATCGTAAGTTGTGAAACTTCCATTTGCATTTTTGAATTTTATGCTGTTCCAGCTTATATTGGCAGGAGCAACAGGTAATAAACTTTCATCATTTGTTGTGTTGTTTGCATTAACAGAAAGATTTACTAAGAATAATTCTGTAAAATTTGCAGTTATTACACAATCTTTTGTGATGTTTGCAAATGTTGTTGCTTTGTTAAACATATTTTCAATAGTTATATTTTCATCGTTTGTTGTGTATCCAGCAAACATGTAATCACTGTTTTCTGAAACCTCAACGTTAACTTTACCAAAAGCACCAACCTGAGTTTGTTTTGTGAATGTAACAATTTGTTCACGAGCGGAAGCGTCGTAGCCACTTTCATTAACATTGATTGCTGGCACTGTGATTGATTCAACAATATCACTTTCTGCGTTAATTAATGAACCTGCTTCACTAGGGTTGAATGAAATGCTATAGTAACTACTTTTTTCTTTGAATATTGCAGTTATTTCAACATTACCATTTCCTGTTACACTTCCAACTAAAGCACCATTTTCAATTTTTCCTTTGAATGTGTTGTAATTAATATTAAATCCAACAAATTCATATCTTGTTTCATCCAATAAGTTTGGTGTGATTGTTAATGTTTCACTTTCATTATAAATTCCATCAACAACACCATCATTATTTGAAACTACAACTTGTCCGCCTGTTAAATCTTTACCATTAGTTATATTTATTGTTTTAATATTAACTGTTAAAGGCACTTCTCTAAAGAACACACCTGTTACAGTTAAACCATCATATAACTGAACTTGCTCACTTGGAACCAATAATTCTTTGCCTTTAATCAAAGTTTCAATACTATCAGTTTTAAAGCCACCAGCTACATATGATGCGTTTGGAGTAAGAGTGAATCTAAACTTACCTAAAACACCAACTGTTAAACTTGTTATATCTCTTTCCTTTGAATAAATGCCATTTGAATCTTGTTCTGCAACAGTGATTGTTCCACCTTCGCTAACGTTTACATTTTGATTAATAGTATAAGTTTTTTCTTTAAATCCTAATTGTATTGTTTGTGTTCCAGCATAAGTTTGGTTTGTTTTACCTGGGTCTGGAATTACATAACTTAATACGTACTCATCCCCATTTTTGCTAAATGTGTAAGTAACTGAACCCGCACCATTAACACCAGGTGTTGAATTTTTTGTGCCTTCAATAACAGGAGTTCCATCATCATTTAGAATTAATTCACCATTTATTGACCAACCCGTGAATTCATAAGCACTTAAATCATAACCATTTACTAAGCCTACATTGTATCTAACTGTTATAGTTGAACCAACTAAGAATCCGCCATCAGTCATTGATGCTTCAGTTGCTTCTCCGTTAGGTTCTATACCTGTAACTATAACACGGTCAGCACTAAATCTTTCATCTTGTGTTCCGCTAGCAATCAATGATGTGTTTTCTTTATTAGCTGAAACGTTAACAGCAATTTTTGGATAGAAAGTTGCATAAATTTTATAATCTTTTGTTGTGTCTCCACTAACAGCAAACATTAATCCATCTAATGAATTTTGAGTCAACTCTGTATTTGGTTTAATATACCAAAATTCATTAAAGTTTGAGCTATCTGAAGGTTGACTAGAATCTTTTACACCTTCCACAAATGGACGTGCTGAGAAACCTGTACATTTTGTTTGTGTTATGTGTGGGTTATCTCCACGAGAAACCATAAGAGTTTCACCAGCAGTAACGGTATATTTAACATGATATGTTCCGCCACTTGTAACAACATTATTGTTGCTATCTAACATAACAATGCCTTCAGATTTTGCAATATATTTGCTATTGTCAACAGGACTCATATGATTTACAAATATATTTTGGTTATTTCTGTAAGCATAACCTAATTCAAAATTATTTGAACCGCAACGAACACAACTATCATCGTCAATATTAACATAATTTCCGCAATCAACACATTTTTTAACTTCTATTGTATCTCCAGCAGGAACAACTTCCCCAATTGCTGGCATATCTGCTGGTGTTACATACGCTCCTTCGTATTCATAACCATAAATATATGAATACATTCTTACTAAATATGTGATATCATCAACTTTTTGTTCAATTAGTGGAACAGTATTTAAAGTTATGTAAATTTCAATAGTTTTAACTGAATAATTTGCAGTTACATTAACATTATCTGATACGTTTTCAATTAAATAACTTGCAAAGTTTGTTTCTGCACTATTTCCATCCCAATCAACAAATGTGAATCTTTCAGAATTAAATTCATCCATTGCAAAAGTAATAGAACTACCATAGTCAACAAAGTTTGCAGATTCTTTATTTCCAGCAATAACAGCAGCACTACCAGGAAGGTTGCTTGTTATGTTTGCTATTATTGGATTATTTGGTGCTGTTGTTGCAGCAAAATCTCCACTTGCATTAACTTTTGTTTCATTAACATTAAATAATTCAACAACAGTTAAATTTACTGTTAAACCGCCTGTAATTTCAGTTTTGCTTGTATATGTTGAACCGATTGTATTAATACCTTGCAAAGTATAATAGAATCTATAATTATCTGTTGCACTTGCAACTATCGAAATTATGCTGTTATTTAAAATATTTGTGAATATTAAACTTTTGCTTATTGATGTTGATAAAGAATTTTCTTTACTTCCAGCTACTGTTATAGTTACATTTGGTTTTGTTGAAGTGTTTTGCATATCAACATTAACAGTAACTTCTTGATAGAATGCCACAAACTCAACTAAAAATTCACTACTGTATGCTGTATCTCTAACAGCATCAATTGCTGTTTTTGTTTCTGTTTGTGGGTATTTTAATGTTGTTAAGCCAACATCAATTCCACCATTAACAAGTGTTCTTGTTATACCGTTTTCAATTTTTGCAATTTGCTTAATATAATTTCCTGTTGCTGTTCTGTTTACAACTATGCTGAAATTATCATCAATAAAGAAATTATAATTAACTTCATCATTTACAAAATCACTTGTTGTTAAAGTTTGTTCTTCACCATTTCTAGTTATAACAATATTATTATTTCCAGACATTCCACTAACTTTAAGTTTAACTTGAACATAAGTTCTGAAATGAATTGAAAAACTATTTTGAACGTTTGAAACTGTTATAGTTTTAGTTTCTGGATTAATTGTGAATGTTCCAACATTTTCAACTTCAACAGTTTTAGCAACGTCATCGCCATAAGCACTTGTGTTTGTGTAAATAACTTCATCATTAACCAGCAACTCACCTAAAGTTAAGTTATCTTTTGCATATTTGTATTTAATATCAAAAGTTTTTCCATATTGCATTGTTGTTGATTTGAACACAGAATCTTCACCATCAGGTGCAATATATAAACTTTCATCGTCATAAGTTGCTTTTGCCACCAAGCCAACAAAGTTAACAATAGCATTAACTCCACTAGCCAATGTGCTTTCTAACACAGCAACATCTGTTGTTGAAGAATTTATTATGTTTGTTGTTATGTTTGCACCTGTTGCTGTTAAATTTTTAACATAATAATCATTAGCATTATCACTTGTTAACTTAATATTAATGCTTGAACCTTGGGCAATTCTTATGGTTTCACCGAATTTAACTTCTTCATATTGAGCATCATCTGGATTTTCCCCAACAGCATAAGAAACTTTCCATCCTTCCACACTTGGAACTAAAGTTCCTTCATCTGTTGCATTGCTTGCAAGTTTTGCATCAATTTTTAATGCAGTTGCAAAGTTCGCAATTAATAATGGGTATCCTAAATTATATTGTTTATAACTTGTGTAAGTATCTGTTGTTATTGGAACAAAACGCCAAGTACTATTGAAATCCCAAGTTAATTTTCCATCTAATTTAAAAGTTTCAATACTCTTTAACTCTGTATCTGTTACTTGTTTAGAGTTGTTAATAACTAATCCAGTTGTAGTATTTGCAACAGGAACATCTTTTGAATAACAATTTTCAATTATCGCACCATTTGCAGAACCTACAATATTAAAAGCAATCCCATATTTGTTGTTTGTTCCTAGTTCACCATCAACAAGTGTTCCGCCAAAATAACAATTTTCAATTTTTGGAGTTCCACTTTCGACATATGCAACTGTTGCAATACCAACTTGTGTATCGCCACCATTTAATGTTCCAACATAATATGAATTCTTTATTGTAAAACCACTTTCAAATCCTAAAGTTAAGCCTGTAATAACCGATGCAAATTGATTATTTGGATTGTAAGATACAACTTTAATATTATAATTTGAATAACAAGTATCAATTATCGAATTACCTTTTGTGTACGAAACTAAAGTTGCTGTTATGTTATGATATCCATTAGTTTTTATGAAATATTTACTAGGATCAGTACTTATAACACCAACATTATATATTGTTCCTCCATTTAAAGTTCCAACTAATGGAGCAGTCATATCACCAAAACCTTCCATATAGAAATCTTCTAAAACAAGATTTTTAATAACACCTGTTGATTCAACATTATAGAATAAATTTTTGTTGAAATATTTTTTACCAATTGTGAAATTTCTAATCTTATGACCATCTCCATCAAATGTGCCTTTTAATGAAGCTTGTTCATTTACAAATATTGCAAGACCTTCAAAATCTAAATCTGTAGTAAGTTTAGTGTAAACTCCACTAGCAAAATATATATCCGCAAGGTTTTGATATAAATTCCAGTCTTCTATAGAGTTTATTAAATATGGATCTTCTTCGGTTCCTGAACCTGCTAACTCCATATTAAAATTAAACTTAAAATTAGGATAGAATATTATATTAATGCTTTTATTAGTTGAAAGTTCTGTTAATGGCTCAATATATTCAACACCATTTTCAACTCCATATGTCCAACCAGACGGAATTCCCTTATCTAGATATATACTTTCTCCATCTAAATCTCCAAGAACTTGAATTACAGAATTTTCTCCAGAATTGAAATAAATCCTTGGTTTAGATAATGTTGGAATGGACCAGTTTCCAACATTAGAATCATAGAAAAGTTGATTTTCTTCATTGTAAATTTCTTCATAGGTATGTTTTTCTGATTTATAAGTTGCTTTTTCAACATCAATATTACCATACCATATTTGTTGGTCAAGCCAAGTATTTAAATTTGATCGACCTACAACACCTTCTTCATACATACCAATGCTTAATGTAATATTTTTATATCTTAATATACATTGGAAGTCATATGTTTGATCTGCCATTGTGAATGGGTTTGAACCAACATAATTAGCATTATTTAAAACCCACCTATCTAACATAATAGTTTCATTATTTGGCAAATTTAATGTTACTTGTTTATTTTGCATTACATATGCACTTGTGTAATTTTCAGAACTACCATCAACGCTAAATGTGGCACTTGGAGTGAAGTTTTGCAAAGCACCATTATAAGTATTATAAACTTGAGTTGAAGTTATATTAACTTTATTTGGCATATACTCATAAGTTGGTTCATAAGTTGTTGCATTACTTTCATATAAAGATGCTGTTTCTTCGTTTATAACAAATGAAATTTGTGAATCTGTGGTCATTATAGAATCATTTTGTTTCCAATTTGCAAATCTATAGTTTTTAGTTGTTGAAACATAATCTTTATTTGTTGTTAAATTTATTGTAACAGTTTCACCATATTTAAATGCTATAACTACAAAATTATCTGTTGGATAACTGTTTATCACTTCACTATTAATTGTTAAAACATCGTCATAACCAACAATACTTCCTAAACTGTTAGCAACAGTTTGTGGATTTTTAACTTTAATGTAGTATTGTTTTGTTTCTTTGTTTAATGCAATTCTAATTTCTTCATTTTTACCAACTATTTCACTTGGTAATTTATTAATTGTATAACCTTTTCCAATATTAATAATTGTTGTTGTGTTTTTGGTTGCTAAATTTGATGCATTGTTAACATATAAATTAATGAAATATTCTGCACTATTATTTTCACTGCCAGCTCTTGCAATTGCCCACAAGTTTGATTTATCTTTAACATAAAACTTTTTAGGATTTTCAAAAGTTCCAGATTCTTTTAAATTACTATCGTAACTAGTTGTAGTTGAATAGAAATCTTCAATTTGTAGTGTTCCAGCCTCTTGACTTTCACCACCAACAACTTCACTAACTTCTATGTTTCTATAAGCAACGCTTGATGGAGTATTTGCAACAGCCATTCTATTAAATCTGAATGCAGCATTTGCTGTATCCCCTTCAGCAATGTTTGTAACAGTGTAATTATATGAGAAATGTTGCCAAGTTCCTACAGTTTGATTATAAGAAACAGAATGTGCTATATCATCTGTATATGAACTAGAACCATTTTTACCATAACCAATACCTAAAGAAACATCTGCTCCCTTGCTAATAATATAATAGTCAAAAGAAATATTATAAGTTTTGTTGTTTTCATATGTTAAATCTGAAACCAAGAAATCAACATAATAATTTATTACATCAACTTGTTGGTTAGGTAATTCTTTTAACACAATTTTATTTTGTGTTGCCAAACTAACAACTCTTGCGTTGTCATCTGTGTGCCACAAAGTTGGTAAATTGTTTTCATTTGCATACCAATATAACTCAGTATCAAATGATGGCTCTGTGTTTTTTAAGTCTGCAAGTTTATCTTCAGCTACAACTCTTCCGTTTAATCCATCACTAATATTTGGAATTATTAAGTTTGTATCAGAAGTTGTTATGGAACCACTAGTTATTCCACTTGGTTTTGTATTTTTATATGTTCCGTAACTTATATTATTTTTAATACCATTTCCAATTGCGTAAGCAACAATATAATTGTTATACATTGCACTATTTAATGCACTAATTTCACCAGTGAATAAGTTATTACTTACATTAGAATTTGAAAATTCTGAAAGTTGAGCACCAGCTATTCCACCAATTAGAACATTGTTGCTTGCATTATAATTATCAAAATATAATTTAGCTGAACTAGAAACACCTGAAATGTTAATTACATTATTAGTGTTAGCAATAGCCATAGCAGAAGCCAAATATGTTCTATATTTTGCAGTTGAACTGATTGTTACACTTCCAGCTATTTCGCAGTCTTTAATTGTTAAAGAGCCATCGCTAGTTACATTACCAACTAATAAAGAAGCTCCTGTTCTAACATTATTTGAATTTGTCCAATCTTTAACTTGGCGAACATATCCATAAATATCAACATTTTCAATTAAAACATTGGCACCAATAACATTTTCAATTAATCCTTGATTAAATTCTGGGTTAGAATAACTATCAATATAACTATATGAATAGAAATTATCAAAATTAATATCTTTTATAACAGCATTTTTAGCAACTGCTTGCAAGAATCCATTTAAACTATTTCTATCTTTTGTTGATGCATTAATGCCATAAATAGTGTGTCCATCACCATCTAAAGTTGTGTTTTCATATAAAACACCTGGCAACCACAAATAACCTGTTGCATCCAAATCGTTAACTAGTTTTATAGTTGAACCTTTATAATTCATAAAGTTTTGTAATACATAATATAATTCGTTTATGTTATTAATTAAAACTTCTTTAGTTGAACTATCGTATGTAGGGGCACTTCCTGTTATTGCTTTGCTATTTGCACTAGCTAAATATGGCAAACTATCACTATTAGTTGTTGGATTATTTGTTCCATATGCAACAAAATTTGTTGTATTTGTAACAAACATACCTGTATCTACACCAAGTTCTCTTAAACTAGTTAAATTTTTTAAGGTATCAGCACTTTGAGCAAAACTTGCACCATTTTTATTTTCATTAATTAATGAAATATTTCCACCATTTGCAGCAGTTGCTCCTGTTGACAAGTAATAACTATTTTGAATATAAGTTGTTCCAGCAACATAACCAACTAATCCATATCTACTAGAATTCATTGTTCCAATATTACTAGCATTAATAGAATTTTCAATTATTGCACCGAAATTTGTATATCCAACTAATCCACCATTATTTCCACTACTACTAATGACAGAACAGTTTTTATTAAAATCTGAACTATTTTTAACAATACAATTTCTTATAACACCATAACTAACTCCAGAAATTCCACCAACATAGCCATTAACATAACCACCTACATTAGAAAAATTCATACAATTTTCTATAACAGAGGTCTGTTCAGGGTGGTTATAACCAACAATACCTCCTAAATAAGAAATCGATTTTGAATAACTGTCGTTAGAATTATAGTATATATCAGAATAGTTTACACAATTATCAACAATTCCTTTATTTACACCAATAATTGACCCAACATAATTAAGTGATTTGTTTAAATTTTCCAAATGTATATCAACTGCATTTTTATTAACATTGTTAACTGTTATATTTCTAACAACTCCACCCTTTTCAATTGTACCAGCAAGTAGTCCAAAAGCATCCACTGTTTTATTTGTTTCTTCATTTGGTGTTGAAGCATATAAAATTTGAGTGCTACTTGTTGTTGGAGATATATATAAGTTTTTAACAACAGAACCTGTTTCAACAACACCAAAGATTGGTCTATAAACATTACTAATTGTGTAATTTTGGCCATCATATTGTCCATAAAAAACAGTTACATTATCTTGTGTTACTTTTTCTGCGCCACCAAGTGTTGAACTCATTGTTATGTTTGAAGTTTGTTTGAACCAAACATTTGTGTTTGTTGCAAATCTATGAATAACGTTCAAGTCTTCTGGCTCATCTACTATATAAGGGTTTGATTGAGTACCACTACCTGTTAATGCGTGGTAAGCATAAACATCTATAGTGTATTTATTTAAAAATTGTGCGCTTTGCGATTTTGTTACAAAATCTGCAGCATTACTAAATGGATTTTCATTAACATTTATATTACCTAGATCAACAGAACTTGAAAATCCACTAAAATCAATTGTATAACTTTGACCAAGTTTTGTTAAACCAACACTTATTTCTTTAGAACCATATGTCTCAACGACCTTATCATTTTGTTTTAATTCAATATATAAGTAAGCATCATTAACACTACTTATTCTAAATCCTTTAACAAAGTCACCATAACTATTTACTGGTGTTTCATAAGAAATGTTTTCATTTACTGCTTGATCAACCTTATTAACAGTTGCTATAACTTGAGTTGGATCATTATCAATGTAAGAATATGGCCAAGCAAAAGTGCCATTAGCAGTTATTTCTACGCCACTATTAAATGTTTTATAATTAGGATTATCTTTTATAAAAACATAGCCCATTTCGGCAAGCTTATCTTCATGTGTGTAATTAATTGCCTTTGCATAAGTTTGCATTTCTGAATATGAAGAAATATCCCTAGAATACGCATAACCTAAACTAAATGTTACGTAATTTATAAATTCAGTATTTGCAATATCCTCTGTTGCTTTTTTTCCACTTAACGAAAAAGATGTAACAATATTAATAATGTATCCAAAACTTGAGTTAATAGAAACTTTGCTATATGTTGTATATTTAGAAGATAAATCCGTATTACTGTAAGTATTCCAATTCAAATTGCCATAAGTTCTATCTGACAATGTACTTGCATAAGCCATATTTAAAGAAATATTGTTTGAATAGTTCATACCTGAACCAGCTGAATAACCTACTATTCCACCTGAACAAACACCTATTACTTCGCCGTTATTAAAACAATTATTAATATTAAATGTTCCACTACCATTAGCAAATCCAACTATACCACCAACAATATAAGTTGTTGCAGATATTTTTGCATAATTTTGACAGCCTGCAATTTGCATGCTACCATATGCAAAACCAACTATACCGCCAGCCTTAGTATTGTTGCTAATAGTTATAGTTCCCGCAGAAGTATTTGTATTAACCGAGCAACCAAATATTTTACTTCCTGTTGCTTCTGAAGCAATTCCTCCGCCAGAACCGTTATAAGATGTTAATGTTATTGCCTTGCTTAAAACCAATCTAATATTTATTAATGATGAATTTGTTAAAGTTCTACAGAACACACTTCCATTTGAATATGAAGTACTACCAGTTGAAACATATAAACTATGCACAATACCACTAGAAATCGTTGTGAAAAGTGCTGAACCTGCATTATTAGTTATTGTGAAATTGTTACCATTAAATGCTCCACTAAAAGTTGTTGTGTAACTTCTAGTCGCAGTTATATTTGCATTTAATACATAATATGATGATGTATTTTTGTACAAATCACTAAATGTAAACAATGTCCAATCCACATTATTATTTATTTGATAAGGATTGGTTTTTGTTCCATTACCCGTTAAAGCCTTATCACTTGATACTTCAATTTTAATTGTGTACGCAGTGTTTGCATCCGAAACATATGAATAAACACTAAAACTTAAAGCAGCACTCTTAGTTGATGTATGCTTTAAAACATCGTTTACATAAATTTTATAGGTAACACCAGAGTATGCCGGAGCAGAAATTGTCATAGTGCTAGTTGAATATGTATAATAAGTTTGCGCCGTTGTTCCCGTTGCCAAAGTTGTTGAACCAATTTTAACAGTTGGAGATATTAAACCACTATCATTAACAACTTGGTTATTGTTTATTATTGTAAGTTTGCGATATTGCGTTCCAGCATATGTTAAAGAAACTTCAACTTTATTCCTTGCGTTTGCTGTTAAATAACCATTCATTGTTGAACTATCAATTGATGAAACCCCTGAAGTTTTTTGAACCCCATTTACCTTTAAAGTTATTCTAAAGTTAGTGTTAGACAATGTTAAACTTAAACTACTTGTGGAATATAAACCATATGTTCCTGAAGCTCCAAGAGTGTTATTGCTTGGCAAACTAATACTTGAGCCATTCCAGTAAACTGTGCAAGTTTGAGTTTGTTTACCGTCAAAGAATGAGGTTCCAGACACTCCTGAAAATTCTACATACTTTTTACTTGTTCCAATTTCGCTATAAAATATTGGATATCCTTTACTTGAATCATAAACCCAATAGTCTCTAGAAAAGGCATTGTATTCACTTTTTGTTGCAGTACGAGAATCTATATTAACTGCTGCGCCGCCAGCACCGCCTAAGCCGCCGCCGCCACCTAATCCACCTTTTCCACCTGTTCCATCACTTTGTGATGAACCTGCATAACCAGTCGAACCATTTCTACCTTTGGTTCCAGCAAGACCAGATTTTCCATAATTATTTGTATGTGTTGATCCAACAGCACCACCTGTTGTGCCGCTGCCGGATTTTCCGCTAGCAGCAGATGAACCTAAATCTCCAGTTATACTTCCAACTATATTTCCAACAGAACCACTTCCACCGCCGGCGCCACCACCGCCGCCGTTTCCGCCTTTTCCACCAGAGCCTCCATCATTAAGTATTGAGTTAGTTCTACCTGGAGCGCCACCAGAACCTCCAGCAGCTCCGCTTCTAGATGATGAATTAGTTCCCTTACTACCACTTTTACCATTGTAGTTAGTGAATGCAAACCAACAATAAGCGCCGCCGCCACCACCGCCGCCGGCACCACCGCCGCCGTAGCCACCGGAGCCACCTGCACCAGAGGTTACTTTTCCAGTGTTTACGCAACCTGTGGCATAATTAACTTTTGTTGCATAGCCCATAATTCCACCAGCATATCCACCGCCATATCCACCAGAGCCTCCAGTTCCTGAACCACCAGCACTTCCAGTTTTACCATTTTTTGAAGAACTTGTTCCCCCAGAGCCTCCAGAGCCACCTGTTGCCCCGCTTCCATTTGAGCCACCTTTTCCGGCGCCTGCTGTAACAGTACCATCATTATGACAATAATTAACTTCAGCTCCCGCTAAAACAGTTCCTGCAATTCCTGCGGCATGGCGACCGTAAGAAGTTGTAGATGCTGCAGTAATAGAACCTGTATTGTAAGAATTACTTGTAACAGATCCATAGGACATACTTCCTACAATACCCGCAGTTGTTTTGTTAGAAGTATTGTGAGTTCCTAAAAGCTCTAAATTTTCAGCCTCCAATTCTTTATTATATTGATTAACACTTAAATTTGAAAATAATTGTTTATCATTTAGATTTTCTTCGTTTTCAATTATTTCTTGAGTTGTTTCGTCCACTAATCCTGAATTTGTATAAACATTTCCATGATTTGCTATTAATTCTATTGTTCCAGCACTTTCAATAGCAACACTTGCGTTAGACATAAAAGCAAATTGAGTGTCTGAATTTGTAACACTTCCCAAATAAACAGCATCTGCATTATTTGGTAATGTAACATCAACTAACATATCATATAATTGACTATATGTCGCTTTCTCTAAATAAACGCTATTATTATTGTAATAATTTAATAATTTTTTTTCTATTTCATGTCCATCAACTATATCTGCACTAACACTATCAAATAATGTGTTAAAATCTATACTTTGCAATCCAGCATAAATATTAACAACACTTTTAGCAAAGTTGAATACCTGGTTAATTGAATTAATGTTCTCATTTTTAACATTTGTTGTTAATGTTTTATATTGATATTCCAAAGTATCAAAAGAATCAAAACAAGCTTTATAAACACTAAAGTTAGAAGCATTTGCAAATAGAACTTTTCCGTTGGAAGTATCTGTCACACCATAGTCAGAAACTGTTTCTCGTAGCAAATCCAAACTAGAATATAAACTTCCAGCCAACATTAAAACAGTTTGCTCTAATTCTTTGTTAATATATGTATCAGTAATCTCACCCATAATTAGGTTAGAAACTGTTGAGCCTTCTTCAATTTTATTAAATAATGAAGTTGTTTGATTTAAAATTTTATGACCATTACCTTCTAAGTATCCAACAAAGTTTGTTGGTTCTTCTTGCATATAAATTGAACTATCGTTTGAAGCATACAAAGTTTTTTGCTTTTTATATACTTCTTGCATATCAATATCACTTTCTAAGGAATAATAACTAAATTCAGTTTCGGAATAAGCATTAACTTTTTTACCGTTTCTTGTTGAGAATTCACCATTTTGAATTTGTTGCAAAGTAAAAAAGTCATCCGCATCTGAAATTACATACGGATCTTCCTTTGTTCCAATACCTTTAGCAAAAACTCTTTCATAGCCAACACCAACAAAACTTGCAAAGATGCCGAACACACTACCCAACACCAAAATGCAAGAAATTATTATGCTGTTAATTAAATTTGAATATGGATGTTTAACTCTACTTTTAAAATTTAGTCTTCCGTTTTTCATTTTTATTCCTTTTATATGCTTATCAAAGTTAGTGGCAAAATGTAATGAAATATCATTAATAAAAAAATAATATATTATATATAATATATTTTGCCTATAAAATTATATAATAATGCATTTTTTCAGTCAAATTAAATACGCAAATTTTGCAATAAAATGAAGAAATTTGTTGAAAAAATGAACTAAGTTAAAAATACAACCAATCATTAAATAAAATAAAAAAGCAACAATCACTTGTTGCTATTTTTTAAATAAATTAATGCCGCATAAGCAGCCTTTGTTTGAGCATCTTTTTTACTGTTTCCACCGCCAGAGCCTAAAATTTTATTGTTGCATTTAACAACAAATTCAAAATGTTTGTTATGGTCTGGACCGCTTTCTCCAACACAACAATATTCAATTTTATTTTTAGAATCTAAAGCCTTTAAATACTCTTGCAAAACTGTTTTATAATCTAAAGTTTCATTTAAAACATCCAGCACGTTTTGTTTACTTTTTAACAAAACTGTATTAACAAAAGTTTTGCAAACTTCCAAGCCACCATCTAAAAATATTGCACCAACAACACTTTCAAAAACATCGCATTCAACAGATTTTGAAAGTTTGTTTTTTTGAGCAGACCCAAGCAAAACAAACCTGTTTAAATTAAGGCTTTCCACTATTGTTGAAAGCATTTTTTCATCCACTAATTTTGCTCTAAGTTTTGTCATTTCTCCTTGAGAAAAGTCAAAGTTTTTATATAAATATTCCGAAACAACAATCTCCAAAACAGCATCGCCTAAAAACTCCAATCTTTCATAACTAGTGCATTTATTCTCGTTTGCAAAACTACTGTGTGTTAAAGCCGTTTTTATTAAATTTTCATCTTTAAATTCATAATTTAAAACAGAATAAATTTCTTTTAATTTATTCATTTTTTGCCTCTAATTTTTCTAAAATTTCATCTAGATTGCAAGAATTTATTTCTTCTTCAATAACTTTGCAAACTTCAGCTTTGTGCATATCTACAACCTGCAAAATACTTGCACAAATACTATCTTCACCACTGCTTCCGTGAGATTTTACCACAAGTTTTTTACAACCCAATAAAACGGCACCACCCTTATCGTTATAATCTAAAACACTTTTTAAATTATCAAAAGATTTTTTCATAAACAAGTAGCCAATTTTGCTTAAAGTTCTGCTTTTAATTTCTTTTTTAATAAGTTTTAATAAATTTAAAATTGCACCTTCTGTGCTTTTTAATAAAACATTGCCAGCAAACCCATCTGTAACAATCAAGTCATAATTTCCGCTAAGCAAATCACGGCTTTCCATATTTCCAACAAAATTAATGTTTTTCATTTCTTTCAAAATTGGGAATGTGCTTTTAACAAGTTCGTTTCCCTTTTCATCCTCAACGCCAACGCTAAGTAATGCAACTCTTGGATTTTCTATTCCAAAAACTTTTTTTAGATACGCACTACCCATTAAAGCAAAATGACACAAATTTATTGGCTTGCTATCCATATTAGCACCGCAATCAATAATAGCAACTTTTCCACCATTAATAGTTGGCAAAATCGGACAAAGTGCTGGTCTAGAAATGCCTTTAATACGGCCTAATTTCATAAAAGCACCTGTTAAAACTGCACCTGTTGAGCCAGCCCCAACAAAGCCAACAACTTCTTCATCCAATCTTAATTTATCTAGCGCCTTAACCAAACTACTTTCTCTTTTTGTTCTTATTGCACTTGTTGGACTTTCATTGTTTGTTATAACTTCTTTTGCATCTATTATTTCAATTCTAGTTGCATCGTAATTTTGAGTTTTTAAAATTTCATTTATTTTTTCTTCATCACCGCATAAAACCATTTTTAAATCTGCACATTTATTCAATGCTTTTATTGAGCCTAAAACTGTGCTATTAGGTGCATTATCTCCACCAAAAACATCAATAACAACTTTCATACAAACCCCTTGTTTTTAATATAAATTTAAAAATATTGTGTAAATTATACTAACAAATTTATTTTAACATCATATAAAAAACAAATCAAACAAACATAAACAAAAAAATAAAAAACAGCACAATGTGCTGTTAATTACTTGTTTTCTTGTTTGTTACTTTTTTCAACATTAACTACTTGTTTACCATCATAATATCCACAATTTGAACATACTCTGTGTTGTGATTTATATTCGTGGCAATGTGGACATTCAACAATAGAAGGTGTTGAAACTTTCCAGTTAGCTTTTCTGGAATTACGTCTTGCTTTAGAAATTTTCCCCTTTGGTACTGCCATTTTTGTGCACCTCCTAATTAATTTTTAACAATTTGCTTGTTTAGTTTATATCAAATTTAACTCTTTGTCAATTATTAATAATAAAAATTTTTTCATTTTTCTTAATTTATTGACAATAAAACACAAACAACTTAAACGTTTCCATTTAAATTGTTTATTTGTTGCGAAGGACAATTAAACTCCGCATTATTATTTTTTATTTGTTGTTGCAAAATCTCCACATTTTTAACTTTTACAATCCCAACATGACCACAGTTTTTAGCATAATTGTCCATCATTTTATTTGATGTGTTTTCAAACACTCCACCATCATACTGTTCCATTTTAATTTTTGTAAAGTCTTTTCTAAGTTGGTTATTTTGCAAAACAACATAATCTGGCAACTTTTTATAATTGTTATTATTAAAAAACCTTTCCAAATATACCTCTAAACCTATTTATTTTCAACAATTTTTTTAGTTTCCATTGCAATAACAAGTTCTTCATTTGTTGGAACAACATAACAATCAATTTTACTGTTTTTAGTGCTTATTCTTCCACTGTTTCCAAACACTTCTTTGTTTGCATCTTTATCAACTTCAATTCCAAAGCAAGTAAGACCACTTAACACTTTTTCTCTAACCAAAATACCTCTTTCGCCAATTCCACCAGAGAAAACAATCGCATCACAGCCATTCATTGCAGCAATATATGATCCAATATATTTTTGTATTCTATAACACATCATATCTAAAGCTAATGCACAATCTGGATTATCCAAATTTTGTTCAATATCTCTGTTATCTGAATACTTACCATCTGTTAAACCAAGCATACCGCTTTGCTTATTTAAGTATTTCAAAGTTTCAGAAACTGTCATATTGCGTTTTAAGCTTAAATATTCAACAACAGCTGGGTCTATATCACCGGAACGAGTTCCCATAATTAAGCCTTCTAGTGGTGTGAAGCCCATTGAAGTATCAACACTATGGCCACCCATAACAGCACTTATACTACAACCGCCACCAAGATGTGCAGTTATAATTTTTAAATCTTCAACATTTTTTCCAACTATTTTTGCATATTCATGTGAAATGAAATAATGACTTGTTCCGTGGAAGCCATATCTTCTTATTTTTAATTCTTCATAGTCTTTTTTAGGAATTGCGTATCTAAATGCTTTTTCAGGTATTTGGCTATGAAATCCTGTGTCAAAAACAACAACATTTTTAATGCTTGGTGCACTTTGCATACAAGCTTCAATGCCCATAATATGAGCTGGCAAATGCAATGGCGCCAAATCAACTGCTTCTTGCAAATCTTTAATTACTTCATCAGTTACTAAACATGGTTCAAAGTGTTTAACACCGCCATGAACAACGCGGTGACCAAATGCTCCAATTTCATCAATACTTTTAATCACACCATGTTCTTCACTTACCAACAACTTTAGCAAATATTCCATAACAACTTTGTGATTTTTAAAATCTTCATTAAAAACTGTTTTTTCTTCATTTCTCTTATAAGTTAAAAAAGAATCCTTAATTCCTATTCTTTCTGCATTTCCTTTTGCAAAAACTTCACCGGTTACAGCATCCATTAATTGAAATTTAAGTGAACTTGAACCTGCATTAATTACTAAAATTTTATTACTTTTCATATAAACTCCTTAAAACATTCCGTACTTAAATAGTATAATTATATTTCAAAAATTTTCAAACAATTTTTTAATTATTATTTATCTTCTTCAACACATTGCAATGCAGTTATTGCAACAATATAAACAATTTCTTGAACATTTGCTCCACGGCTAATATCGTTAACAGGTTTATTAAAACCAGCACATAAAGGGCCATATGCCTTATATCCGCCAAATCTTTGCATTATTTTGTAGCCAATATTTCCACTTTCTAAATTTGGGAAAATTAAAACATTTGCATTTCCTTTAACTTCACTTTTTGGAGCTTTTAGTTTTGCAACTTCTTCACAAACAGCAGCATCTAGTTGCATTTCTCCATCAACAACGTAACTTAAATTTTTACTTTTTAATTTAGCAACAGCGTTTGCAACTTTTGTAACAGATTCACTTTTAGCACTGCCCATTGTTGAATAACTTAACATTGCAACAATTGGATTATTTCCGCAAAGAACATTATATGCATTTGCAGTGTTTTCAGCAATAGCAACAAGTTCATCTTCAGTTGGGTTTTCAATTAATCCACAATCTCCAAAACCAAACGTTTTTCCTTCTTTTTCCATTATGAAATAACTAGAAACAACACCAGATTTGCTTTTTATTATTTGTAATGCAGGTTTTAAAGACATTGCAGTTGTTGTTGTTGCTCCACATGCATAACCATCTGCTAATCCCAACTTAACCATCATTGCAGCAAAATAAACAGGGTTTTCAATTAATTTTTTAGCATCTTCTTCTGTTATTCCTTTTGCTTTTCTTTCAACATATAAAGCACTTGCCAAAACAGGCTTTAATTCGTGATTTTTATAATCTATAATTGTTACATTACTCATATTTTTTAGCTCTTGAATTCTATCATCATTTATATCTTCAACAAGCAAAATAACTTCACATATATTATTTGTTGCACAAATTTTTGTAGCATTAATAATTCTATCACAATCGCCTTCAGGCAACACAATTTTTTTGTTTGTATTAACAACTTTTTTTAATAAATTTTTTTCAAAATCACAAGTTGCTTCTATTTTTAAATATTCCATACTTTACCCCACACATTTTATAAAATCAAATTAATTCATTTGAATAAATTTTGATTTTATTATATACTACTAATTAAATAAAGCCAAATAATTTCAAAACAACAAAAAAATAATATTCATTAATTTTAATATAAGAAAAGTAAATCATAAAAAATCTCACCTTAAAAAGGCTATTAAAATTTTACAATTTATGAATATTTATTAAAAACAAAAAATAGTTTATTTTAATTAAAATAGTACGTAATAGTACGTAATAGTACGTAATACTAATGTTTAATACGTAAAAACTTAATTGTTAGTAAAAAATTAAAGTTTGATTTTATTTATAAAGATTCAAATATATTTATAAAAATGCAAAGAAGGAAGATTCTATGAAAATATGTGCAATAATTTGTGAATATAATCCATTTCATATGGGACATTTAAAACACATGCAATTAGCAAAAGAAAAAAGCGGGGCCGATGCAATTTTATGCATTCAAACAGGAAACTTTTCGCAACGTGGCGAACCAACAATTGTGAATAAATATGTAAGAGCAAAAATGGCACTAGAAAATGGCGCAGATATTGTTGTTCAAATGCCAACACCTTATGCTTGTTCATCTGCAGAAATATTTGCTTTAGCTGGCGTAAAAATAGCAAATTCTTTTTCAAATGTAACGCATTTAGCCTTTGGATGCGAATGCGATAATGAAAAAATTTTAAATAAATTAGCAGATTTTTTTATAAATGAGCCAAAAGAATTTAGCCAAAGTGTTAAAGAATTTTTAAAAAATGGAGATTCTTTGGTTTCTGCTAAAGAAAAAGCACTAAGAGAATATTTAAAAAATAACAAAACAGAATTTAAAAATGCTGAAATAGATTTGGCATTAAAAGCAATAATATGCCCTAACAACATTTTAGCAATAGAATATTTAAAAGCAATAAAACAAACAAAAAGCAATATAAAACCTGTTTTTATTTCTAGAACTTATAACAACTTTTCAAGCACTGAATTGTTTGGAGATGAAACAAGCGCAACAGCAATTAGAGCTTTATTATATAAGAAAGGTAAAGCAAAAGCTGTTAAAAAATTTTTACCAAAATCAAGCTACGATTGCATAAAAGAAGAAATGAATGTTTTTGGGTTGCCAGATTTAGAAATATTTAACAACCTTTGTATGTTTTCATTAAAAACTTCAACAACAAAAGATTTAAAACAAATATTTGATGTTAATGAAGGTTTGGAAAATAGAATTTACGAAGTTTGCCACAACACAAAAGATTTAACAGATTTTTTAATAAACGTTAAAACAAAAAGATATACTTTTTCAAGAATTAAACGCATTGTTCTTAACAGACTTTTAAATATAAATAAAAGTATAATAAATGAAATTTATAAAATGGACAAACTTCCATTTATTAAAGTATTAGGTTTTAAATCAGAAAATTCAGAATTATTAAAAAATTGTGAATGCAACACAAATTTAATAATTCGTGTTAATAATGTTGATAAAGACAAAAGCAAACTTTATAAAGAAATTGCAAACATTGAAGACAACGCAAACCAAGTTTATTATCTACTATTAAGAAAAAATAAAGCAATTCCAAATTACACTCCAGATTTATTAACAAAAACAATAAAAATATAAAAAATAAAAATAATGCCTAAATTTATGGCATTATTTTTTTGTTAATAATTTAATATTATTCATATTTTTGCATAGCTATTCATTTTTACTTATTGTATATTTATTTATTTTTATGTATTATTATTTGTTAAACGATTAAGCGCTTTCATTAATAAATTTATCAATTTTATTTTTTATTCTTTTAATTTGTTTAATGGTTGCATCATACCCTGCGTTATAACTTATTTCTGCCATTTTAGGGTTAAAAGACCATTGTTTAACTCCTCTTTGTTTAGGTTTTATAACAATATCAGATTTGTTTTTTCTTAATTTATTACATTCATATTGTTGCAATAAAAACGCATAAACAAGTGTTTGCGTTATAAATCTAGGAGCTCCTTCCATAACGTAATCATTAATTAAGTCAACTGAAATTATAATATCTGCACCCATATCTTTTAAAAGATTATCTGGCAAATTGTTAACAAGACCACCATCAACTAAAATTTTTTCATTTTTACCAATTGGAGAAAATATTCCAGGCACGCCAATACTTGCCCTAATTGCTTCCACCAAAGACCCACTATCAAATACAACAGCTTCTCCACTTTTTAAATCAGTTGCAACGCATTTAAAAGGTATTTTACAATCAGTAAAATTAACATCTCCAACAATTTCTTTAATAAGCTTGGTTGCAGACTTACCCGACAACAAACCATTAGTTTTAAAATTAACATCAATTATATTTATTGTTTTTATATTTTTTGCGCTATTAAAAACTTCTATTGGCAATTTACCAACAGATATTGCAGCACCAACAATAGCACCAATACTAGTTCCTGTTACACAATCAATATTAATACCATTGTCCATCAATGCTTGAATTGCTCCTAAATGCGCAAAACCCAACGCCCCACCACCACTTAAAGCTAATCCAATTTTTGGTTTATTTTTCATAAAAACACTCCTCAATTAATATAAATATAATATCATAATTAAGTAAAAATAAAAAGGATAATTAAGTGAAACGAACTAGAATAGTTGCAACAATATTAGTTATTGCAATTTTAATATTATTTGTGTGTAATCCAGAAGAAAATATTAAAGCTTGCTTGTTAGGATTAAATATTTGGGCAATAAGTTGGGTTCCAGCACTTTTACCCTTTTTTATTTTAACAAAATTATTAAGCGAACTTGGTTTCATTAACTTTCTTGCAAAAAAGTTTGAAAAAATCACATATAAATTATTTAAAGTTTCAGGAGCATCATCCTACATATTTATGTTCAGCATAATCAGTGGTTATCCAATTGGAGCAAAATTAACTTACGATTGTTTCAACAAAGGATTAATTACAAAAGAAGAAGCCTATAAAATAACAACATTCACTTCAAACAGTGGACCAATGTTTATATTAGGAACTGTTGCTGTTGGAATGTTTGGCAACATAAAAATAGGAATAATTGTTTTAATATCTCACATATTAGGCGCAATAGTTAACGGAATATTTTATAGAAATTACAAACTTAAAAACAATATAAACATAAACACAATAAAAAATTTAAATTATAACACAGAAAAACATAATGAAATAAATTTAGAAGATATTATGTACACTAGTATTAAAAGCATTTTAATAGTTGGTGGTTACATATCTATTTTCTTTATGATTATCAATCTAATAAACAATATCCAAATTTTAAAACCGATTAATTTGTTACTATATTCAATTTTAAAACCAATTGGACTAACACCACTTGGAGCCACTTCTATAACAAATGGTATTATAGAAATGACAAAAGGTTGTTTGTTGTTGTCACAAAGTAGCATTTCAACAACATTAATAATACCTATTGCGACAGCAATTATAACTTTTGGTGGATTATCAATTCATATGCAATCATTAACATTTTTAAAAAAAATTGAAATTAAAACAAGTTTTTACTTTATACAAAAGCTAACACACGTTATTTTTAGCACTTTTATCTCCATATTACTATGTTTTTTTATGTTGTAATTTTGAACGAAAATATGACAACACAATTTTTTTAATATATTTTTTATTTTTTTCACTGTTTTTTCATATAATTTTAATATTTTTAATATAAATTTAACTTTATTTACTGATTTAATAATAAATAAAACAATTAATAAATAATAATTAAATATACTTTGCTTCAATTTGTAATTAAAATTAAATAATAATTTAATTATAGATTAATATTTGAATTAATAATTAAAATTAAAAATAGAAACTTAAAAGCATTAAATAATACAATAAAAAACAACTAGAAAATATTAATGATATAAACATTTAATTTAACAAACAACACTACCATTTGTTGAATATTAAAAATAAATATATAAATTAATATTTTACTTTATATAAAATCAACATACTCAACCAATCTTTTATATATAATATAAATTTTATTTTAAGTTTATGAAACATTTAATTTTGACTTAAATTAACAATATCCATTATTTTTATTTTTTAGTTGCAGTTTTTAATTATTTAATTATTATCAATTTGCTTATTTTTATTTAAAACTTATACAAGATAACACAACATCAAAATCGATTAAAAATTTATTATAAAACAAAAAAAAAAAAGAGAGTTCAACAACTCTCTTTTATATATTTAAGTAAAAACAACAATTAATAATTAATCTTCATAATAAAATTCGATTAAACATTCTTTAACTTTTTGATAATAATATCTTAATGATTTTTGTTTCTTTAAAATATATTCTAAAGGAATCATTAATGCATTAATTATTTTTAAATTTCTTATATTAATTGCTTCATGAAAAGCATTCATAATAATTTTCAATTCATCAAATAAATCTTCTTTCAATCTAGCTTGTCTTTTTGTTGCAGAATACAATTCATTTAAAGCAATTCTTAAGTTTGCAAATAAAATATTTAATTCTCTAGTGTTATCTTCACTAACTTGAGTTTCAGTTTCCTCTTCTGTTTCTTCTTCATCTTCAACTTCTTCATCTTCAACATTAGAATCAACAACAACTCCGTTCTCGTTGCAATTTAATTCATTTAACACACTATTTTTAAATGGAATTAAAACATTCATTGCAAAATTACTATAACTAATATTATATCCATCTGGATTATAGAAATTTTCATTAATAAAATTTTGCAAGTTTATTTTTTTGTTATCAACATCCAACAAAAAGCAAAATACCATTGCTATTATTTTTTTCTCTTCACTTGGCAAAACAAAATAGCCGCCATTAATTTTACTTGTTGTTTTGGCGTTTTTAAATTCCCTATCAAAATTAAAATTTAATAAACATTTGGCAAATAAATCATAAAGAGTTTTACACCCAGCTATTGCCTTTAAAATTTTTGCAACTTTAACATCTGAAAGAATAAATCTTCCATCTATCATCTCATTACAAGCTGCAAAAAATTCTTTTAATTTTTGTTGTTCTTCTACTGAATATTCTTCCATGATCAATCTCCTAATAATATTATATAAAATTTAATTTTTTTTGCAAAACAAAATACAACAATATAAAAAAATATTAATAATTATTCAAATTTTAAAAATTTCACTAATTTTAATAAAAATATTATTCAATTGCTATAAATTAAAATAATTGCTATAATACTATATATTATTGCAACGGAGTAAAAAAATGGACTTCACACAAGATGAAACAATTAATAAATTAAAATTATTGTTTTTGTTAGATAAAATGGAAATTCCACTAACAGAAAATTCTATTGTTGATATTTGCACCAGCAGAAACAATTGGTTAAACTATATGGATTATAAACAAATTATGCCTCAATTAATTGATGCTGGATTTATTTATGATGTTAGCCCTGCTGATGATGAAGAAAGCAAATTTGCATTAACATATTCTGGAAGGAATTGTTTAAGCCATTTTTTCTTAAGAATTCCCCAAAGTTTACGTGAAGAAATAACAAATTTTGCAAAACAAAACAGAATAACTTTTAAAAGAAATCAAGAATATGTTTCTAACTACACTAAAAACCAAGATGGTTCTTACACAATTAATTTAAAAATTAAAGAACCTTTGGTTAGTCAACCACTATTAGAAATAAAATTAAAAGTTCCAACAAGACACAGTGCAATTATTGCTTGCAACAAATGGAAAGAAGAAGCTGCAAATATCTTTGAAAATTTATATGATAGCATTGTTGAAATTAACTAAAAAACAATAAGTTATTACAAATATCAAATTTATAATTATGCAAATTTTATAAGAATTTTAACATTTAAATTTTGTTCATTTTGTGAATAATTATTAAAATTGAAATGGAGTTGAATATGAAATACACTTATATACCGAAAGGCGTTTGTTCAAGAGAAATCAGTTTTGAATTAGACGAAAACAATATTGTTAAAAATGTTTCCTTTAAAGGTGGCTGTTTTGGAAACACACAAGGAATTTGCAAACTTGTTGAAAATATGAAAGCAGAAGATGTTATTGCTAAATTAAAAAACATAAAATGCAGAAACAACACTTCTTGCCCAGACCAACTAGCAAAAGCTTTAGAAGAAAAAGTAAACAATAAATAAAAATATTTTTAAATTTGCAACAAAAAAATAAAATCACTTTATAGTGATTTTATTTTTTCTATACTATTTAATATGTTGTTTTTCATTTCTTCATATTTAACAATTTTTTGCTTTTCAGCATCTATTAAATTTTTTGGAGCTTTATTAATAAAACCTGGGTTTGAAAGCATTTTATTTGCTCTTATCAATTCACTTTCAACTTTTTGCAATTCTCCTTCCAACCTTTTTAATTCCTTTTCTGGATCGGATAATTCTTTTAATGGCAAATGAGCTTTGCAAATTCTGTTAACAATAACAACGCAGTTTTCAACAGATTCGTTTTCTTTTAATATAGTTATTTCTTTACCGCCAGCCAATTTCTTAATAATATCTGCACTTTCTGCGATTTTATTTTTATTTTTCAAAGGTTCCAAAATAATATTAACTCTAACATTTTCTGGAACATTCATTTCATTTCTAACATTTCTTATTTTTTTAATAATATCAAAAATTTCTTGCATTACTTTAGCATCTGAAGTAAATGTTAAAGCTTTGTTATATTCTGGAAATTCTGCAAACATTATTGTGTTTTCATGTTTTGGTAAATTCAAATATATATTTTCAGTTACAAATGGAATTATTGGATGCAACATTTTTAATATATTTTCTAAAATATAAATTAAAACATTTAAAGTTTTATTTTTAATTTCTTCATCTTCACTATATAAACTTGTTTTAGAAGCTTCAATATACCAATCGCAGAACTTATTCCAAGTGAATTCATAAAGTTCTGTGCAAACAATACCCAAATCATATTTATTATATAATTTATTAATGTTTTTTATTGTGTTATGAAACTCTGTTAAAATCCATTTATCAACAGTTTGCAACTTTAAATCGCTTATATTTTCTAGTTTGAAATTGTTAAAGTTGTTAACATTCTCTAAAACAAATCGGCTAGCATTCCAAATTTTATTTATAAACGCACTTGCATTTTCACATCTATCAATACTATATTTAATATC
The DNA here is from genome assembly GCA_944341445.1 of uncultured Clostridia bacterium. Classification (GTDB taxonomy): domain Bacteria; phylum Bacillota; class Clostridia; order Christensenellales; family UBA1242; genus CALVLZ01. The sequence goes on along the minus strand of CALVLZ010000012.1, from coordinate 26,590 downwards.
GCCACCAATTGTTGAACCTGTTAATAATGAGTATCTCAAAGTGTCGCTACCATATTTATTAATTATATCAACAGGGTCAATTCCATTTCCAAGACTTTTACTCATTTTACGGCCTAATTCATCTCTAATTAAACCATGAATTAAAATCTCCTTAAATGGAACTTGTTTTGTATATTCCAAACCACTGAATATCATTCTAGCAACCCAGAAGAAAATTATATCAAACCCTGTTACCATTAAATCTGTTGGATAAAAATAATTCATTTCTTCTGTGTTATCTGGCCAACCTAATGTGCTAAATGGCCATAAAGCGCTGCTAAACCAAGTGTCTAAAGAATCTTCTTCTTGAACTAAGTTTTCACATCCGCAATGTGGACAAGTTTTAGGGTCTTCAAGTTCAACAATTTGTTTTCCACAATGTGAGCAAACAAAAACAGGTATTCTGTGTCCGCTCCAAATTTGTCTGCTAATACACCAATCTTTTATGTTTTCCATCCAATGGAAATACAATTTTTCAAAACGTTTTGATATGAATTTTATTTCACCGTTTTTAACTTTTTCAATGGCCGGTTTAACAAGTTCATCCATTTTAACATACCATTGTTTTGTTATAATTGGTTCTAATGCACAGCCACATCTTTGGCAAACGCTAACATTATGTTTTAAGTCTTCAACTTTATCAAATAAACCTAATTGCTTGAAGTCTTCAACAATTTGTTTTCTGCACTCTAATTTATCTAAACCAGCATACTTACCAGCATTTTCATTCATTGTGCCATCGCCATTCATAATGTTAATGACTTCTAAGTTATGGCGCAACCCAACTTCAAAATCGTTAGGATCGTGTGCAGGAGTTATTTTAACCATTCCTGTTCCAAACTTTGGATCAACATAATCATCTGCAATAATTGGAATTATTCTTCCTATAATTGGCAAAACTAGATTTTTTCCAATTAAATTTTTAAAACGCTTATCGTTTGGATTAACTGCAACCGCTGTGTCGCCAGGGATTGTTTCTGGTCTTGTTGTTGCAACAGTTATAAATTCATTTGAGTTTTCAACAGGATATTTTAAATACCAAATGTTGCCATTTTGTTCTTTGTATTCAACTTCCAAATCACTTAAAGCAGTTTTACAACTACTGCACCAATTTGTGATTCTTTTGCCTTGATAAATATATCCTTTATTGTATAGTTGAACAAAAGCTTTTCTAACACTTTTGCAACGTTGTTCATCAAGAGTGAATGCCTTTTTGCTCCAATCACAAGACAAACCCAATTGTTTGAATTGTTCAAGAATTTGAGAACCAAATTCATCGTACCACTCTTGCATTTTTTCCATAAATTTTTCTCTGCCAAGGTCTTCTTTTGAAATACCTTGTGATTTTAATCTTTCAACAACTTTAACTTCAGTTGCTAATGCTGCGTGGTCAGTTCCTGGAAGCAACAATGCTTCAAAGCCTTTCATTCTTTTATATCTGATAATACTATCTTGAATTGTTGTGTCGTAAGCATGACCAATATGTAATTTTGCAGTGATATTTGGAGGTGGCATTATTATTGTGAAAGGTTTTTTATTTTTATTAATCTTTGTTTCAAAATAATTTTTTTTTAACCAATCATTATAAATTTGTTTTTCAAAATTTTGTGGACAGTAACTTTTTTCCATTCTTATCTCCTAACAGTTATAAATACAAAAATGCAACTTAATTTTAATAAGTTACATTTTTGCTTTTGTTTTAATATTAAAAATTATTTAAATTGCTAAAAACTATTATTAGTAATGATATAAATAGCATTGTTAAACCTATAACTTTAAAAGTTATATAAACTCTATCATTATCTTTTATATCATTTGTTTTACGTACCGCACGAGCAATTCTTTTTGCTAAAAAAACAAAAGCCAAACCCACGACGGCAAACACAACGGCGAATATTACACTTGGAAGTTGCAACCTTGTTGCAATATTTTTAAAAAAAGTTTTAACAATATCTATTATTCCTAAAAGCATAGTTACATTTCCTTATCTAATTTATTTTGGCTTTTACGTTTAATAAAATATATAATCGTGTAAGAAATACAAGAAATTGCATAAATTATTAAACCAATTAAAAGTATTATAATATTTGCATTATTAACATCTTTATAAAAGAAACTAAGCACAATGCCAACAAAAACTAAAAAAGTGCCTAACTTCCCAAATATGTTAGATTTTATTATAATACCTTGTTTTAATATTATAACACTAGATACAATCAAAAACAAGTCTAAAATTAAAAATACTATTAATATACTTACAGGAATTATGTTTTTTATAGTAAAACATATTATTGCACTAATTTTAATTAATTTGTCAGCTAATGGATCAATTAGTTTTCCAAGTTCAGTTTGCATATTAAACTTGCGAGCAATAAAACCATCTATAACATCTGTTAGCATTGCAAGAACAAAAATTATGAAGGCAGTTATTTCATAGTTACATAAAAACAGAGCAATAAAAATGGGAACTAATAATATTCTAATAAAAGATAAAATATTTGGAATGCTAATAATTTCTTTTTTGTTTATATTTTTTAACACCTTAAATTATAACCTCTTAATTTAGAGTATATCACAAAATTAAATTTTAAAAAACAAAATAAAAAAAAGAGAACTAAATTTAGTTCTCTTTTTTTTATTTTAATTCATTCAAAACTTCTTCAGCAAAGCTATTATCAACAATGCTTTCATAACTTACATTTTCTCTTAACTCACCTGCATTTTTCATTATTGTTTGCAATAATTCAAAAGAAGATTTTTGCATTATTGGATTACTTACCCAAGCATCAATACGAATATAACTATTTAAGCTAGCAACAATGCTTTCTAAACTACTTCCATTGAATGATGGCAATAGAGTTCTTGCAACTTCAGTAACATCTGTTGAAACAACATATTCATAACCTTTCATAACAGCTTTTATGAAATTTTTTATTTTATCTTTATTATTTTTTAAATAATTTTCACTTGCCATGAATGCTGTGAATGGAACTTCACCAACTTCTTCACCAACTGAAGCAACAATATAGCCTCTGTTGTTTGCTTCTATTTCACTTGCTGTTGGTTCAAAAATTGTAACATAATCGGCAACACCGCTTTGGAATGCTGCAGCCATTGAATTAAATTCAACATCATAATTTATAGTTACATTTTCACCATTTATTAAGCCATTTTGTTTTAATGCGTATTCTAAAGCCATTGCAGGAACACCGCCACGTCTTCCGCCTAAAATCTCTTTACCTTCTAAATCTTTCCAATCAAAATCATCAACATCTTCACGACCGACTAAAAATGAACCATCTCTTTTTGTTAATTGCGCAAAAATTTTAGGCATATCTTTTTTACCTTGCGCAGCAACATAAATACACGCTTCTGGTCCCATTAAACCAATATCTGCACCGCCAGATACTAATGCAGCCATACTTTTATCTGCTCCGCCACCATTTGTTAATTCAATCTCTATTCCGTATTCTTCAAAATATCCTTTATTGATTGCAGCATATAGTGGCGCATAAAAAATACTGTGTGTAACTTCATTTAATCTTATAACATTATCTTTTTTTCCGCAACCAGCAAGCATTATGCTAAAGCCTGCGCAAAAAATAAGTAGTAACGATAAAAACTTTTTCATATAACCTCCTAAACAGTATATAAATTATAATATTCTTAAACTTTAAAACTTGTTAAACCTTAAAATTAACACAAATAAAATTTTTACATATAATGAAGTATATTCTAACTTGAAAACAAGGAGATAACATGAAAGTTTTAGAATTTAAAAATGTTAATTTAACATATTTCTCTAGCTTAGGTGAAACTCCTGCAATAAAGAATTTATCTTTTAGCGTTGAAGATGGCGAATTTATAAGCATTGTTGGACCAAGTGGATGTGGCAAAACCACAATACTTTCTTTAATTTCAGGCTTAATAAAACCAACAAGCGGAACAGTTTTAATTAACAATACAGAGGTTGACACATCTCACACAGGATACATGTTTCAAAAAGACCACCTTTTTGAATGGCGCAACATTTTGAAAAATGTGTGTTTAGGTCTTGAAATACAAAAAAGGTCTAACGCAAATACCAAAGAATACGCAAATAACCTACTAAAAAAATATGGTTTATGGGATTTTAGAAACAAATATCCACATGAACTTTCTGGTGGTATGAGGCAAAGAGTTGCATTAATTAGAACACTTGCAATGAACCCAAAAATTCTTTTACTTGATGAACCATTCAGCGCACTAGATTATCAAACAAGACTTAATGTTTGTGATGATGTTCATCAAATTATAAAATCTGAGAAAAAGACCGCAATTTTAGTAACTCACGATATTAGCGAAGCAATTAGCATGAGTGATAAAATTATTGTTTTAAGTAAACGACCTGCAACGGTTAAAAGTGTTTATTCTTTAGATTTAAAAGATTATGGAGCCCCTTTACAACGCAGAGAGTCTCCAGACTTTTCTAAAATATTTGATAAAATTTGGAAGGAGTTACAGGAAGATGAAAAATAATTTAAAACAAAGTTTTTCTAAAGATTTTATTAAATACAAAAACAAACTTAAACGCAATAAAATTTTAATTGTTTTTTGCCAAATAAGTTTGTTGTTGATATTAATTGGTTTATGGGAACTTTTTGCATATTTGCAAATTATTGATACATTTATTTTTAGTTCTCCAAGCAAAATTGTTGCAACAACAATTGACTTATTTAAAAATGGTAATTTAACTTATCATATTGGCGTAACGCTTAATGAAGCAATAATTGGTTTTTTAATTGCAACCATTGGTGGTAGCCTTATTGCAATTTTACTTTGGTGGAACGAAACAATTAGAAAAATATTAGACCCATACATTGTTGTTTTAAATTCATTGCCAAAAATTGCATTAGGACCAATGATTATAGTTTGGGTTGGAACAGGAATTGGTAGCATAATTGTTATGGATATTTTAATAATGATTGTTATCACTATTATCTCAATGCTAAACTCTTTTGTTAATTGCGATGAAAATAAAATAATGTTGCTAAAAAGCATGGGCGCAAAAAAATATCAAATACTTTTTAAATTGATACTTCCAAATTCCCTTTTAGACTTTATTTCTGTTTTAAAAATTAATGTTGGTTTAACTTGGGTTGGAACTATTATGGGAGAATACTTAGTATCTCGTGCTGGCCTTGGATATTTAATTGTGTATGGAGGTCAAGTGTTTAAACTTGATTTAGTTATGGCAAGCACAATAATTTTATGTATACTTGCAGCATTAATGTATTTTATTGTTGCATTGATAGAAAAAATATTATATAAAACTAGAGGAATAAGTTAGAATATTTTATGATATGCAAAAACGTAAATAATCATTATTTAAAGCAGATTTTTACGTATTTGCATAGTAGAAAAAAGCAATGTTTAAACACATTGCTTTTTTGTTTTTTTAATAAATTTACTGTTTAATCCGACCATAAACACAACTCCTATTATTCCTGTTATTGGATACAAAAATTTAACTATGTTTCCAAAGCCAATTAATGCTAAAACTAAACTAATTAAAAATGTTAAAAACAAACTTTTATGCACATTTTTTAAAAAACTGTTAAAATAACAAACCACCAAATACGCTGAACTTACAAGCGTTGTTAAAATTCCAACAAGTGTTATAAAACTAAAATAAACATAATATGTTTTATTAAAACTTTTGCACATTTCTAAAAATGGCATTGCAGAATTTAATGTTTCTGAACTTGAAAATAAAAACGCAATAACAGCAAATATAATTATTATTGTTAGAACAACTGAAGTTATTATACAACTAATTTTAACTTCTTTTTTACTATAATTATTTGCTATTTGCATAATCAAAATACCAGACGCAATAACATTCATACTAACATAGCAACAGCAAGAAATTAATGCACCCACTATGTTAAAATTAATATGACTTAAAATATATCCACTGCTATTTACAAAAAAAGTTTTTGCACATAAATACAATATAGAAAAAACTAAAATTGGAACTAAACAATTATTAATAAAGTTTATTCCCTTTATTCCTTTTATTATTGTTAGCGAAGTAATAACAATAAAAACAATTGGCACAATATATTTATTATTTAAAATTGAATCACTAATAACTGCACTTCCAGCAATCATACCTGTTACAGAAATTATAAAACAAACAACAAATAAAACATTGCCCACTTTATAATATTTACCTAAACAAAATTTACTTATATCATTAAAATTTTTTGGTTTTAAAATATGACCCCATTTAAAAAATTTATAATTAAAATAAAAAAACAAAACGCTAAATAGCAAAGAAAAAGCAATGCCCCATAACCCATAAACACCGAAAAAAACAGCTAGTTCCTTACCACTTGCAAAACCAGCGCCAATAGTTGTGCCTATTATTAAAAATGATAATGTTAACACATTTTTTAACATAAAAAAACACCTAATATATTTTATTATTTAGGTGTTATTTATATTCTTAATTAAGTTATTTATGAATTATAAATAATTCTTCCGCAATGTTCACAAACTATGAAACCATCTTTTTTCAAAACATCAATTTTTGCTTTTGGTTGCTCCATATGGCAAGCCCCACAAAGATTGTTTGCAATTGGAACAAAAACAGGAAAAATGTTATCTGCTTTTCTTGCTTTATATCTTTCAAGTAATTTTTTATCAATTTTTGATTCTAAACTTTGCATTTCTTTTTTTGTTTTTTCAATTTCTGGTTGAACTTTCTCTTCTAACTCTTCATATTTTTGTTTACTTTCTTTATGTTTTGCACGAGCTTTTATAACATTGTTTTTAATGTTTTCAAAGTCTTTTAAAGTTTCTTTCATTTTTATAACAATTTGATTAAGTTTTCTTTCAATTATAAAAAATTCAGCAGAAATTTCATTAACTTTTTTTGTTGCATCATTTAGTTCTTTTTCAGATAAAGTTTCACTTTTTAAACTTGTTACAGATTGCAATTTTTTAAAACAATCATCATATTCTTTTTTAATTGTTTCATATTCTTTTGCAAGTGAATTTGCAAGTTTTTCTAGTTCCAAACTTTTATTTTGCAACTCTTTAAAATTAGTTATTGCAATGTTCATAATCTTTTTTTCTTCTGAACTTTTTAAAGTTCTTTCTAATTTTAATAATGAACTATCTAGTTGTTGATATTTTAAAATTTCTTCCATTTTAAAACTTCCTTTTATATTTTAAATTTTTTAACCTGATTTTTTAAGAACTTATGATAATGTTCTTGATTGCTATTTAATTTATGCACTTGTTTAATTTTTTCTAACTTTAATAACTCTAAATTTACCAATTGTTTATATTCGCAGTTTGGTTGCTTTAACATAATTTTTCCAAAATATAGTTGATTGATTGTGTGTTTTTGTTTGCCCTTAACTGCTTTTATTATAGTGTAAAATTTGTTATCTTCTTTTATTACTATATCATAAACAATTTTAAATCCAAAACCATTTAAAAATTTTCTAACTTCAACCACATCTTTTTGTGGCGATAAAATTAAATTTTTAATTGGAACAGAATTTTCAGTTAAAATTTTAATAATTTCTTTACCACCCATTCCTGCAATTATAACTGTGTTAAATTTTTTAACATCTTGCAATCCTTGCATACCATCACAAAAAACACATTTATAATTTGATAAATTTAAAGATTTTAACAAATCTTCACATTTATTTAAGCTTGGTTTTGAAATATCTGTTGCATAACCAAATTTGCAAATTTTGTTATATAACAAATTTGCAATAACTTTTCCGTGGTCGCAACCAATATCTACAACATCACTCACATTTTCATCAACTAAATTAACAATATTTTGTAGTCTTTTTGATAATTTAATTAGTTGTGAGCAAGAACTTTTACTCTTCATAAAAATCTTCCAATTTTTTTGCTCTGTTAGGGTTTCTTAGTTTTCTTAAAGCTTTTGCTTCAATTTGTCTAATACGTTCACGAGTTACATTAAATTCTTTTCCAACTTCTTCCAAAGTTCTTGTGTGTCCGTCATCTAAACCATAACGCAAACGAATAACCTTTTGTTCTCTTGGTGTTAATGTTTCAATAACAGCCAACAATTGAGTTTTCAAAATATCTTGTGCAGCAGATTCAACAGGGCTTTTCATACTTTCATCTTCTAAGAAATCACCAATTTTGCTTTCTTCCTCTTCCCCAACAGGGCTTTCTAAAGAAACAGGGTCTAAAGCAATTTTTTGAATTTCAATAACTCTTTGTTCTGTTATTCCCATTTTTTCTGCAATTTCGCTGTTAGATGGGTCTCTGCCTAATTCCTGTGTTAATTGTTTTTGAATTCTACTTAATTTATGTATTGTTTCAACCATATGAACAGGTATTCTTATTGTTCTTGCTTGGTCTGCTATGGCACGTGTTATGCTTTGTCTAATCCACCAAGTTGCATAAGTTGAAAATCTGAAACCTTTTGTATAATCAAATTTTTCAACCGCTTTAATTAACCCCATATTTCCTTCTTGAATTAAATCCAAAAAGTCCATTGAAGACCTTGAGACATATCTTTTTGCAATTGAAACAACAAGTCTTAAGTTCCTTTCACTTAGTTCTGCTTTTGCAGATTCATCACCATCTAAAACTCTTTTAGCAAGTTCAACTTCTTGTTCTGGAGTTAACAATTTAACTGAGCCAATGTCTTTTAAATACATTTTAACAGAGTCGTTAACTTTAACGTGAGATATAATATCTTTTAAATCTTCATCTTTAACTATTACTTCTTCTAGTAATTCAACTTTAACACCGTGATCTTCAACAAAATCAATAATTTCTTTCATATCTTCTGGTACTAAATCGAAATTATCTAACTTTGCTGTTAAATCTTCTTCACTTATAATTCCTTTGTTCTTCACTGAATCAATTATGTTTAATAATTCACTTTCTATTGCGTTATCCATTAATTTTTCAATCCCTTTATCTTTAAAATAATATCATTTAATTCTGTTATTAATTGTTTTCTTTCGTTTAAATCTTTAATAGTTGATAGTTTTTCGGTTATTTCTTTTTGTTTTGCATTTAAGCCACTTATAACAATTTGCTTAACACAACCATCAAAGAAGTTTTCATTATCTTCACTTTCAATAAACTCGTAATTAATTAAGTCCAAAACATCATTATTGTTATCTGCATCAAACCTTTCAAAAACCGCTCCAATAATAGGTTTTTTATTGTTTGCATAGCACTCTAAAAAATAATCATAAATTTTAATATAATCTGGATTTATTATGTTTTGCCTAATTTCATCTGTTAATTTTGCATATGGTTTTTTATGTAAAATGCTAGCCATAATAAATTTTGTTGCCTTAACATATGCATTTTCAAAAACAAGCCTTTGCTCTTCTTGTTTTTTAACAAGTGGTTCGCTTGTTTGTTTTGGCATTTCATTTTTTAAATCAGAGCGCAAAACATCCATAGAAATATTTGTTAAATTTTTAACTAAATCTAAATAAATATTTTGTTCACTTTCGGATTTTAAAGTTCTAATCAATGCCAAAGCTTCAGACACAAAGGAAGCTTTTTCGTTAGATTTTTGCATATTATATTTTTCGTAATATGAATAAATTAAATATTCTACCCAATGCTTTGCGTTAGCAATATGAGTTAAAAACTTTTCTTTTCCATAAGATATAATAAATTCATCTGGGTCAACGCCTGTTGGCAAACTTGCAACATACACATCTAAACCAGCATTAACTAAAATATCTAAAGACCTTAATGTTGCTTTTTTACCTGCGCCGTCGCCATCAAAACAAACAACAACTTTATCGCAAAAACGTTTTATTTCCTTTGCGTGGAAACTTGTTAAAGCAGTTCCTAAGGTTGCAACCGCATTTTTAACACCCGCTTGATGAAGAGAAATAACATCCATTTGACCTTCAACAATTATTATTTCTTTTAATTCTTGCAAGTTTTTTGCTTTTTTAATCATATTAATGCCAAATACGCATTTGCTTTTATCAAACACTGCTGTTTGTGCCGTATTTTTATATTTTGCAAAATCTGCATTTTCAAGCATTCTTCCACTAAAACCAACAACATTTCCAAAAGAGTTTATAATTGGAAAAATTAAACGTTTAGCATAAGCATCAAAAATTTTGCCATTTTTTTCTTCAACAATTCCTGCTTTTAAAAGAATATCTAATTTATAACCTTTTTTTGTTAAATATTCAACAACCTGATTCCATCCAAGGCTATAACCAATACCCCAAGAAGTTATTGTTTCTGGTTTTAATCTTCTTTTTTGTATGTATTCGTTTGCTGGTTTTGCAGATTCCAACTTTAAATTATTATAGTAATATAATGCACAATCACGCAAAACAGCATAAATTTCTTCTCTTTCTTTTTTCTTTTGTGCAATGTTTTCGTCTTTAACAATGCTTGGCAATTTCATACCAGCATTTTCTGCTAAAATTTTGCAAGCATCATAAAAATCAACACTTTCAATTTTTTGAATAAATGTTATAACATCTCCACCAGCGCCACAACCATAACAATGGAAATATTGTTCCACTTCATCAACTGCCATGCTTGGAGTTTTTTCAAAATGGAACGGACAGCATGTCCAATAATATTTTCCTTTTTTGTTTAAGTTGCAGTATTTGGAAATTACATAAACAATATCATTTCTGCTTTTTAATTCTTCAATCCAATCGGATGAAAAGGTATTATTCACGCTTATCTCCTTAAAAAAAATTCAATCATAATATAATACAACTTAAAATAACAAAAATCCTTTATTTTTTATATTTTTATTAAATAAAATAAAAAAAGCGGTATTAACCGCTTCAAAATTTCAAATTTAACAAGTTTTAATACTAATATTTAGCTAAAAATACGTATTAAAACCTATTATTTTATATATTTGCATAGTACTACTTTTAATTAATTTAATAAAAAATTTTTAATAAAAAAAACAGATTTTGCAATCTGTTTTTTCTTTTATTATTTATTTCTTATTGCTGCTTGAGCGGCTGCAAGTCTTGCAATTGGCACACGATATGGTGAGCAAGAAACATAAGTTAATCCCATTCTATGAGCAAAATCAACACTTAGTGGGTCTGCACCTTGTTCTCCACAAACACCGCATTTCATATCCTTTTTAACACTTCTGCCTAAAACAACAGCATTTTTAATTAATTTACCAACACCGTTTTCATCAATTCTAACGAATGGGTCACTTTCAAGAATACGTTTTTCGTAGTATTCTCCTAAGAATTTACCAGCGTCATCACGACTGAAACCAAATGTCATTTGAGTTAAATCGTTTGTTCCAAATGAGAAGAAATCTGCTTCTTTTGCAATTTCATCTGCTAACAATGCAGCACGAGGAATTTCAATCATTGTTCCAATTGTGTATTCAATGTTAATTCCATTTTCTTTAATAATTTTATCTGCTGTTTCAACAATTATGTTTTTAACGTATCTTAATTCTTTAACATCGCCTACAAGTGGTACCATAATTTCTGGTTTAACATTAATTTTATATTTTTTAACACATTCAATAGCTGCTTCTATAACTGCTTTAGTTTGCATTTTTGCAATTTCAGGCATAACTATTGATAAACGGCAACCACGGAATCCCATCATTGGGTTGAATTCACTTAAAGATTCTACAACGTCTTTAATTTCTTGGAATGTTTTTCCTAAATCTTTTGCTAAATCTTTCATTTCAGCTTCTTCATGAGGCAAGAATTCATGCAAAGGTGGATCCAAATATCTAACTGTAACAGGTTTTCCTTCCATTGCTTTAAAGATTGAAACAAAGTCACCTTTTTGCATTGGTAAAATTTTGTTTAATGCTTTTTCACGTTCTTCTGAATTTTGAGCAATTATCATTTGACGAACTGCTTTAATTCTGTCTGCTTCAAAGAACATATGCTCTGTTCTGCACAAACCAACACCTGTTGCTCCTAATTCTAATGCACGTTTAGCATCTCTTTCATTATCTGCATTTGCACGAACTTTTAACACAGCATATTCATCTGCCCAACTCATAATAGTTGCAAAGTCGCCTGTGATTACAGCATCTTCTGTTTTAATTTGTTCAGCATAAATGTTACCTGTTGAACCATCAATACTAATATATTCGCCTTCTTTTAATGTTTTTCCAGCGATAACTATTTCGTGTTTATCTTCTCTAACACTTAATTTTGAACATCCAGCAACACATGCAGTTCCCATACCACGAGCAACAACCGCTGCGTGAGAAGTCATACCACCTGTAGCAGTTAAAACACCTTCTGCTGCAGCCATACCTTCAATATCTTCTGGGCTAGTTTCGTTTCTAACAAGAACACATTTTTTACCTTGTTCTTTTAATTCCATTGCTTTTGCAGGAGTTAATGCAATCATTCCAGATGCAGCACCTGGGCTTGCTGGCAATCCTGTTGCAACAGCTTTTGCTTTCTTTAATGCATCTGCATTAAATGTTGGGTGTAATAATGCATCCAAAGATTTTGGTTCAATTTTTAGCAAAGCTTCTTTCTTTGAAAGCATGCCTTCATTAACCATATCAATAGCAATTCTTAAAGCTGCAGCTGCAGTACGTTTTCCGTTTCTTGTTTGCAACATATATAATTTACCATTTTCAATTGTAAATTCCATATCTTGCATATCTCTATAGTGTTTTTCTAGTTTATTTGTTATTGCGACAAATTGATTGTACAAGTTAATATCTTGTTCTTTTAAGTGAGAAATTGGAGATGGAGTTCTGATACCAGCAACAACGTCTTCACCTTGTGCATTCATTAAGTATTCACCATATAAAGCTTTTTCGCCTGTTGCAGGGTTTCTTGTGAAAGCAACACCTGTTCCACTTGTTTCGCCCATATTACCAAATACCATGCTTTGAACGTTAACAGCAGTTCCCCAATTCCATGGAATGTCGTTCATTTTTCTGTAAACATTAGCACGAGGATTATCCCAAGAACGGAATACAGCTTTAACAGCAAGCATTAATTGTTCTCTTGGGTCTTGTGGGAATTCTACTTTTAATTCTTTTTTATAAATTTTTTTGTATTCTTTAACAAGTTTCTTTAAATCATCAACTGTTAAATCAGTGTCTTTAGTATAGCCTTTTTCATCTTTGATTTTTTGCATAGCATCTTCAAACAATAGTCTTTCAACGCCCATAGCAACGTCGGCAAACATTGTTATAAATCTGCGGTAGCTATCATAAGCAAAACGTTCATTGTTAGTTAGTTTTCCAAGGCCTTCAACAACTTCATCATTTAAACCTAGGTTTAAAATTGTATCCATCATACCAGGCATACTTGCACGTGCACCACTTCTAACAGAAACTAGTAATGGATTTTCTTTACTTCCGAAAGTTTTTGCAGTTATTTTTTCAAGCTTTGCAAGAGCTTTATAAATTTGCGCCTCAATATCTGAAGAAATTGTTTGATTATCTTCATAATACTTTGTGCAGGCTTCAGTTGTAACAGTGAAACCTTGTGGAACAGGTAAACCAATATTTGTCATTTCAGCCAAATTTGCACCTTTACCACCTAATAAATTTCTCATTTTGGCGTTACCTTCTTTGAATAGGTAAACAAACTTTTTACTCATATACACCTCGTTAATTTTTTTGTCCGTAATATTATATTAAATTATTATAAATATTACAAACAATTTAAAATAAAAAAACAAAAAATGTTATTTTTTGCACATTTTTTGTTAGTTTTAATCTTCAAAATTTAATGACTTAATTTTTTTATTAAATCTTTCCTGTAAATTTAATTTTAGTAATTTAATTAAGTTTAAAAGAACTTCATTTGATGATTTTATTGATTTTAAATTTTCCATTTTAGTTGCGTTTATTATTCTTAAAATTGCAAACTCTTGTTTGGAAATTTCATAGCTTGTGTATGTTTTACAATTTTCACACAACATATCTCCACTTATCACATCAAAATAAATTTTATTCATTATTGGTAAATTGCAACGTTGACAATTTTCAAATTGAATTTCATATCCCATATACTTTAACAAACTTAACATAAACTTTGTTATAACTAATTTTGTGTTCGTGTTATTATAAGTTATTTCTTTTAAACTTTTTAACAGTAACACAAATAAATTTTCATAAGTTTCGCCATCCACCAAACTTAATTCAACAAGTTCAATTAAAGCACACGCCATTAAAAAATTGTCATAATCTAAGGTTAAATCATAAAAACTATCAATTAAATTAACGCTTGTTACAACATAACCATTGCTTTTTTTTGCCAAAACAAATTCCGCAAAACAAAAAACTTGGCTTGCAAATTTAAGTTTTGCATTGCTTGAATTAACTCCCTTTAAGGTTGCAACAACTTTTCCTAACTCTAAAGAAAATATTGTTATTATTTTATCCTTTTCGCCATAGTTAACACTTTTTAACACTATTCCTGTTATTTTTAATTCTTCCATTGGGCTATTTAAAAAACACTATAGCCCTATAAATTATTTAAGTGCTTTATAAAGCAAATAGTATTTTATTTCTCCTGTTTTATTAAATAACTGCCAAGAAATTTCTTTTGCGTCTAAATTATTATTCATTCCCATACAAATCTCCAAAAGCTTAGTTTATAATATTGTATGCAGAACTAAAAATTTTATACAATTAAGCAGTTTTATTAAACATCTTTTGAATTATATCCAAAATCATCAACAAATTGTGAGTTATTTCTCCAATCTTCTTTAACTTTAACAAACAAATTTAAAAACACTTTTTTGTTAAGCATTTTTTCCATTTCAATTCTTGCTTTAGTTCCAATGTTTTTTAGCATTTCTCCATCTTTGCCAATTATTATTTGTTTATGACTTTTCTTTTCAATTATTATATCGCAAGATATAACAACTTTGTTTTCACTTTCCTTCCATTCAACAATTTGTGTTGCAATTCCGTGCGGAATTTCATCTTGCAAAAGCCATAGTGCTTTTTCACGAACAATTTCACCAGCAATAAATCTTTCACTTTGAGTTGTGTATAAATCATCATCAAAATACTTAACATTATCTGTTAATAATTTTTTTATTTCATCTATTAATACATCAACATTTTGACCGGTTTTTGCAGAAATTGGCAAAATTGTTTGTAAATATGATATTTCATTTAATTTTGCAATTTTAGGATACATTTTGTTAAAATTGCTTTCATCAATCTTATTAACAACTAGTATTGTTTTTTTGTTAAGTTTTTCAAAACTTTTAATAAAATTTATTGTTGAATCATCAATAATTTTCAATCCATCAATAACTAAAACAACAACATCCACGTCTTCATAAACAGAATTTATGCTTTTTTGCATATATTCGTCTAATTTATTTTGGCTTTTATGCATACCAGGAGTATCTATAAAAATTATTTGTGAATTTGGCTCATTCAAAATGCCTAAAATTTTGTTTCTTGTTGTTTGAGGTTTTGGAGAAACTATTGCAACTTTTTCTTTTAAAATTTTGTTTAATAATGTGCTTTTTCCAACATTAGGTTTTCCAACAATTGCAACAAACCCACTTTTGAAATCTTTTGTGTTTTCCATATTAATTCCTTGATAAGTTTATTTTAGATAAAATAAGTTCTTCTTTTTCTCTCATACTTTTTTTGTCATCTTCAGTCATATGGTCGTAACCCACCAAATGCAACAACCCGTGAACAAACATATAACCTAATTCTCTGTTTAAAGTGTTGCCATATTCTTTTGCTTGTTTTTTTATTTTTCTTAAACAAAAAACTATATCTCCTAAAACAACTGCGTTTGTTTCTGGGTTAACATCAAAGGCATAATTTTTTACGCTAATTTTTTTTGAAATATCTTCAACTTTGTTAGTTGTAAGAGTTGGAAAACTTAAAACATCTGTTACTTTGTTTATGCTTCTATTAAGTCTATTAATTTTTTTAATTTTGTGTGCAGAAACGAATAAAATATTAACTTCAATTTCACTAGTAATTTGCATAGTGTTAACAAAAGTATTTCCAACATTTTTTAACAAATCTTCATATTTTTTATAAATTTTATTATTGCATTGAATTATCATTTTTTATTTCACCATCATCCTTTGTTGTGTCAATTGTTATGTGTGATTTTAAATATGTTTGAATTATTTTTGTTCCATTTTCACATTCAATAATATTAACATTTTCTTCTAAAATTTTAATATCGTTTGGAACTTTTTCATATGCCAGTTGCTTACTTTTTTCAATTAAAGAATCTTTTTCTTCTTCAAAGTTATGTTTAACTACTTTTTCTTTAATTTCATAAAAAGTTTCTTTATATAATTTAATTGGTAAAAAACAATTGTTAAATATATATTCATTATACACAACTTTTTCGTAATTATCAAACTTAACAGGTTTTGTTTTTGAAAATAATTTTAAGTTGTTAAACAACAAACTACTGTTAACAATTTTGTTGCCTGTTTTATATTTTACAACTTCCTCACTGTTAAAAACAACTTCTCCGCAAAACCACACATCTGCTTCAATTTTTGCAATTGGTTCAACATCAAACTTAACACCAAGGTTGTTATAATCGAAGTTATTAACTATAACTCCACCTTCAGCAACACTATCTCCAACATTTAGTGTTGTGTAGCCTTGATGAACTTCAATATCTGTAATTAACAGGTTGTATGGTGCAATTATGCTTTCATAATTCTCCCAGGGTTGTTTTAACTTTTCTTTTATGTTTATGTTAATACTAGTTCCCAATTTAGAAACACTAACCAAACTTATTTTATCTAAGTTTGTTTTTAACAAATTTTCAATTTCCTCATTATTGAAATTATTTATTTTGTTTATATCAATGTTTTTTTGTTTTAGAACATTTAAAATTTCTTCTCTTTTTATGCTTTCAATACCATAGATATTAATATTAAAAGTAAACAAAGATAAAACAGAAATTGCTAAGCAACTAACCATTGCTCCAACAAAAAGCCCATTTCTTAGTTTAAAAATTTCCAACCATTTTGGAAAACCATTTTTATCAATCAAAGTAAAATTGAAATTTTTTAAAGTTTTAATTGTTTTTAATTTTTTATAGTTTGCAGGGCTTATTTTAAAATATAAAAGTTTATAACTTGGTCTTTCAATATCAAAAACATTCACGTTGTTTTTTATTAATTCATTTAAAAATCTTTCAATATTCAAGCCTTCAAATTTGAAATAATAATATGAATAAACACCTTTTGATTTATTTTTTTTCAACATTCACATCCTCTTTCATTTCTTTTAATAGATAAGTTTTGTTTATTTTACCAACCAATAGAATATTGTTTTTTTCTAATTCTTGAATAATTAAATCAATTCCTTCAATTACAATTGTGTTGTTTTTAACTTTTATTTCAACTTTATTTTTTGTGTATGAAATAATTTTTATATAGTTTTGAACGTAACAAGCACAACCTCCAACGTTTAAAATTTTATAACTTGAATACACATCTTTTAAATCAGATTTAATACTTTTTGATAATTCATCCAAAAAACCAAACATATAATCTCCAAAATTTTACAAATAGTTATTTATATATATGCTTTACGAAAAAAAAATAAAACCGATATTTTACAATATCAGTTTTTCGTTATAACTAAAATATTAAACTTAACAACATTCCAAACAAAACACTAACAACAAACAAACCAACAACAATTAATATGTTTTGTTTGATATTTTTATTTTCTTTAAATAACACCAAAATTCCAAGCCCTGCGTTAACAGAGAGCCCAGCAACGCACGCACCAAAACTAATTCCGCCCATTGCAAATAACTGAGTTATTAAAACACTTGAAACACAATTAGGAATTAATCCAACTATTCCCGCAAGAAGTGGTCCAATAACAACATTGCTTAACAAGAAGCCTTTAATCGCTTCTTCTCCAATAAAATATACTAATGTTCCAAAAGCAATATTCATAATTAAAATGTATGCAAAAATTTTTAGTGAATGAAGTAGCGGATGCAAGAAAAATGTTTTTATTCCATTTTCTTTCTTCTCTGCTAAATGATGGCCACAACATCCAACATTTAATTCTTCGTGATTTAACTCTTTACTCTTCTCTTCTTTAACAACATTGCATTGTTCTTCAACTTTAGCTTCAGCAACTTTATTTTTATCACTTAATAATTTTAAGTTTTTACTTAACTTTCTTCTGTTTGCTAAAAAACAAGAAAAATCAATAACATAACCAACCACTAACGCAAACAAAAATTTTGTTAATAACAACGGAATTAACATACCCATTGTTTCTGGATTTGAAAACAAAATTGGAATTGCCTCATCACTTGTTGCAATAAAAACAGCAATAAGAGCACCCAATGTTAATCTTTTTTTAGTAAACAAATTAACTGCAACAATTGAAAATCCACATTGTGGAATTATTCCAACCCCCGCTCCAACAATTGGAGCCACCCAACCTTTTAACAATTTATTTTTATTAAAATCGTATGTTGTTTTTTCTTCTATCACTTCAATTAAAACATACACTAAAAATAACAGTGGCATTATTTTTAAACTATCTAAAAGTGCATCTAATAAAACTTCTCCCATTTATACCTCATTTAAAAATAATAAGCCTTGATGCTTATTATTTTTTCTTCTTATTTTTAAAGTAATCAACCAAATTTTTTTTACTTTTATTTTTGCTTTCAACAGATGTGTTGTTAGTATTGTCAGTATTTAACCCTATTCCTTTTAAAAAATCCAAATCATTCATTTCGCTAACTGAACTATTTTTATCTTTTGTTTTTGAGTTATCGTTGTTAATAAGCGCTTCGGAAATTTTATCATTTATGTAGCTTTCCACATTTATTTTTGCTTGGTCTACTGCATTTTTTACATTTTGTTCTTTTTTTCTTTTTTCGTTTTCCTGCATTTGCTTTTTATATTGCTCTTGATAAACTCTCCAACTTCTATCTTGCAATTTCCCCTTAATGGAAATCCAAATTCTATTTAAAATAATTACAGCAGCTATAACAATTAAAATAATATATATTATGTTGTTTGACATTTCCTAAACCTTTCTAACATAAATTTTGTTATCTTTTATTTCTATAACTTGAATTTTAGCACCTTCTTCTATTACTTCATTAACAGAAATTGCTTCATACAATTTTTCGTTATAATAAAATTTACCAATAGGATTAAATTCTGATAATGCAAAAGTTTCAACACCCATTAAACCTATAATTGCACTATCATCATCAATTGTTTCAACTTTCAACTCTTTAACTTTTGATAATTTTACAGGTTTCTTAATAATTCCTTTTTTAGTTAAATAACTAACAACAACTCTGTTAACAGCTAACACTGTTATAACAAATGCAACTATAATTAAAAAGTGATAAAAAGTTCCAGACATTACCAATCTTGCAATTGTTCCACCAATAATAAACAACCACCCCGATGTTATAAATATTGTTAAATTATTAGTGTAACTTTCAATGCAGCATAAAATTGTTCCAATAAAAATAATAATTATTGGAATAATTGCGTATCCAGCAGCTAAAGTTATAAATTCGTTCATAAATTCACCCTAATTATTATATTACTTTATAGTAAGCTTATTATAACATAATAAATTTTAAAACAAAATATTATACGAAATAAAAATTGTTAAATTAATCTAATTTTGTAAAAAAAAATTAAAAACAACAAAAAAGAGTGGTTTAAACACTCTTTTTTATGTTAGCAATTTAACTTATTTTGAATTATAAAGCACTTTTCATATCGTCAACAACGCCCTTAAGGTCAATAAATATTTGACGAACGTCTTCGTTTTCACTAAACATTCCTTCGCCTTTTGCGTTTTCAACTTTAATCAATTTTTCAATATCAGCAATTAATTTAACTTTCTTATCCATATCAGAATTATCTGTGAAGTCAAGTTCAGAATATCTTTCTGTAATCTCTCTTAAAACTTCAGACAAATCATAATCATCTTCTAAGAAATTAGTGTCGCTTTCAATTTCAACAACTTTTGTTTTTAATGGAGCAGTTTTTTCAACTTTTGGTTGTTTTTCAACTTTTTCTTTTTTAACTGTTTTTGGTTCAGTTGATTTTTTAGTTTTTGGTTCATATGTTTCAACATCTTCACTAATAGAACTTAAAACAATGTGTTCATCAAACATATGAGCATTTTGTTCTTGATATGGAGTGTTAACGTCTAACAAAGTTTTAGCACAAGATTTTAATTCAACAAGTAATGGAATTAAATCACCATCGCCTGCAACAATACAGAATGTATCAATTTCTGGTTTTGTGTAGTTAATTTTAACTGCATCAACAATAATTCTGTTATCTAATTGGCTATATCTTTTTTTGTAACGCATAAAAGGTGCTGTTTCATAACCATAATTCATAATAAAATCACTTAAATATAAGTGTTTTCTATCGTTATAGCCATAAAATTTGCAATAAACAACACTACCCATTTCGTTTAATTTTTCGTATAATTCGTTAAATGCGTCTGCACCAATTTTAACATTATCAATATCTATTAATAGTGCAATTTTTTTATCTTTCATTTCATATCTCCTTGTAAATTACGTTCTCTTTTTGAATAGAACAAATATTGTTGCGCAAAACCCGAAAGATTTCCAAACATATCAATAAAAAATTGTTTTATAACGTTTGCATTTTTAGATTTGCCATTAAAGTTTTCTGCATAAACTTTTTTAATCCAAGTATCTGTTGGAAAAACATCTGTTTTGCCATAGCCAAATAGCAAAATGCAATTTGCAACTTTTGGGCCAACACCTTTAAGTGTGCATAAATATTTTTCAGCTTCAACAGTGCTTAATGTGTTAACCTTTTCTAAATCAAAACTTTCACCAATCATTTTTATTGTTTCAAATAAGTATTCGCTTCTATAACCACAACCTATTTTTCTAAAAAAATCTAATGGTATTAATTTTAATTCTTCCAAAGTTGGAAACGCATAATAATCGCCCATATTTTTGCCATAATGCGCACATATGTTTTCTATTATGTTTTTTATACGTGGAATATTATTGTTTGCAGAAATTATAAAACTAATTATGGTTTCCAAAGGGTCTTGTTTTAATATTCTAATGCCATAACCATATTTTATTGCTTCTTTTAACAATGAGTTTTGCTCTAACGTATGCTTTATTATACCATAATTATTCTGTAAATCAAAGTATTTAACAAAATAATTTGCATCATCACACTCAATTTTAACACTTTTTTGGCAATTTATAACCGCTTTATGGTACAAAGAATACACTTCATACCCAAAACCGACCTTTTTAAATCTGAACACTTGCCCACATTCTAGTATGTGCTGAATGTTAAAATCACGTAAATCTGTAATATATATTGTATTATTTTTAATGGTAAACATATATCTCCAATGAATATTTTATACAACGATATTATAGCACATTTTTACTTATTTGTTAATAAAAATAAAGCCTGCAAAAAATTTGCAGACTTTTTTATTTTTCTTCAACAGGATAAACGCTAACACGTTTTTTATCTTTAGTTTCGTGTTCAAATTTAACAACACCATTAATTAAAGAAAACAATGTATAGTCATCACCCATTCCAACGTTTTTACCAGGAACAACTTTAGTTCCACGTTGTCTAATTAATATATTACCAGCAACAACTTTTTGGCCATCAGCTTTTTTAACACCCAAACGTTTAGATTTGCTATCTCTACCATTTTTAGAGCTTCCTAAACCTTTCTTATGAGCAAAAAGTTGAATATTAATAAAACTCATTTTGTTACCTCCAATTTTATATATTTAGAGTAACCATCTTGCAAATCTTCCAAACCCGCAAGCATTGTTTTTAGTATAATTTGTGCTTGCTCCATTTTTTCATTTGAAATATTTAGTGGCAACTCAAATTTTAAATAACCCGCATTATCATCACGGTTAAATTCAATTTTAATTTTTACAACTTTAGTTAGTCCTAAAATTGCAGTTTGAACAATACTTGATATAGCAGCACAAACAATATCTTTTCCGTTTTGTGCATAACCAGAATGTCCTGAACAAACAACTTTAATTATATTGTTGTTGTTTTTTGATATAACAATATTTGTCATAATTATTTAACCGATACAATTTTTAATGCAGTGTAAGGTTGTCTATGACCTTGTTTTCTTCTATAATTCTTTTTAGCTTTATATTTGAAAACAACAATTTTATCACCTTTACCATGTTCAACAACTTCTGCAACAACTTTTGCATCTTTAACTGTTGGATTTCCAGTAGTGATTTTTTCTCCATCAACAAGCATTAAAACTTCTAAATCAATTTTGCTTCCAACTTCTGCATCAAGTTTTTCAACTTTAACAATTTCGTTTTCTGCAACCTTGTATTGTTTTCCACCTGTTTGAATAATTGCGTACATCTATATTTCCCTCCTCTAACCAAACTCACTGAACTTAGGCGTGTTAATTAACAACTTTTAAAGCCCACTCCATGTGGCACGTAAATAATTTATCACAAAAATAAGAAATTGTCAATTATATATTAAAAATACTTAATAAAAAATAAAAAGCAAAATTTTTAATAATTTCACTTTTAAAAAACAAAATTTTTATAAAAGAAATTTAACAAATCAAAACTATAAAAAATGCCCAAATTACTAATTATCTTTTACGATTGCATAATATTATTTTATCACTTTTTAATCCAAATAACTGTAACACCATTATTAAAATTTGCTAAATTTGAATTTAGTATTAGTTCTGGATATTTTGCTTGCATTTCTTTAACTTTTTCGTTCAAGTCGCTCCACATTTCACCAGGAATATAATCAACAATTTTATTATATGTTTTCATTTTGTTTAAATATTTGTGCAAGTCCTTTTTAATTACTCCACCTTTACCACTGCTTCCATACCCGTGAATTGCAATTATAACATTTATGTTGGTTTTATCTGAAAGCATTATTTCTTTATCAATTAAAAAAACTGCATAATCTGCATTAGGCATATCTTTTTTTATATTAATTGTTACAACCATTAATTTATCCTTTCAAAAAACGAAACATTAATAGTTCCATATTTTTTTAAGTCAAATTCGTTTAAATTTTCTATAATAATATCCTTATGTTCTTCACAGGCATGCTCATAAACAACAATACCATCATCGCTTAGTAAATTGAATTCTGCAATAATTTGCAATGCTTCTTCTCCAAAGCCTTTTTTAAAAGGTGGATCCAAAAAAATTATATCAAATTTTTTATTTTCTTTTTTAAATTTTAACAAAGCATTTTTAAAATCCAAATTTAAAACTTCCCTATTTTCGCCACACTTTTTTAAATTTTGATTAATTAGTTTAACAGAATTTTTATTAACATCAACAAAAATAACTTCTTTTGCTCCACGGCTTAAACATTCAATTCCATAATTACCGGTTCCCGCAAACAAGTCTAAAACAACATCATCTTTTATTAAAAATTGAATTTTAGAAAAAATTGCCTCTTTAACTCTATCTATAGTTGGCCTTATATTTTCTAATTCAAAACTTTTTAAACTTAAACCTTTATACTTTCCAGCAATAACTCTTAACATTTTAGCACCTAAATTTTAAATTTATATTGTTTAATTATACCAAGTTTTTTAGTTATTCCAAAATTAAAATAAAAAAAATAAGGATAATTTCCTTATTTTATTACGTAATTCATTCTTAAATATCTAAATTTTAACATTATTTCATATTCACTAGTATTTAATGCTTTTGCATAATCCGATAAAGTTATTTCATTATCACCATCTTTACCTAAAATGGTTACAACATCGCCAACTTTCACATTTGGTATGTTTGAAACATCAACCATAAATACATCCATACAAACATTTCCAACAACTTTTGCTTTCTTTCCATTAACCAAAACTTCAAAATTGTTGCTTAACCTTCTATCAAAGCCATCCGCATAACCCATTGGAACAACCGCTATTTTGCTATTTTTTTCACATTTAAAAGTTCTATCATATCCAATTGTTTCGTTTTTGTTAACTTTGCCAACAAAAACAAGTTTGCTTTTTATTTCACTAACAGGTTTTAAATTTTCATCAACAACATCTTGATATCCATATAAAGCAAAACCGCAACGAACCATATCAAAATGATATTTACTTTTATGTAATGCTGCATAAGAATTACAACAATGCATAATTATACATTTATTATTTGAATTTCTTTTAACAAAATCACTTAAAATTTTAAATTTTTTTGCTTGTTTATCAATAAATTTTTCATCATGACTTTTAGTTGCAAAATGAGTAAAAACTCCCTCCAAAATTAAGTTTTTATTATTGTTAATAATTTGCAACGCATCAATTATGTCGCTCTTATTTCTAAAACCAATTCTGTTTAAACCTGTGTTTAATTTTAGATGAATTTTTAACGGTTTTTTAAATTTATGTTTCAATATTTTCAACAACTCTTCCAAACTTGCAACACAAACAGAAACATCGTTATTAGCACACCACTCAACATCATCAACACACGGAATACTAACTATAATAATAGGATTTTTAATTTTACACTTTCTAATCTTTTCTGCTTCAAACGCATTTGCAACACCAAAAAAATCAACTGTGTTTTTAAGTGCCTCACAAACAAATTCTATTTTATGTCCGTACCCATCTGCTTTAACCATTGCACAAAGTTTGCAATTATTTTTTAACTTTTGTTTTATATATAAAGCATTATTAATTAAATTATTTTTTGATATTATATAACTACTTAAATTTTCCATACTAATATATATGAAATCAGTTTTAAAAAAGTTATAAATTTAAAAAAATAATAAAAAAATCAAAGTTTAAAACTTTGATTTTTATTCTTGTGTTTGCATAATTATACATTTATTATTTTTTCTTCAAAACAACAACACCATCGTTAAAAATGTTAACATATTCACTAATAACAACTTCAAAACCAACTTGAGAAGCTTCATTTTCAAGCCAAGTTTTTGTTACATAATATTCACCTGTTCTTTTAATAACATCATTTTGTTCACTTGAAACAATTTTTGCAAGATTTTCAGAATTTTCTTTTAGAATTAAATTATCATTTCTTTCAAGTGTTGCAACGTTGTTCCAAAAAATATTATAAGAACTTTCTTTTTCTCTGTTAGAAAACATCTTTTTTATAATTGTTTCGCTACCAATATATTTTTCATCTAAGAATGGTTCTCCAATAACAACATAAGTTCCACTTCTCATTTTTGAATGCAATTCAGACAAAAAATCAATTTTGTTTAACAATGGGTCTTCAATGTGATGGAAAGCATTTAACATAACAACACAATCAACATTTTTAATGTTGTAGTTATTTAATTTAGTTAAATCACCACAAACGAAAGTTAAGTTTTTAACCTTATTCAATTTTTGTTGTTGCATTATTTTTTCTTGCATATCTTGCCTAATATCAACACCAACAACACTGCAGTTTGGATTTTCTTTTGCTATTCTAATTGATGTGTTTCCATTTGCACAACCAAGTTCTAAAACATAACTAGGATTAATTAATGAAACAACTTTGCAAACGCCATTTTGCAATGAAATATAATAACTAGATTTTTTTAAATAATCATTTTCAACAAATTGTTCTTTAATTTTCATAACGCATACCTACTTATTAGTACTACCAAAACCACCTTTTCTTACTTCTGTTGGTGGAATTTCATTTTCACATCTTAAAATTTTTATAAAAAAACCTTGACCTATTTTATCTCCGGTTTTAATAACATAAGGTTCTTTGCCTAAATTAAAAAGCCTAAAACCTAAATTGCCATCGTTTCCAACATTTCCGTAATAATCACTTTCAATAACACCAATTGAATTAGATAGTGTTACGCCATATTTTCCCATACCGCTTGTTACACACAAAATCAAACCTTCATCATCGTTAAATTTTGCTTTAATATTTGTCCAAATCATAGCCATTTCGTTTGGATTAATAACAACATCTATTGGAGAATAAAAATCATATCCAACACTTGTTAAGGTTGCACGTCTTGGCATTTTTGGTTCATCTAAGTTATATTTTAAAAATTCTTTTTTTACTGGTTCAAAACTTCTCATATTAACTCCCTTAAATTTAATTAATTATACCATAATCGCAAAATTAATAAAAACAATTAAAATAAATTTAACAACATTTTAAATAAATTTAAAGTTGCGGTTGACAAGTTAAAACTCAAAATATATAATATTATCGTAACTAAAAATTTTGGACTGCTAGCTCAGTTGGTAGAGCAACTGACTCTTAATCAGTGGGTCCAGAGTTCGAGTCTCTGGCAGTCCACCAAAAAAACCCCTTGACACCAAGGGATTTTTTTATTTACAAGCAACTATTGACAAAAAACCATTTAAAAATCTAGTAAAAAATAATTAAAATTATTACATTTTTTCCTACTTATTTTTATTCGCAGTTAAAATTGATACATAAGCATCTTTTAGATATGGTTCAACTTCTTTTTTAGTTCGTTTTAAAATATTTAAGGAAGATAACATTGATATTGATTCAATAAATTC
>CALVLZ010000011.1 GCA_944341445.1 uncultured Clostridia bacterium | reverse complement strand
ACTAAAAGTCAATTAATTTTAAGTATATTAAAATAAAAAAATTAAAACTAAGTTTTCTAGGTTCAATTTAGTTTCTTTATGGTACACCTGCAAAAAACGAACCTATGTTTACATAAGTTCGTTTTTTGCTAGTTTCAAAAGTTAATACCCTTTAGCATCTATTTTTTTTGTGTTGTTTTGTTTTATTTTTTGCGGAGGTTCAAAATTCATATTTGAACTAGCTCTAATTAACTTTGAATATTTGTTATGATTTTTCATATATTTTTTCCTTTTAAATATTGTATCATAAAATTAATAAATAATAAATATTTATTTGTTTTATTTGATAACTTTATTATGTTATAATTAAGTTAGCGAGGGAAATATGTTTGTAATTTCAAAAAGTTGGTATAACTTATTAAAAAACACATTAGAAAGCGAAAATTTTAAAAATTTATGTGATTTTTTAAATGAAGAATATAAAACAAAAACTATTTATCCAAAACCAGAAAATGTTTTTAATGCAATTAATTATGTTAAATATGATGATGTTAAAGTTGTTATAATTGGTCAGGACCCATATCACGAACCAAACCAAGCTCATGGATTTTGTTTTTCTGTTGAAAAGGATGTTACAATCCCGCCATCATTAAAAAACATTTTTAAAGAACTAAATTCAGATATTGGTTGCTATATTCCCAACAATGGTAATTTAACAAAATGGGCAAAGCAAGGCGTGTTGTTGTTAAACAGTGTGTTAACTGTTGAAAAGGGCAAAGCAAACAGTCATAAGGGAAAAGGTTGGGAAGAAGTTGTTAGTGCAATTTTAAACAAACTAAATGAAAGAGAAAAACCAATTGTTTTCTTGTTGTGGGGTGGAAGTGCAAGAAATGTTGCAAAAATGATTAACCCTAAAAAACACTATATATTAACTTGTGCTCATCCAAGCCCTATGAGTGCAAATCAGGGTGGTTGGTTTGGAAATAAACATTTTTCCAAAACTAATGAAATATTATCTAAATTAGGTGAAACACCAATAGATTGGCAAATAGAAAATGTTTAAAATATGTTCAAATTGATTATTTGAAATTGAAAAATAAAAAATAACAAAAATAAATATAAAGTAATTTGATTTTGATTTTTTTTAATTTTTTATTATATTACATTTTAATAATAATATTTTAATGTTAGGAGTATGAAATGAAATTAATTTTAAATGGTGGCGGTAGTGATGAGCAAATTAAAGAAAGTTTACAACTATTTTCAAAACTTGTAGGTAATGGAAAGGTTGTTTATATACCACTTGCTTGGAATAATTCAAATATAGAAAACTGTATTAATTGGTTTAAATCTCAAGTTGAACCATATGGAATAAAAAATATAGTACAAGTTCTTAATGCAAACGATATAACAGATGAATTATTAAACAATAGCAAAGGCGTTTTTATTGGTGGTGGAAATACATATAAATTATTAAAAATGCTAAAAGAAACAGAAGCTTATAATAATTTAATTAATTTTATGAAAAGAAATGATACTGTTATTATGGGTGGAAGTGCTGGAGCTTTAATCTTTGCCAAATCAATAGATACTTGTTTAGATGATGGTTTAGGTATTAAAAGTATTTGTGATGTAAACAACGTTGGTTTGAAAGATACAAATGGGTTTAATTGTTTAAAAGGCTATTCAATATTGCCACACTATAAAAAAATCGATGAACAAATTCCGTTAACAATTAAACGAATTGAAAGGTTAGTATATGAAGGTTATAAACTAATTTGTATTCCAGAAGAAACAAGTGTTTTTGTTGATGATGAAAACTTGTTTATTGTTGGAGAAAAACCTGTGGAAGTTATTGATAAAGAAAAAAGAGTTGTTTACGATACAAACAAGAAATTAGAATTTTAATCAAATGAAAATAATAATTATTTATTTTCTAATTTATTAATTAATAATTAAAAAATATTATAATATAGGCTTATTTTAAAAGTTTGAATAGTACAAAAAAGTTGCATAAAATTATGCAACTTTTGTGTTTTTAAAAAAAAGCATACAACCAACTTCGATGCTGTTACGTATACTTAAAAAGTAACAACAAACTCCTTTAAAGCTACCTTATGGCACATACTTAAATCTACTTAATGCTGCTTTATTCCTAACCTGACATGGTTCATAGCAAAGTATTGCATAAGACCTTAAACTCAACGCCTGTGCTAAATTTTAAAATATACAAACCAAGCACACCTAGGTTGGTAATTCAGCCCCGCGTATAGCGGATTTCGGGTTACAGGACACCGCTAGCTCCCCACCTAGTATGCTTTATTATTATATATTATTTTTTTATTAAATGCAACTATAACCATTTTATAATATTGCATAATTTTGTTTATTTTAAATAATTTTGAAATAAAATAAAACTTATAATTGTGTTTTTTCTTTACAAAATTACGCAATTATTATAGTATTAATTATGTTAATTTGTTATTTAAGGTGATATATATGGCTCAAGATATTAAAAATTCTAGAAGATTTATTAATGCATATAATTCTATTGATGTTGCAATTAGAACTCAAAATAATATTAAACCTAGTTTGTCTTATACAGAAGCAGTTAGAAAAACTGCAAGGGTTAATTCTATTGTTGAAAAATATGAAGATGATTTAATTGAATATGGAAGACTAAGAAATGCAATAGTGCATAGTGAAAATGACGATTATGTTATTGCAGAACCACATGATGATGTTGTTGAAAAAATTGAAAAAATTGAAAGGTTAATTTGCACACCACCACTTGCTATTAACACTGTTTGCAAAAGAATTTTAAGTTCAATTGCGGCAGATGTACCTTTAAAAGATGTTATGGAATACATTTATAAAAGTGGGTATAGCAATATTCCTATTTTTAAAAACAATATGCTAATTGGTGTTGCAAACAGCAGTAAAATTTGCGATATTTTAGGCAAAAAGATATATGAAAAAGTTGATATTTGCCACTATTTGCAAAACACAACAATTGAAGAAGTTTGCAGTGAATTTAGAAATATAAATTATTATACTGTTGCAGATGAAAATGTAACTTTAGATAGAATTTTAAATATGTTTACTGAAAACAAAAAACTTTTGTGTGTTATTTTAACAAAAACAGGCACATTAATTGAAGAACCATTAGGAATTATTACTATTGCCGATATTATGGAAGTTAATAAAATATTAGACGATTTTGAATAAAACAGATTAATTCTGTTTTATTTTTTTATTAATATATAAATGCTTAAATGTTGACAAATTTTATTAAAAGAATTATTATTATATTAGTTTAATATGGCGATGATAAAGGACAAGTTTATTTGTTTATTATTTTCAGAGAGCAAGTGGTTGGTGTGAACTTGTAATAAGGCAAATTAAATATCACCTTTTAGCTCAATCTCAGAAAATTTTAGTAAGAGATTGCGGTGAACTCTCCGTTATAAGAGTCGTGTGTGTTGGCACATTGTTATAGGTGGTTTAAGCTTGCAAAAGTGTTCTATAACAACTTTGCAAGTTTTTTTTAAATTGTTGCTAATTAAACAAAAAATGTTTAGGAGATAATATGAAAAAAGAAAACATTAAACCAAATTTAGTTGAAAACGAATTAGAAATGTTAAAGTTTTGGGAAAATAATAACATATTCGAAAAAGTAAAAGAACAAAACAAAAAAACAGGCAAGTACTATGCAACTATGGATGGTCCAATAACTGCAAATGGTATCACTATGGGTTTGCACCATGCTTTTGGTAGATCTTTAAAAGATGCAATGATTAAATATAGAGCAATAACAGGCTATGATATGCATTATCAAAATGGCTTTGATGCTCAAGGACTTTGGGTTGAAGTTAATGCAGAAAAAGATTTAGGCTTAAACTCTAAAAAAGATATTGAAAGTTATGGTATTGATAAATTTACTGAATATTGTATGGAAAAAGTTAGAAAGTGCGCTGGCAAAATGACAGAGCAATCTATTAGACTAGGTCAATGGATGAATTGGGATGATTCTTATTACACAAATTCAGATGAAAACATAACTGCAATTTGGCACTTTTTAAAAGTTTGCCATGAAAAAGGTTGGTTAATTCAAAAATATCGTCCAATGCCTTGGTGCACTCGTTGTGGAACAAGTTTATCTGAACACGAAATGAGTGATGCTGATGCATATAGAAACGATACTTGTAAAGCAGTGTTTTTTAAACTACCTGTTAAGAATGAAAATTTTAAAATGCTTGTTTGGACAACAACTCCTTGGACACTATCATCAAACGTTGCAATTGCAGTTAATCCAGAATTAGAATATTCTTTGTGCAAAGTTAAAAGCGATGATAAATTAATTTGCGTTTGTTCAAGTGCAACAAAAGTTTTAAAAGATGATATTGTTAGTGTTGAAAAAGTTGTTAAGGGCAGTGAGTTGGTTGGAAAAACTTATGAAACTTGCTTTGAAGAATTGCCTTTGCAAAACTTTGAACATAAAATTGTTGCTTGGGAAGATGTTGATGCAACAGAAGGTTCTGGTGCAGTTCACATTGCCCCTGGTTGCGGTGCAGAAGACTTTGAATTAGGTCAAAGAATTGGTTTGCCAAATGTTTGCCCAATTGATGAAGCAGGCATATTTTATGATAATTTTGGTTTCTTATCTAATAAAGACGCAAATTTAGATGAAACAAGAGATTTAATTTTTGATGAATTAAAGAAAAGAAATAAATTATATTATTTCCATGATTACACTCACAGATATCCACATTGCTGGAGATGTAAAAATCCAATATTGTTCAGATTAATTAAAGAATGGGCAATTTCTATGGATGAATTAAGACCAAAACTAATTGAAGAAGCTAAAAAAGTTGAATGGCAACCAGCTTTCTATGAAAAAAGAATGGTTGATTGGTTAACAAACATGGGCGACTGGTCAATTTCAAGAAAAAGATATTATGGCTTGCCTTTACCAATTTATGTTTGTCCAGATTGCGGAGAGATAACTGTTGTTGGAAGTATTGAAGAATTAAAACAAAAAGCAGTTAACCCAGAAGCAGTTGATAAATTACCACATTTGCACAGACCATATATTGATGAAATAAAAATTAAATGCCCAAAATGCGGAAAAGAAGTTGAAAGAATAAAGGATGTTGGTGACTGCTGGTTGGATGCAGGAATTGCTCCTTTTAGCACTAACAAATATTTTGAAGATAGAAAATTCTGGGAAAAGAATTATCCAGCAGAATGTGTTATTGAAATGAAAGAACAAATAAGACTTTGGTTCTATTCAATGCTTGTTATGGGTGTTGCTTTAACAGGAAAAAGCCCTTATAAGAAAGTTTCAACATATGGCTCATTGCTTGCTCAAGATGGTAAAAAATTATCAAAATCAAGCCCTAACAACATTCCATTAAACGAAGCATACGATAACATTGGTGCAGATATTATTAGATACACTTTCTGTTCAACAAACCCACAAAGTGATGTTATTTTTAGTTATAGTTCAACAGATGAAGTTAGAAGAAGATTGTTATCTTTCTGGAACGTATTTGTGTTCTTTAACACTTATGCAATTATTGATAATCCAAAACTTGATGGCTATGTTCCAGATGAAAAAACATTAACAATAACAGATAAATGGTTAATTGAAAGAACAAATGCTTTTGCATTAAAGGCTAAAGAATATTATGAACAAGTTCAAACTTGCGGAGTAATTAGCGAATTTGAAACTTTTGTTGATGAGCTTTCAAATTGGTATATTAGATCTAACAGAAGAAGATTCTGGAAAAATGAAGAAGATAATGATAAATTAAATGCTTATTTCTGTTTGGAATATGCAATCAAAAATGTTTGTATGGTTATGGCTCCAATTATGCCATTTATGATGGAATATATTTGGCAAAATCAAGTTAGAGAAGTTGAAAAGAGCGCATCTGAAAGTGTTATGCTTTCTGGATTTAACATTGCATCATTTAAAGTAACAGAAAATAATTTAATTGAAAAAACAAACATTGTTCGTTCAATTATTGCAAATGCTTTAAAATTAAGAAATGAAAATAATTTAAAAGTTAAACAACCTTTGAAAAAAGCATATGTAATAAATGAAGACGAAAACACACTTGACGCAATTAAACAATACAAATCTTTAATTGAAGAAGAATTGAACATTAAAGAAATTGAATTAACAACAGATGTTGAATATTTCAACGACCATTTCTTAACATTAAATTTCCGTAATGCTGGACGTGTTTTAAAAGGTGATGTTCAAAAAATGAAACAAGCTTTAGAAAACGCAACAGATGAAGAAATGAATTCTTATGTTAAACAATTCGATTGCGGAAAAGTTAAAGTTAATGGTTTTGAAGAGTTTGATAAAGATTTATTTGTTAAAAACTCTAAACCAAAATCTGAATTCATTATGGAAACAGAAAACGGAATGACAGTTGTTTTAGACACAACATTAACAGAAGAACTTGTTAATGAGGGTATGCTAAGAGAATTAATTAGAAATGCTCAAATTTTAAGAAAAGAAGCAAACTTTGATATTGACGCAAGAGTTTTAATTAATGTTTCTTCAAATTCAGATAGAATTATGAAAGTTATTAACGAAAACTTAAACAAAATTAAACAAGAAATTTTAGCAGAAAAAATTAACGATGGAGATTTTAAAGCAGATATTGTTAGAACTGTTAAGGTTTCTGATTATGATGTTGAAATTGCATTAAAGTCATTAAAAAAAGAGGACTAATATGTTAAACGTTATTTATGAAGATAACCATATTTTAGTTGTTATTAAACCGCAAAACATCCCAACTCAAAAAGATGAAAGTTGTGATAAATGTATGGTTGATATGGTTGAAGAATATTTAAAAGAAAAATATAACAAACCAGGCAATGCTTATGTTGGTTTAGTGCATAGATTAGATAGACCAACAGGTGGTGTTATGGTTTTGCAAAAACAAGCAAAGCTGCAACAAGACTTTCTGAGCAAATTAAAGATGGAACTTTTAAGAAAAAATATTTTGCAGTTGTTAACGGAAAACTAAAAAATTCAAAAGACCATTTAATTAACTATTTAAAAAAGAACACAAGAGATAATATTGTTGAAATTGTTCCTGAAAGTGTGTTTGGAGCTAAAAAAGCAGAATTAGAATATTCTGTTTTAGATTGCAAAAACAATTTATCTTTACTAAACGTTGATTTGTTCACAGGAAGAAGTCATCAAATACGTGTTCAATTAAAAAACATTGGCAACTCAATTGTTGGCGATGCAAAGTATGGTAACAAACAAAATGCAATTAAGTGCAACTTGGCTCTTTGGGCTTATCAAATTAATTTTATTCATCCAACAACAAAAACTTCAATGGTATTCAAAGTTGCTCCAAACTGCGATATATTCCCATGGAATGAATTTTTAATGGATAAGTTTATATAAATAATTATTCATAATTGTGTATAAAAATAAAAGAAGTGATTTCTCACTTCTTTATTTTTTTTCTTCAATTTCTTTGCTTTCTGCAATTGCGCAACCTGTTGTTAACATAGTTGAAGCAACACTGCACGCACTTATTAATGCGGTTTTAGTTACTTTTGTTGGGTCAATTATTCCGCACTTAAACATATCAACATATTCGTTATTTTTAGCGTTATAACCATAATTTGTTTTGTTGCTTAAAACAATGTTGTTAATAATAACTTCGCCTGAAACACCAGCATTTTCTGCAATTTGAATAATAGGAGAGGTTAGTGCTTTTAAAACAATATTTGCACCAATAATTTCGTCTGCGTTTAAGTTTTTAATTTCTTCTTTTAATTTTTTATAGCAATTAATTAAGGCAACACCACCTCCAGCAACAATACCTTCTTCAACAGCACTTTTTGTTGCACTAATTGCGTCTTCAATTCTTAATTTTTTTTCTTGCATTTCTGCATCTGTTGCGCTTCCAACTTCAATAACGGCAATTCCGCCATTAAGTTTTGAAAGTCTTTCTTGCAAACTTGTTTTATCAAAATCGTTATCACAAAGTTCAATTTGTTTTTTTATTAGTTCAATTCTTTGAATAATTTTATCTTTATTTCCTTTGCCGTTTTTAATTAAGCAATAATCTTTTGTAACTTTTATTTTTGAAGCTTCTCCTAAAATGCTTTCTTTTAAATTATTAAAACTTGCAATGTTTAGTGGTGAATAAACTTCACCTCCGCAAAGTGTTGCAATATCTTCCATTATTGCTTCACGTTTATCTGCAAAAGCAGGGGACTTAACTGCAACAACATTTAAATTTCCTCTAAGTTTATTTAAAACAAGTGTTGCTAAAACATCGTTTTCCATATCGTCACAAATAATTAACAATGGTTTGTGGTTTTTTGATACAAATTCCAAAATGTTAATAATATCGTTAATGTTGTTAATTTTATTTTGATAAAGTAAAACATAAGCATTATCAAATTCTGCAGTTAAAGAATCTGTGTTTGCCATATAGGGAGAAAGATAACCTCTATCAAATTGCAAACCTTCAACAATTTTTAATGTTGTTTTAAAACTTTTGCCTTCTTCAACAGAAATAACTCCGTTTTTGCCAACTTTTTCAAAGCCTTCTGCAATAAGTTTTCCAATTTCTTCATTGCCAGCGCTTATGCTTGCAATTTGAAAAATTTCTTTGTTTGTTGTTATTGGTGTTGCAAGTTTGTTTAGTTCTTCTAAAACAATATTTTTTGCAATTTCAATACCATTTTTTATTTCTAATGGGTTAATCCCAGCAGAATAACTTTTTAAGCCTTCTTGAATTATTGTGTTTGCTAAAACACATGCTGTTGTTGTTCCATCGCCAGCAATATCGTTTGTTTTAATGCTTGCTTCTTTAATTAATTCTGCACCCATATTTTCAAAGGAATCTTCAAAATTTATTTCTTTTGCAATTGTTACACCATCGTTAGTAATTAGTGGGGAAGAATATTTTCTTTCCAAAACAACATTTCGGCCTTTTGGACCAAGTGTTATTTTAACTGCGTTTGCAAGTTTATTTGAACCTTTTGCTAATTTTTCGATTGCTTTAAAACCATTTAATATTTCTTTGTTCATAATTTTCTCCTTAGTTAATAATTGCTAAAATATCAATTTGCTTAATTAAATAAAAAGTTTCATTGTTAAACACAAATTGTGTTGTTGCATATTTGTTAAAAATAACTTTATCGTTTGGTTTAACTTTAAATTCAATTTTTTCTCCATCAATTGTTCCGCCTGTTCCAATTGCAACAACTTTTGCCATATATGGTTTTTCATTTTTGTTAGTTGGAATTATAATTCCAGAATCTAATTCGTTTGCGTTTTCAATTTTTAAAACAACGTTATCAAATAGTGGGGTAATGTTCATGTTTTTCTCCTTAAAAGTTATTATTATATTATTTTTATGTGTAAGATTTTAAAAAAATGAGTTCAGAAATAAGCATTTTTAAACATTAAAAAAAATATAACTATATAAATTATAAATTTCAAAATTTAAGGAATACAATAAACTATGTCAAAAAAAATTATGTATGGTGATGGTTGCAAATTAATAAAAAAAAGAGAAAACAAAAAACTAAAATTTTTTAAATTTATATTTCTACTTGCAATTTTTGTTGGTGGCGGTTTTATTTTATTTGTTAATGTTGCAAGTTTGTTAGGTTATGATAATTTTGTTTTTTTTGTTAAATATGACGTTAACATTTCAAGCAAAAATTATTATGCTTTATCTTTTGGTGAATTTGATGATTTGTTAGTTGCAGAACAAAGTTCACAGGGCGTTATTGCACAAGGTGGTGCAGGATATTTGTGGAAACTTAACAATAATTATAATGTTGTTGCTTTTATTTATAATTCTACAAACGATGCAAATAATGTTATGGAAAATTTAAACACAACAAAATATGATTTAAGTGTTAAAACAATTTCAACAAATTCAATTAAAACAAACTTAAAAGATTGCACTAAAGAACAAATTGAAAGTGTTAATAATTCAATAAATTATGTGGTTAAAGTTATTGATGAAATATATAACTTATCCATTAAATTTGATAAAAGCGAAGTAACAGCAACATTTGTTAGCAATGAACTTAATAATTATAAAGGTAATATGTTATCAAGTTTAGAAGAACTAAAAAGCATTAACAGTGGAAGTTCGTTTGTTTTAAATTGCAAAAATTTATTAATTAAAACAACAAACGATATTGAAAATATTATAAATAAAATTTTAAACGAAAGTAATATTAATTATTTATTAAAATATTTGCATTGTAAATGTGTTAATAATTATTATAATTTTTGCTTATAATTAAAAATTTTGTAATTATTTAATAATTAAAAACAAATAAAACATAAAAAATAACCAAAAACTTAAATTAAGTTGGTTATTTTTTTAAAGTGTTGTAAAATTAAGCTATGAAAATTGATGTTTATAAGAAAAATTCGTTAAACTATAAGGCAATATTAATAAAAATTTTTATTATAACAGCGGTTATAGTTTTTGATATGTTAACTAAAAGTTATTTTCAAAATTTGTATAAAACAAATGATGAGTTTGAAATTAGTGCAGTGCCAAATATTTTTAGTTTTGTTTATGTTCAAAACACAGGTGCGGCTTTTAGCATTTTTTCTAATTCAACAACTTTTTTAATTGTTTTAACAACAATTTTTATATTGGTTATAATATTTGCAGACTACTATGCAAACTCATTAAATGGCTGGTTTGTTGCAGGTTCTTCAATGATTATTGCAGGGGCAATTGGGAATTTAGTTGATAGAATGATTTTTGGTTATGTTCGAGATTTTATTAAATTAGATTTTATGAATTTTCCAATATTTAACGTTGCAGATATGTTTTTAACAATTGGTGCAATTTTATATGCAATTTATATAATTTTTTATTTATCAAAAGAAAAGCAGGCTTTTAAATTTTTTGTAAATTCAAACAGTAATAACAACATAAAAATTGAAAATAGCAATGTTGTTGAAAATGTAGAAAAAAATGATACTGAAAAAGATTTAAACAAAAATGTTAAAAGCAGTAATAATGAAGAAGTTGAAATGGAAAATAATAAAAATAACAAAAATAAAAAAGAATAAAAAGGAATTTTTAGTTTACTAAATGGAAAAAAATATTAAAGAGTTTTGCGTTGATGAAACTAATGTTGGAGTTAGGTTAGATATTTTTGTTAGTTCAATATTAACAGATAGCACACGCTCTCATATTAAAACATTAATAGAAAATAAAAAAATTTTAGTTAACGGCAAAAGTGTTAAGGCAGGTTTTAATTTAAGATTAAACGATTGTGTTACAGTTGAAGAAAGTAAGCCAATTAGTTCCACTATGAAAGCAGAAGATATTAAACTTGATATTGTGTATGAAGATGATGATTTTGCGGTCATTAACAAACCGCAGGGAATGGTTGTGCATCCTGCTGTTGGAAATTATGAACACACTTTGGTTAATGCACTTTTATTTAACATAAAAAACTTAAGTGGAATTAATGGCGTTATAAGGCCAGGCATTGTTCACAGGTTAGATAAAGAAACAAGTGGTCTTTTAGTTATTGCTAAAAATGATTCTGCACATGTTAATTTAAGCAAACAAATTCAAGAAAAAACTTGCAAAAGGTATTACTTAGCACTTGTTGAAGGAACAATAAAACCAGATTGCGGTGAAATTATTAACTATATTGGAAGAGATAAAAAGAATAGATTAAAAAAAGCAGTTGTTTCTGAAAAAGAAGGAAAACTTGCACACACAATTTATAAAACAGTTAAATATTATAACGGATATTCTTTGGTTGAATTTGAATTAAAAACAGGTAGAACTCATCAAATTAGAGTTCATTCAAGCTTTATGCATCATCCAATTGTTGGAGATAAATTATACAATAATAATAAATGCAAATTTGCATTAAATGGACAATTATTGCACGCATATAAACTTGTTTTAAAAAGGCCAAAAGATAACAAAGAATTAACTTTTGTTGTTGATTTACCAGATTATTTTAAAAAAGTTTTAAATTCTTTAAAAGAAGTTTAAATTTTGCTTGCGATATTTGTGATTTTGTTTTATATGTAATATAACAAAAAAGGAAAGGGGAGTTATGGGAAAAATTAATTTTAAATCATTTTTAAACTTTATTGCTTTTGTTGCAATTGTTTTTATTGGAGTTGCATTAATAGTTAAAGGCATTTTAGGAGCAGACAATCAAGTTGGTGTTGCTCTTGAATTGGTTGCACAAATTATTGCGTACACAATGCTTGCTATATACGGATTTTTTTATGCAAGAAGCAAAAGAAGTATTGTGTTTCTAATTGTGTGGATTGTTAGTGTGGTTTTAATTGTTGTTTCCTATGTTATTTAATATGAAAGAATTTTTTAAAAGCAAAGTTGTTATTGCTGGAATTATTTTGTTAGTTTTATCAATAATTATGTTTTTATTTGGTAACTTAAACAAAATTTGTTCTAGCGTGGGTTTACTTATATTTTCAGCTTTTTGTGCTGATATTGCTGCTGGGTTCATAATAAAAAGCAAAAATATTAGTGAAAATAAAGTTGAAGATTATGTTCCATTAGATAAAAAAGAATTAAATCAAGAAAAAACTTCTAGAGCATTAAGAAAAACTGATTGCATAGTTTGCGCTGTAACTTTTATTGCGTTTGCATTAGTTTTGTTTTACTATGGAATTATAAGTATGGCATAAAGCACATTATTGTGCTTTTTTTATTTTCAAAATCACGGCTTATTTAATTGAATACTAGAAAAAATTGTGATATACTAAACAAGCAAGAATAAATTTGCTTAAGTGAAGGAGAATTTATGAAATATAAAATTACTAAAAAAGATAAAAATCAAGTTGTAATTAACATTGATATTACAAGTGAAGAATGGAATGCAGAAGTTGAACTTGCATACAATCAAAACAAGGGTAAATATAACGTTGAAGGTTTCAGAAAAGGCAAAGCTCCAAGAAAAGTTATTGAAAAAATGTATGGTGCAGGAATCTTTTTTGAAGATGCTTTAAACAACGCTTTTTCAACATACTACACAGAAATTTTAAATAAAGAAAAAAGTTTAGAACCTGTTGACGCTCCAAGTTTGGATGTTAAAAACATTGATGAAAAAGGTGTTACACTTGAAGCAATTGTAACTGTTAAACCAGAAGTTAAGTTGGGTGCATACACAGGATTAAACATTTCTGTTAAACCAAAAAAAGTAACAGATAAAGAAGTTGAAGAAGAATTAAAAATGGTTCAACAACAAAATGCAAGACTTGTTGAAGTTAAAGAAGGCGAACAAGCAAAATTAGGCAACATTGTTAACATTAACTTTGCTGGTTTTGTTGATGGTGTTCAATTCCCAGGTGGAACAAGTGAAGGTTATGATTTAGAGCTTGGTTCAAAAAGCTTTATAGATACTTTTGAAGACCAAATTGTTGGTATGAAAAATGGTGAGAAAAAAGATGTTTTAGTAACATTCCCAGCAGATTACCACGAAGAAACTTTAAAAGGAAAACCTGCAAAATTTGAAGTTACAGTTAACGCTATTAAAGAAAAAATATTACCAGAAATTGATGATGAACTAGCAAGCAATGTTTCTAACTTTGAAACATTAGAAGAATATAAAAATGATATTAAAAAGCACTTAGAACATCATGCAGAAGAAAATGCTAAAATTGAAGCTGAAAATAAAATTTTAGATAAAATTGTTGATAATATGGAAGTTGAAGTTCCTGATTGCATGGTTGAACATGAACTTAACCATATGATGCAAGATTTAGAATATCGTTTAATGTATCAAGGTTTAAATTTGCAAGCTTATGCAAACTACTTAAACACAACTGTTGAAAAAAT
Source organism: uncultured Clostridia bacterium (assembly GCA_944341445.1). GTDB lineage: Bacteria > Bacillota > Clostridia > Christensenellales > UBA1242 > CALVLZ01. Next base: position 21,863 of record CALVLZ010000011.1, on the reverse strand, counting down.
TAGAGAAGACAGAAAGAAAGATGCTTTAAAGAGTGTTAAAATTCGTTTAGCTTTACAAGAAATTATGAACAAAGAAAAAATTGATGTAACAGAAGATGACTTTAACGCAAAAATTAAAGAAATGGCAGATAGAACAAACAAATCTGTTAAAGACTTTAAAGCAACTTTAAAAGAAGAAAGAATTAACTACATTAAAAATGATATTTTAATGAACAAATTAATTAACTTCTTATTAGAAAGCAATAAGTAATAAAAAACTAGAGATAACCCTCTAGTTTTTTTAAAATTTTAGTAAATTTTAAATATTAAATATGAAAATTGTAATAAAATTTATAAAAGGCAATATTTTTAAATTTTTATTATTATGTTTTGTTATTATTTGTGATATAATATTGAATAATTGTTAGGAGGAAATATTATGTTAGTACCTATGGTAGTAGATAAAACTTCTGAAGGTGAAAGAAGTTACGATATATATTCAAGACTTTTAGAAGACAGAATTATTTTTATAACAGGAGAAATTAATGATGCTGTTGCAAACACTGTTGTTGCGCAACTATTATATTTGGAAGGCAAAGACCCTGAAAAAGATATTTGCATTTATATTAACAGCCCAGGTGGAAGCGTAACTGCAGGTATGGCAATTTATGATACAATGAATTATGTTAAATGCGATGTTTCAACAATCTGTGTTGGAATGGCTGCAAGTATGGGAGCAGTTTTGTTATCTAGTGGAACTAAAGGAAAACGTTATTGCTTGCCAAATAGTGAAGTTATGATTCACCAACCTTTGGGCGGAGCACAAGGACAAGCAACAGATATTGAAATTGTTGCAAAACATATATCAAAAACAAAACAAAATTTGATTAGCATAATTGCTGAAAACAGCGGAAAAGATTATAAACAAGTTTTAGCAGATTCAGATAGAGATTATTATATGGATGCTAAAGAAGCAAAAGAGTATGGCCTTGTTGATAAAGTTATTGTAAAGAAAAAATAATGGAGCGTGTATGGATAATAAACAAAATAATATGTTTTGTTCTTTTTGTGGAAAAAGTTCATTTGATGTTGAGCGTTTAATTTCTAGTCCAGACGGAACAAGTTTTATTTGTGGAGATTGTGTTAAAGTTTGTGAAGAAATTTTGCGTGAAGAACTTATGAAAAAAAATAGCGATAAAATTAATTTAAAAACACCGCAAGAACTTAAAAAACTTTTGGATGATTATATCATTGGTCAAGATGAAGCAAAAAGAGTTTTATCTGTTGCAGTTTATAATCATTACAAACGCATTAATTATAATATTGATGCAAGTTTCAAAAAAGATTCTAATACTATTGATATTGATAAAAGCAACGTTTTAATGATTGGACCAACAGGAACAGGAAAAACATTGCTTGCAAAAACTCTGGCAAAAATTTTAAATGTTCCTTTTGCTCAAGCAGATGCAACAACATTAACAGAAGCAGGTTATGTTGGTGAAGACGTTGAAAATATATTATTAAAACTTATTCAAAATGCAAATTACGATATTAAAAAAGCAGAACGTGGAATTATTTATATTGATGAAATTGATAAAATAACAAAAAAGAGTGAAAATGTTAGCATAACTCGTGATGTTAGTGGAGAGGGTGTTCAACAAGCACTTTTAAAAATTATTGAAAGCACAATTGCATCTGTTCCACCACAAGGCGGACGTAAACATCCACAACAAGAATGTATTCAAATTGATACTTCTAATATTTTGTTTATTTGTGGCGGAGCTTTTGTTGGATTAGATAAAATTATTAAATCTAGAACAAAAAAATCTGTTTTAGGATTCTCTGATAATGATAGTGATGAAAAAGATAACTCTAACTTAATTTCAAAAATTCAACCACAAGACTTAATTAAATTTGGTTTAATACCAGAATTTGTTGGAAGATTGCCAATTGTTGTTGGATTAGATGATTTAGATGAAAAAGCTTTAATTAACATTTTGGTTGAACCTAAAAATGCAATTTCAAAACAATATAAAGAATTGTTTAAAATTGATGGTGTTGATTTAGAGTTTGAAGAAAGTGCAATTAGTGCAATAGCCAAAAAAGCTATTGAGCTTAAAACAGGTGCAAGAGGTATAAGAACAATTTTAGAAGATGCTATGCTTGATTTAATGTTTTTAATTCCTAGTGATAACACAATAGAAAAAGTTATTATTGATGAAGATTTTATATTAAACAAAAAATCACCAAAGTTAATTAGAAAAAATTTAAAAACAAAAGTTGAAAACAAAGAAGAAAATAATAAAATTAAAGAAGTTAAAAAAGATGCAAATGAAAATTTAGTTTGTTAAATAGGAGTTCAAATGAAAATTACTAAAAGTGCTTTTGTAACAAGTGTTGCAAATCCATCAAAGTTTTTAAATGATGGCAAAGGAGAAATTGCTTTTGTTGGCAGAAGTAATGTTGGCAAAAGCAGTTTGCTAAATATGCTTGTTAATAATAAAAAACTTGCAAAAACAAGCAGTTTGCCGGGCAGAACAAGACTTATTAATTATTTTATAATTAATGATAGTTTTTATTTTGTTGATTTGCCTGGTTATGGCTTTGCAAAAGCAAGTAAGCAAGAAGCGTTTGGTTGGCAAAGTTTAATTGAACCTTATTTAATTAAAAACAATAATTTAAAATGTGTTTTTGTTTTAGTTGATTCAAGAATTGAACCAACAGAAAATGATAAGCAAATGATTGATTTTTTAGTTTATTACAATATTCCGTTTGTTATTATTGCAACAAAATGTGATAAATTTGCAAAATCTAAAATAAAGCCAGCACTTTTAAAAATTGCTAATAGTTTGAACGTTGGTGTTGGCAATATTATTGGAGTAAGTAATGAAACAGGCTTTGGAAAAGAAGAAGTTTTAGCCAAAGTGGAACAATTTATTAATAATTAGTGGTATTTCGCCACTAATTTTTTTGTTTTTTAGTAACATCGCATAACCATTAAACATAAAATAAAATATACAGGCTAATTAATTAGGAGGTAAGATACATATGTCATTTTATTCAGGAAGGAAACAAGGAATTTGTCCTGGAACAATAAACGGAAGCCCAATTAATGGTTTGTGCGAAAGAGTTTGCATTCAAACAAACAAAGTTTTTGATGCATGCATGAAACAAATAACAGAAAGCAACATGCAATTAACTGCAACAACTTTCAACCCTGCAAGCCCATCAGACCCATTAACATTTGTTAGTGCAAAATGTGTTGCAGAAAATGTTGAATTAACAAATTTAGTTGTTGATCGTTTTGAAGATAAACCTTGCTTTGCAAGAGTAACAGGTGATATTCAAATACCGGTTGAAATTTCTTACACAGATAGCAATGGTACACCGGGAACAACAACTGTTACAATGACAGTTAGTGAAGATGTTGTTTTATATGTTCCTCAACCATCCATCGTGCCTTATAAAATAGAGGCGTTTGCAAATTGTGTTGTGCCAGATGGAAGATACGTTGGTGATAATGTTTTTAGCATAGACTGTTGTTTAACAATAATTCTACGTGTTTTAGTTAATGTTGAATTATTAGTTCCATCTTACGGTTATTGCCCAATTCCACCTTGTCAAGAATACACACAAGATGTTTGCAGTGGTTTCTTTGAATTACCACTTTATCCTTCAACAACAAATTAAAAAAATAGTAGCTTTTTGCTACTATTTTTTGTTGCAAGTTAAGTTTAATTTTGAAAAAGTTTTTGCTTATGATATAATAGTTTTAGGTGATGTTATGAAAATATTTAGCATAAGTGATTTGCATTTAAGCATTAACAACAGCAAACCAATGAACATTTTTGGGCCTGTGTGGGATAATTATTTAGAAATTATTGAAAAAGATTGGAACAAAAAAGTTGATGAAAATGATGTTGTTTTAATACCTGGTGATATTTCTTGGGCTATGAAGTTTGAAGAGGCTTTGCCAGATTTACAATATATTGCAAATTTAAAAGGTAATAAAATAATACTTAGAGGAAACCACGATTATTGGTGGAACAGTGTTTCTGTTTTAAGACGTGCTATGCCAGAAAAAATGTACGCAATACAAAATGATGCATTAAGAATTGGTAATTGCGTTTTTTGTGGCAGTAGGGGCTGGACTGTTCCTGAAAATGGAAAACACAAAACAGAAAATGACGAAAAAATTTATAAAAGAGAATTGTTAAGGCTTGAATTAAGTTTGCAAAATATGCAAAAGTTAAAACAAGACGGAGATATTGTTGTGGCTCTTATGCATTATCCACCTTTTAATAGCAAAAATGAGGATAGTGATTTTACAAATTTATTAGAAAAATATAATGTTAATTTTTGCGTATTCGGGCATTTGCACAGCTACGATAAAAAGCAAAAGCTTGTTGTTGAAAAAAATAATATAAAATATTTTTTAACTAGTTGTGATTTAGTGAATAATAAATTAGTTGAAATTATTTAATTTTTATTAAAATTTTGCAAAAAATACACTTTTTTAAATTAAAATGGCTAATTTTAGCCATTTTTTTGTTTTTTGCATAGTTTTAAAACCAAATTTTAGTGGTTATTTTTATAAAAAATATGTATAAAAATTTTTTAAAATGGTTAAAAGTGGTTGGAAGTGGTTAATTTTTGTAGTATAATGGTGTCAACGAAGTAGGAGGTGGAAAGGATGTTTTTTGGTGAATATAAACATACACTAGATGAAAAATGTCGTATGAGAATATCTGCCAAGTTAAAACGTGGTTTGGAAAAAGACTATGTTATAACAAAAGGAACAAATGGTTGCTTGTTTGTTTTTAACAAATCTTATTTTGAAACTGAGTTTTTAGAAAAACTATCTAGTGTTCCAACTTTTAATACTTCTGCACAAAAACCTATTCGTGCATTATTAAGTTCAACTTATGAAGTTGAAGAAGATAGTCAAGGTAGGTTTGTTCTTCCAAACTCTTTAAAAGATTTTGCAAACATTAGTAAAAACATTGTTTTAGTTGGTGCAGGCAAAAGAATTGAAATTTGGAGTGAAGAAAAATGGAATAATTATATGGGGGACAATCAGAACTTTGATGATTTAGTTAAAGATTTTGAGCTGTTTAATGTATAATGGAAAACATTTTAATTAAAGAATTTAATCATATTCCTGTTATGTTAAATGAATGTTTAGATGGTTTAAACATAAAATCTAACGGAATTTATGTGGACGGCACGTTGGGAGGTGGCGGACACAGTTTGGAAATTCTAAAAAAATTAAAAAGTGGCAAGTTAATTGCAATAGATAAAGATGTTGATGCAATTAACCATTGCAAAGAAAAATTTAAAGAATATTCCGACAAAGTTATTTTTGTTAATTCAGATTTTAAAAAATACAAAAACATTTTAAGCAATTTAAACATTGAAAAAGTTGATGGAGTATTATTAGATTTAGGTGTTAGCAGTTATCAAATAGATACACCAGAAAGAGGTTTTTCATACAGATTTGATGGTGCACTTGATATGCGTATGGATAAATCTCAAGAATTTTGTGCTTATGATGTTGTTAACAATTACTCTGAAGAAGAATTAAGAAGAATAATTTACACTTATGGTGAAGATAGTTTTGCAAAAATAATTGCACGAGCAATTGTTGCAAAAAGAAAAATTCAACCAATTAAAACAACTAAAGAATTGGTTGATATTATTGAAAATGCAATTCCAAAAAAGTTTCAAACAAAGGGAAGTGTTTGCAAAAAAACTTTTCAGGCTATAAGAATTGAAGTTAATGGCGAATTAAATAATTTAGATTGCGTTATTAAAGATATGGCAGAAAGTTTAAATTCCAAAGGCAGATTAGTTATAATAACATTCCATAGTTTGGAAGATAGAATTGTTAAAAATGTTTTTAAAGAATTAAATACAGATTGTATTTGTGATAAAAGTGTTCCTGTTTGCGTTTGCAATCACAAAAAAAGTGTGTTGTTGGTTAACAAAAAACCAATTGTTGCAAGCAACGATGAACAAAAAATTAATAAACGAAGCACTAGCGCAAAAGTTAGAATTGTGGAAAAAATATAAAGGAGGGTTATGTTATGGCTGGCTTGAAAAAAATTATGTTAACTGAAACAGAAAGCAAAGTTGACAATGATAGTTCTTCAGTTATGAAGCAATTAGAAAAGTTTGACAACACTTACACTAATAGTGCAACTGAAACAAGCAAAAAGTTAGAAAATTTGTATAATGAATTTGATTCCATAACTTTTAATAACTCAAACACTATTTCTGCAAATGTTGAAGAAACTAAAACTGCTGTTATGGCAAAAACATCTTTAAAAGTTAAAGTGTATTTGGCTTGTGCAATAATAACAACAATTATGTTAATGTTTTTAGCAATTTACAATATTTTTGTAATAAAAAATATGAATAGTAGCATAAGTTTATTACAAGCACAAGAAATAACAAAATCAGCAGAATTAGAAAATTTAATAACTGAAAACTCACAATTACAAGATTCTGTTGTTGATAAAGTTAAAGATGAATTCGCACCTATTGATGAAAACAATAAAGTTATTATTGATTTAATCAATAAACAACAAGTTGAAAACTTAAGTGTTGAAAGCAATTGGTTTGATGCGCTTTGTAACTTTTTGTCGAATTTATTTAAATAAGAATAAACACCGAAGAAAAATTATATAATTTTTTGGAGGTGTTTTTTTATGCTTAATAATTCCATAAACTCATTACATAAAAGGTTACTTTCAGTTTTATTATTTGTGGCCTTTGTTTTTTTTGCTTTATTAACAAGATTATTTTATGTGCAAATAATTTCAAGTGAGTGGTTGCAAAAAAAAGCGGTTGAACAATGGCTAAGAGATTTGCCATTAAAAGCAAAACGTGGAACAATTTATGACACAAATGGAGCATCGCTTGCTGAAAGTGTTACAACATACGATGTTTATGTTAGACCAAGTATGGTTAAAAGCCCAACAAAAGTGGCAGAAGTGTTAAGCAAAAATTTAAACTTAGATTATGACGATGTGTTTAACAAAGCAACTAATAAACTGGTTAGTGAAAGTTTAATTAAAATGCAAGTTGAACCAACAACTGCAAATGTGATAATTAAGGAAAATGTAGAAGGAATTTTACTTAGTGAAAATAACAAAAGATATTACCCATATGGAGATTTATTAACACAAGTTTTAGGTTTTACAACAATTGATAATATGGGGCAAGCAGGAATTGAAGCATATTATAACAAATACTTAAAAGGCATTGATGGTTACGCTACAGAATTTAGTGATGTTAATGGTGTTAAAGTTGATAACACTTTAAGTGATTATATTCCAAGTGTTCCAGGATGTGATATAACTTTAACTATTGATGTTAACATTCAAAAGAGTGCAGAAAATGCTTTAAAAATTTTGTGTGAAGAGCAGAAACCTAAAACTGCAACTGCTGTTGTTATGAATCCTAACACAGGAGAAATTTTGGCAATGGCAAGCAAACCAAGTTTTGATTTAAATTCTCCGCCAAGAGATAACGTTACAGAACTTATGCAAACTGTTAAAAATTTAAGCATTGTTGATGTTTATGAACCAGGAAGTACTTTTAAAGTTTTAACAACAGCAACTGCGTTGGAAGAAAAAGTAACAACACCAGATGAAAGGTTTTATGACCCTGGTTATAGAATTGTTGATGGCGAAAAGATTAAGTGTTGGAAATTAATTGGCCACGGAAGCCAAACAATGACAGAAGGCTTATGCAACAGTTGCAACAGCGTTTTTGTTGATTTGGCGTTAAGATTAGGCACAGACAAAATGTATGAATATTTTAATAAATATGGATTAGGAAACAAACTTGGTGTTGACTTTATGGGAGAAAGTTCCGGCATTTTAATGAATAAGGAAAGTGTTAAAAAAGTTGACCTTGCAAGAATGGGATTCGGGCAGGCTGTTGCCGTTACGCCACTTCAAGAAATTAATGCAATTTGTAGTGTTTTAAATGGTGGAAATTTGTTTAAACCATATTTTGTAAAAAACATAAAGGATGTTAATGGAAATGTTGTTTATGAAAACAATCCAACAGTTATTAATAAAACAATAAGCGAACAAACTAGTGCAAAAATAAGAGAAATGATGGAAGCTGTTGTTGTTAAAAGCAATGCTATTGAAGCATTTATTCCTGGTTACAGAGTTAGTGGGAAAACAGGAACAACACAAAAATATGAAAACGGAAAAATTAGTGGAAAATATATTGCATCTTTTATTGGTGCGTATCCAGCAAATAAACCAGAATATGTTGTTATGATAATTGCGGATGAACCAAGTGCTGGAAGTTATTATGGAAGCGTTGTTGCAACTCCATATGCAAAATTGATTTTTCAAGATATTATTAAATACACAAACGCACAACCTCAAAATTTGGAAGAAGATTTAAAAAGGATGGAAAAAAATATTGAAATGCCAAATTTGGTTGGTGTTAGTTTAACAGAAGCTTGCTCAACACTTGTTCAACTTGGTTTGCAATATGAAATACAAGGAGAGGGCGGAATTGTTGTTGCACAAACTCCACCACCTGGAACAATGTTATATAAAAATGGAATTGTTGTTTTAACAACATAAAAAAGGTGCTTTATGAAATTAGAAAGGCTATTAAAAAATTTAAAATTCAAAGAATTAGTGAATGTGAACTTAAACACAAATATTTCAAGTTTGGAATTAAACAGTAAAAATTGCAAAAAAAATAGTTTGTTTTTTTGCATTAATGGGTTTGTTGTTAATGGCGAAGATTATGTTGTTGATGCAATAAAAAACGGAGCAGTTGTTGTTGTCTCTGAAAAAAAGTTAAAAATTGATGTTCAACAAATTGTGGTTAAAGATGTTAGAAAGTTTATGGCAGAATGTGCTAAAGCTTATTATTACAATGCGTGTGATAAATTAAAAATTATTGGAATAACAGGAACAAACGGCAAAACAACAACAACTTATGTTATTAAAAGTGTTCTAGATAAAGCAAACATAAAATGCGGAGTGATTGGAACAAATGGAACAATGGTTGGTGATGTTAAATTAAACAGCAATTTAACAACACCAGACCCAATTGAATTGCACAAATTGTTTTATAAAATGTTAAAAATGAAAGTTAAAGTTGTTGTTATGGAAATTAGTGCTCACGCAATATATTTAAACAAAATTGACGGCATTAAATTTAACACAATTGTTTTAACAAATATAACAGAAGAGCACTTAGACTTTTTTGGAGATATGAATAATTACATAAACACTAAATTTAAAGTTATTGATAGAAGTTATTGTGATTATGCTGTGATAAACGCAGATTGTGAAAATTGTTTAAGTAAAATTAACAAAATAAATGTTAAATACTCATTGTTTGGAATATATAACCCAAGCGATACTTTTGCAATAAACATATATTCAAATAGCAACGGCTTAAAATTTGTTGTTAATAGTTTTGATGATATTTTTGAAATTAATTCAAATTTGTTCGGCAAATATAATGTTTATAATATTCTATCTGCAATTGCTGTTTTAAAACATTTAAAAATTAGCAATAATTACATAATTGATGGATTAAAAAATATTAATGTTTTAGGTCGTCAAGAAGTTATTAATTTTAAAAACAATAAAATCATTATTGATTATGCTCACACTCCAGATGGTATTAAACAAATTGTTAGTGCAATTAACAAAAATCAAACTAACAATGTTATAACTTTGTTTGGATGTGTTGGTTATTCAAATGCTAAAAAAAGAAAGGATATGTTGGAAATCGCTTGCGCTAGTTCTGATTATGTTGTTTTCACTTGTGATAACCCAAACTTTGTTAAGTTTAGTGAGTTTTTAACTGATTTAAAAGATGTTTTGAAAAAGTATAATAACGTTACAACAATTGAAAACAGAAGTGATGCTGTGAAATTTGCAATAAATTTGTTAAAAGAAAATGATGTTTTGCTTTTGCTTGGCAAGGGTAATGAAACAACTCAGTTAATAAACGGCGTGTATGAACCATATAACGAAAAGCAAGTGGTTGTTGATTTTTTAAAAACAAAAGAAGAATAATTTAGTTAAAGCAAATAAAAGGAATTAATACTATGCAAAATACTATTCAACTTACTATTATTTGTGTTTTTGTGGCGTTTTTTATAACTTTATTGTTTGCACCAATTGTTTTTAAGTTTGTTAAAAGATTAAAAGCAAATCAACCAATATTAAACTATGTTAAATCGCACCAAAGTAAAAGCGGAACTCCAACAATGGGTGGATTAATGTTTTTATTTGGAGTGCTTGCAACTTTTTTAATGTTTGCAAATTACGAATATGTTAAATATAGCTTAATATGTTTGTGTTGTTTTGTGGGTTTTGGTTTAGTAGGTTTTTTAGATGATTATATAAAAATAAAATATAATCATAACGAAGGGCTAAAACCTTATCAAAAAGTTATTGGACAAGTTGGTGTTGCAGTAATAGTTTCTGTTTTTTGTTATTTAGACACAAATATTGGCGGCGAAATAGTTATTCCTTTTACAAACAATGTTATAAACATTGGCTGGTGGATAATTCCATTTTGTATTTTTGTTTTTATTGCAATATCTAATAGTGTTAATTTAACCGATGGGTTAGATGGACTAGCTAGTGGCGTTTCTGTTAGTTACTTAACCAACTTTGCAATTATTATTGGAATTGTGCTTTCAGCATTTATGTTTAATGGTGAAAATTTAATAATTATTAATGAATATAAAAATTTATTATTATTAATTGGTTCAGTGATTGGTGCATTGTTAGCTTTTATTAGTTTAAACTTTTATCCTGCTAAAATATTTATGGGTGATGTTGGCTCATTATCTATTGGTGGTTTAATTGCAGGGTTGGTTGCAGTTACAAAATTTTATTTATTAATGCCAATTTTAGGAGTAATGTTTGTTGTTAGTGCAGTAAGTGTTATTATTCAAGTTTTGTATTATAAATTAACTCATAAAAGAGTTTTCTTAATGGCTCCGTTGCATCATCATTTTGAACTTAAAGGTTGTTATGAAACTAAGATTGTTGTCATATATATATTAATAACAATAATAACAGGTTTAACTTGTATTGCATTATATTTATAAGGGAATGAAATTATGGAGTTTAATTTTAAAAATGTTTTAATATATGGGTATTCTAAAAGTGGAAAAGCATGTGAAGAAGTTTTAAAAAGTTTGAATGTGAACTACAAAGTTTTGGACGATAACTTAAAAATTGATGGCGGAAAATATATTAATAAAATCAACAAAAAAAATATAAAAGATTTTGATTTAATTGTTGTTTCGCCAGCAATTAGAATTGATAATAAAATTTTCAAGTTAGCAGAAAAAAATAACGTAAAAATAATTGGGGAATTGGAGTTTGGTTATTATTTTTGTTCTTGTCCAATTATTGCAGTAACAGGAACAAATGGCAAAACAACAACAGTTAATTTAATAACAAAAATTTTGCAAACAGCAGGCTATAACGCAAAATTTTTTGGAAATGTTGGTGTTCCTTTTAGTGAAGTTTTTTATGAAAATAATTTGGATTATGCAATTGTGGAAGTTTCTTCTTTTCAACTTGAAACAACAAATAAATTTAAACCAACAATTGGTGTTATATTAAATATTTTTTCAGACCATTTGGATAGGCATATAACTAATGAAAATTACATTAATCTAAAAATTAGTTTGTTAAAAAATTGTGGCAAAGATGTTCAGTGTGTGTTAAATGGTGGAGATAATAACATAACACAACATATTCATCAAATAGTTGCAAATAAAAATTATTTTGTAACAAATTATGAACTTGCAAAAGAAATAAAAAAATTTAAACAAACTAATATTTTTTCTATACATAATAATTTAATAGTTAATTTAAAAGATTTAAATAATTCAGAATTAATTGATGTTTCAAAAATAAGTCCTGTTTTTTATGAAGATATTTTGGCGAGCGTAGCAGTTTGCGATTTGTTGAACATTGATTACGATAGTATTAAAAAAGCAATTTTTAATTTTCAATGGTTAAAGCATAGGGTCGAGTTTGTTGGAGAAATAAACAACATTAAATTTTACGATGATTCAAAGGCAACAAATATTCATGCAGTTATAAATGCTGTTAAAAGTTTTAATAATAATGTTATATTATTGCTTGGTGGACAAGATAAAAATTTAGATTTTAGCACTCTATTTAAAAATTTATCTTTGAATGTTTGCAAAATTGTGTTATTTGGAGAAAGCAGACACAAAATTTTAAAAGTTGCAAAATCTTTTAAATTTAAAAATGTTGAAAGCTGTGAAAATTTAGTTGATGCTGTTAATGTTGCATATAAAAGTGCTAGCGGTGGAGATGTTGTTTTGTTAAGCCCAGCCTGTGCTAGCTTTGATTGTTATTCGGGGTATGCAGAAAGGGGAAATCATTTTAAAGATATATTTAACGAAATAAAAAATGGAAAGGTTAATTATGACAAAGAAGAATAAAGAAATAATTATATTGTTTGTTTTATCAATAGCTTTAAGTTTGTTTGGACTTCTTATGATTTATTCTGCAAGTTACTATTCTGCAAGCATTAGATATGACGATAGTTTTTATTTTGTTAAAAAGCAATTGTTGGGCTTGATTGTTGGAATAGCCTTAATGATTTTTGCATTTAATTTTGATTATCACAAAGTTATAAAACTTAAAAACTTAATTTTGGCTGTTGCATTAGTAATGCTACTAATTGTTTTTATTCCGGGCTTAGGGGTTTCTAGTTATGGTGCAAGAAGATGGATTAATGTTTTTGGGTTAAGTATTCAAAGCAGTGAAATTGCAAAATTTGCTTTTGTTGTTTTTTGTGCTAGTTATATGGCAAACAACTATGAAAAGTTAAAAACGTTTAAAGGTATAATTCCTGTTGTTGCTGTTGGCGGAATTATATGTTTGCTTATTTTGTTAGAGCCTAACTTAAGTGTTACATTGTGTGTTGGCATGGTTATGCTTTTAATGCTTATAGTTGGCGGAATTAAGTTAAAACATTTTTTAATTTTGGCAATTCCTGCATTGCTTTTAGTGCCAATTTTAATAATAATAGAACCTTATAGGTTACAAAGGTTAATGGCTTTTATTAACCCTTGGGCAAATCCGCAAGAAGAGGGCTTCCAATTAATTCAAAGTTTATATTCATTAGGAACAGGTGGATTGTTTGGAGTTGGTTTGTTTAACAGCAGACAAAAATATTTGTTTTTGCCTTTTAGTGAATCAGATTTTATTTTTTCAATAATTGGTGAAGAATTCGGTTTTGTTGGATGTTTTGTTTTGTGTTTAGTGTACATAGTTTTAATTACGCAAGGAATTAAAATTGCTAAAAAAGCTAGAGACCGTGTTGGAAGTTATTTAGCGTTTGGCATAACAAGTGTTATAGCAATGCAACTATTAATTAATGTTGCAGTTGTAACAGGTAGTATTCCTCCAACAGGAATTCCGTTGCCATTTATTAGTGCAGGTGGAACAAGTTTAATGGTTTTTTTGTGTGCAATTGGCGTTTTAGGAAACATTGCAAAACAAAACCTTATTTAATTTTAAAAAATTAAAAATTGGTTTTAATAAATAGCAACATAATTGTTGTTATTTATTTTTTATTTGTTCTAATTTTTTATATTGTCAAAATTTTTAAGTAACTAAAATTATTTAATATTAATATATTATATTAATAAACATTCGGAGGGATGATGGAAAGTTTTTATATTAAAGGCGGCAAAAAACTAAATGGAGAAGTTGAGGTTTCAACTTCTAAAAATGCACTTTTACCAATTCTAGCTGGTTCCATTATGTGCAATGGAACAGTTGTTTTAAAAAATTGTAGTTTTTATAGCGATGTTAATAATATGATTTCAATTTTAAATTCTTTAGGTGCTGGAACAAAAATTGAAAACAGAGATTTAATTATTCAATCTGATTTAGCAAGTTCATATTACATAAACGAGGAATTTACAAAAAAAGTAAGGTCTAGCATATTTATGCTTGGACCATTATTAAGCAGATTTAAAATGGCAAAGGTTGCATATCCTGGCGGGTGCAACATTGGAACTAGGCCAATTGATTTACATATTAAAGGTTTAAAAGCACTAAATGTTAAAATTGAAGAAAAGCACGGCTATATTTATTGTGATGGAAGAAATATGAAAGCGGGAATTGTTCATTTGGATTTTCCGTCTGTTGGAGCGACAGAAAATTTAATGATGGCAAGTGTTTTTTTAAACGGAACAACAACTATATATAATGCTGCAAAAGAACCAGAAATTAAAGATTTGCAAAACTTTTTAAATGCAATGGGCGCAAAAGTTTATGGTGCAGGAACAGGCACTATAACTGTTTTTGGCGTTGATAAATTAACTTCTGCAGAGTACTGTGCAATACCAGATAGAATTGTTGCAGGAACTTATTTAATTGCAACTTGCATGGTTGGTGGAAATGTTAAATTAACTAATTGTGTTGCAGAACACAATATGGCGCTAATTTTAAAACTTAAACAGGCTGGTGCAAAAATTAAAACTTCTAAAAATAACATTGAAATTAAAATTTCTAAAAGACCAAAATCAATTTCTAAAATTGAAACTCAACCATACCCAGGGTTCCCAACAGATTTGCAAAGCCAAATTTTAACCCTTCAAACAATAAGTGATGGAACAAGTGTTATTATTGAAAACTTGTTTGAAACTAGGTTTAAAATATTCACAGAACTAAAAAAAATGGGAGCGGATATATCTTTACACGATAGAATGGCAATTGTTAATGGTGTTGAAATGCTATCTGGCGCAAATGTGGTTGCACCAGACTTAAGAGGTGGCGTTGGATTGGTTATTGCTGGATTACAAGCGGATGGATACACAACAGTTAATGATATTTATCACATAGACAGAGGCTATTATTGTTTAGAAGATGATTTGCAAAAATTAGGAGCAGAAATTAAAAGAATAAAACAAAATTAAACTAAAATATAACAAAAATTGTCATTATTAATTTTTTTAATACAATTTTATTTGCTTGTTGTTTTTTTGTGTTTGGTTTATAATAAACAAAAGTTAAAATTAGAAAAGGAGTGTAAACTTTAAAGTGAAAACAAAAAAACTTGTTGGAATTTTAATGATTTTTGTGGTTATCACAATCATAATAGTTTTGTGTAGCACTCTTTTTACAGTAAGGGAAGTTTCAATTAATTGGTTAACAACTTCAAAGCACATTGGTTATGATTCAACAGATGCGCTAATTAAAACAAGTGGAATTGAAAAAGGTGAAAGTATATTTTTTACAGATAAAGAAAAATATACTGCAAACTTAGAGGAAAGCAATCCATATTTAAAAGTTGTTAAAATTGTTACAAAATTTCCTAACGAACTAGAAATAAACGTTGCAGAACGTGAAGAATGGTTTGCTGTTAGAACTGCAGAAAATAACTTTGCAGTGTTAGATGATGAATTAAAAATTTTAAATTTAACAGATACTCCAATTTTTGCAAGTAAAACAAATCCTGCAATTTTGTATGTAACAGGTAAAACAAGTCTTGCAGATAAAGAATTTAAAGTTGGCTCAAAATTATTGCAAAATCAAGAAAATTCAGGTTTATACAAAGTTTTAAACGGTTTTTGTTTAAGTTTAAAAGCAATAGGATACAATGCTGTTAATGTTAAAGGCATAATTAAGCAAGTTGAAGTTAATTATAATTTTGCAAGAACAAAAATAACTGTTGAAACAGAATGTGGTTTAAAATTAGAAATTGAAGAAGCTTTGGATAGGCTAGAAGAAAAAATTGTTTTTGCTTTTAGTGCATACAATGTTTGCAGAGAAAATGATGATTTGTATGGAACAATAACTGTGTTTGAAGATAAAAACACAAACACAATAAAAGGTGGGTTTGTTCCTGATAAGGTTTAATTTTTTAAACCTTTTTTTATTTTTATAAAAATTTAAAATGTATTTTAGTTGTTTGACAATAATTTTCTTAATTAATATACTTAGTATATAATTATTAAAGGTGTTTTATGGCTAAAAACGAAATTGCAGTTTTAGATTTTGGAAGTAGTAAAATTAGCGTTTACGTTGCAGAAAAAAATGTAAACGATTTTTTTGTTATTAAAAGCATTGGAACTTGTGAGTATGCTGGTTTTATGGATGGTGAATTTATTGAACCAGAAAATTTGGAAAATGCAATAAAATGTGCAATAAACGATGCTGAATTATCTTTGCCTAAAAAAATAAAAAAATTAAACATAGGTGTTCCAACTCAGTTTTGTATTTGTGAAACTAGGGAAATTGGGATTAATTTTAATACAAGAGTTAAAATTAAACAATCACACATAGACAAATTGTTTGAAAGTGATAACGAAAATTCCTTTGCTGAAAGTCACAGTGTAATAAACAAATCACCATTGTATTTTATGTTAGATGATGGCTCTAAAATATTAGACCCAATTGGTGCATATTCAACAAAATTATTTGTTAATGAAAGTGTTATTTATGCAGAAAACAAATTTATAAATTTCTTAGATAAAAAATTAACAAACATTGGAATTTTTGATTATAACTTATATTCTTGTGATTTAAGCGAAGCAAATTATTTGATTGACGCTAGTTCCAGACAAGAAGGAGCATATTTAGTTGATTGCGGTTATATTAACACAAGTGCAGTAAGTGTTTTAGGTGAAGGTGTTGTTAATTTAAATTGTTTTTCAATTGGCGGTGGACATATAACAAGTGATTTAAGTGAAGTGCTTGGAATTTCCTTTGGAAGCGCAGAAGAGTTGAAAAGACAAATTAATTTAAACATTGATGCAATTCAAAGTGATTTTTATGTTGTTAAAGTTAAAAACGAAAATAAAGCGTTTTCAGTTAAAAAAGTTAACGATATAGTTCTTGCAAGACTAGATATGTTGGCTGAAGTTTTAAAAAGCGTTTTTGAAAATTTTGAAAAGAAAATAAAAATTAATTCTTCTGTTTATTTAACAGGTGGCGGAATAAGCTATATTAGAGGTGCTAAAGAATATTTATCAAGAGTTGTGGGGAAGAACTTTAAAGTGGTTATGCCAAAGCCTGTGCAACTTAAAAAACCAGAATTATCAAGTGTTATTTCACTTTTGTACGTTGCTGGAAATAATTAATAATTTATATAAAACATTTTTAAATAAGTATTTAGTGTGATATAATAATTGAAGATAAACTTAAACTTTCAAGAGAGGTTGTTATGTATAACGATAATGTTAACCAAATTTGTAATATAAAAGTTGTTGGTGTTGGTGGCGGTGGAAACAACGCTGTTAACCGTATGATAAGCGAAAATTTAACAAGTGCAACTTTTGTTGCTGTTAACACAGATAAACAAGCCTTGTTAATGAGCAAAGCAAATCATCGTATTCAAATTGGTGAAAAATTAACAAGAGGTTTGGGTGCTGGTGCAAACCCTGAAACAGGTGCTCACGCAGCAGAAGAAAGCCGTGAAGTTTTAAGCGATATGCTTAGAGGAACCGATCTTGTTTTTATAACTGCAGGTATGGGTGGCGGAACAGGAACAGGTGCTGCACCAATAATTGCAAAAATTGCTAAAGATATGGGCATATTAACAATTGCAGTTGTAACAAAACCATTTGGGTTTGAAGGTAGAAAAAGATTGGAAAATGCAGAACAAGGTATTAAACAATTAAAAGATGTTGTTGATACTTTGGTTGTTATTCCAAACGATAAATTAATAACAATTGTTCCAAAAGGAACTCCAATTGTTGAAGCTTTCAGAACTGCAGATGATGTTTTGCGTCAAGGTATTCAAGGAATTAGTGATTTAATTGTTACTCCAAGTTTAATTAATTTGGACTTTGCAGATGTTAAAGCAATTATGGAAAATAAAGGCTTAGCACATATGGGTATTGGTAGAGGTAAAGGTTCTAATAGAACAATTGAAGCTGTTAGACAAGCTGTTTCAAGCCCATTGTTAGAAACTTCAATTGAAGGAGCAACAGGCATAATCTTAAACATCAAAGGTGGTTTGGATTTAACTTTGCAAGAAGTTGATGAAGCTGCTGCATTAGTTCAAGAAGTTGTTGATTTTAATTGCAACATCATATTTGGTGCGGGCATTGATGAAAGAATGGATGATGAAGTTGAAATAACTGTTATTGCAACAGGATTTGTAAACTCTGGATACAAAGAAAATTTAAAACGTAATCCAAACTTTGCAAGTGTTAACCAAACAGTTTCTAAACCAGAAGTTGTTGAAGAAGAAGAGGAAGAAGAGGAAGAAGAAGTTGAAAACGAACCTGTTTCTAGCAGAATAGAAATTGAAGAAGATGATATTCCTCCATTCTTAAGAAAAATAAGAAATAGCAGAAAATAGTATTCTTTATAAATGTGAATCATAT
The DNA here is from genome assembly GCA_944341445.1 of uncultured Clostridia bacterium. Classification (GTDB taxonomy): domain Bacteria; phylum Bacillota; class Clostridia; order Christensenellales; family UBA1242; genus CALVLZ01. The sequence goes on along the minus strand of CALVLZ010000011.1, from coordinate 3,481 downwards.
TTAAAAACTCGACTTGTTTCGAGTTTTTTTTTATTCCTTTTTTTAGTTTGTAAATCTTATAATAAAAACAACTAGGAGAAGCATATGGAAGTTTATATTGAATATGTTTTAATGGATAACTTAATTATTAATTATTTAATTTTGTTGTTAACAAAAAAAACTATCAATTTATCTGTTAAAAAAATTAATACGTTACTAAGTAATGTTATGGCAACAACTTTTGCTGTGATTATGCCTTTAATTAATTTGTCTGGTGTTTTGCTTTTTTTATATAAAATTTTGGTTGGAATAATAGTTGTTTTAATTTTTCAAAAACCAAAAAATTTAAAAATGTTTATAGTTACATTTTTAATATTTATTAGTTACACTTTTATGCTTGGAGGTTTTGTTTACGCAATAACATTAATGTTAAATTTAAAAACAACAAATAATGGAATTTTTATTGCTGGTTGTGAAATTCCAATGAGTTTATTAGTTTTAGTTTTTGCTATATATGTTTGGGTTATGTTTAAAACAATACAAAGCGTTAAAAAGCAAAACACAATAAACAAATTTGTGTATGAAGTTGTTTTAAATGTTAAAGGCGAAAAGTTTTTTCTAAAAGCATTTTTAGACACGGGGAATTCTTTATATGTAAACAATGCACCAATTGTTGTTATAAGTGCTAACACTTTTTTAAAAATGTTTAAAGATATTAACTATCAAAAATTAATGCTTGAGAAAATAACAGATAATGATATTAGTGGCGCGGAATATATAAACGTTTCATCTGTTAATACAAGCAATAAAATGTTAATATTTCCAATTGATAATTTAGAAATATTAAATTATAAAAGTAAAAGTTTTAAACCGCTTAATTTAACAAATGTTAAAATTGGTTTGGCTATGAAAAACTTTAATAAAAATTTTGATGTTATATTACATAGAGATTTAATTGGAGGTTTATTATGAAATTAAAACAACAAATATTAAATTTTTTAAAAAAAATAACTAATTATAATCCGTTAATACAAGATGAAAATTTTATATTGTATTTGTGTGGAACAGAAGCTTTGCCAATTGCATTAACGGATGAAGAAGAAAAAGATTTAATTAATAAATTAGAAACAGATTCAGATTATGCAAAACAAAAATTAATAGAGCATAATTTAAGGCTTGTTGTTTATATTTCTAAAAAATTTGAAAATTGCGGTGTGGAGTTAGAAGATTTAATAAGTGTTGGTAGTATTGGTTTAATAAAAGCAATAAACTCTTTTAAAATAGATAAAAATATAAAAATTGCAACCTATGCAAGCAAATGTATTGAAAACGAAATTTTAATGTATTTGCGAAAAATAAGTAAATTAAAACAAGAAATATCTATTAATGAACCAATTAATGTTGATGGAGAAGGCAACGAATTAGCTTTGGTTGATTTAATGCCTGCAGTTCAAGAAAATCCACAAAAAAATATGGAGTCTAGCACAGAGAAAAAAATATTATGGCAGGTGCTAAAAAAATTATCAAAACGAGAGCAAGAAATAATTGTTATGAGGTTTGGTTTAAATGGTGGTAAAGAACTTACACAAAAAGAAGTTGCTGATAGTTTAAATATAAGCCAAAGTTATATTTCAAGGTTAGAAAAAAAGATAATTAACAGAATAAAAAAAGAAATGTCTAAATTGGTTTAGTGGGTGATTTAAGTTAAATTGTAAAATGCCTTTAAAAAATTTTTAGTAAAAATTTAAGCATTTGCTACTTTTAAGTTTTTGCATAAATTTTTCTTATTCAAAATGTGAATATTATTTTAATTTTTGATAATCATAATCCTAAGAAACTAAATGTTAGGAGAGTGATTATGTCTAACAAAGTTACGGTTACAGGTGTTAACACTTCGTGTTTGCCAAAACTAAGTGCAAAAGAACTTTCTGAACTTATGATTAAAATAAAAAATGGTGATATGCAAGCACGTGATGAGTTTGCTGTTTGCAATATGAGATTGGTTTTAAGTGTTGTTCAAAAATTTATGAACAAAAAAGAAAATGTTGATGATATATTTCAAGTTGGTTGCGTTGGGTTAATGAAAGCCATTGATAATTTTGATACTAGTTTAAATGTTAAATTTTCAACCTATGCAGTGCCTATGATTGTTGGTGAAATTAAAAGGTTTTTAAGAGATAATAATTCAATTCGAGTTAGTAGAAGTTTAAGAGATACCGCATACAAAGCATTGCTTGCTAGAGAAGAATTAACAAAAATAAACCCAAACTATGAACCAACGGTGGAAGAAATTGCAAAAAAAATTGATATGAGAATATCTGATGTTGCGGTTGCGTTGGATGCTATTAGCGACCCAATGTCGTTAGGAGACCCTGTTTATTCAGACGATGAAGATACAATATATTTAATTGACCAAATTTCAGATGGGAAAGATAGTGAAGAAAAATGGTTGGAAAATATTAACTTAAAAGAAGGTTTGAAAAAATTAAACGATAGGGAAAAAGAAATTGTTATGCTTAGATATTATGTTGGTAAAACTCAAATGGAAATATCTGAGGAAATAGGCATAAGTCAGGCACAAGTTAGCAGATTAGAAAAAAACGCTTTAGAAACAATTAAAAATAGCTTTTGAAATGCAAATTTTTTGCATTTCTTATTTTTTTAATTAATTTAGTGTTGAAATGATTACTATTTAATGATAAAATATTAAATATAATTTTATTTTATTTAAGCGGGAAGGTATAAAATGGAATTTGAAAGAATTAGTAAGTTTTATGAAAATTTTAAAAGGTTAGTAGCATATTATAATAATAATGTTAGTGAACTAATAAAAGAAAAACAAAGAATTGAAAGTAGCATAAATATATTAGACGATAGAATGGATATTGAAGACAATAATCCTAATTATGATAGGGTTGGCGCTGAAAGAGAATATGAAGAATTGTATAAAAATTTGGAAAATGTTAAAAAAAGATTGGAAAAATTTAAAAATGGTGAAGAGGTTGAAAAATATAGTGCCTGTGTAACAGTTCTTTTTGGTGATGTTGATTTTGTTAAATTTTTAACAGAAGAATCTATTGATGATTATGTAAAGATTAATGAAAAATTAGTTGAAATAAATAAAAAATTTGTTGAGGAAAGTAAAACAAATTTAGTAGAAGCATTAAGTAATCATAGAAGTGCTATGAGAAATGTTTTAATGGAACAAATGAAGTTTATTGAATCTGAACCTGTTAAATCAAAATTTAAAAGTAGATTAATTGTAAGATAATGTTAGCAAAAAATAAAAAGCCAAATTAATATTGGTTTTTTATTTTTTTGTTTTTAATTTTTAAAAGCTATAAAATTTTAATCATATCCAATTTGTCAAAATAAAATAAATATCTGTATTTAAAATAAATAATTTAATAAAAGTACAAAAAAGATAGTTGAGAAAGAGGCTGGAAAAGAAAAAAACAGTAAAAAATTGGAGGGAAAAATAAAAAAAAACGGTAGAAGAACA
>CALVLZ010000010.1 GCA_944341445.1 uncultured Clostridia bacterium | reverse complement strand
GTAGAACCGACAGATTTACAGTCTGTTGCATTTGGCCGCTCTGCAACCTTCCCTTATTTAAAAATTATTAATCACGAATATATAATACAATAATATTATCTAAGTGTCAACAAATTTTTATAATTTTAATTAAATTTGCTTGGTTTTATAATATAAAACTAAAATTAAAAAAAATTAATTTCTTGCTTTTATTTTATGCTTTTAAACAGCAATAAAAACTGTGCAAGAAATTAATTTTTAACAACCTTTATTTTCCTTTATTAAAATTTTTATTTTTTTAGCATCTTCTAAAAAAACTTTTTCAAAAAGTTTAACAAACTTTCCATCTCTTATTGCTTCCGCTATTGAACCATCTGAAAACCTTTCTGCTCTTTTCCAAAATAAAAATTGTTGAATAGTTTCACTTACTGAAAGATCTTTCACGCTTTTTAACTTTAAATAGTTTTTACATCTTCTAAATCTTGGAGAATTGTCAAAGACAAACTTGAATGTTTCCCAAACAGCATCATTATGGCAACAAGTGATAAAATATGATATACCATGCTCATCGACCTCATTACCTGAATTATGATATAACTTTCTTTGTTCTAATTTATCCCCAACTTATAAATTAAATATTTTTGTAAATTATATTGTTTATTAATGCTACTATATAGAAAACAAAAAGTCAAATAAACTATTTTTCTTAATTAATGTTATGTCAATAAAAAAATTACTTTAATTTAAACTTAAAGCAATTTTTTATTTTATTAAAAATTAACATCCAATTGGTTTATAACCTTTAAATTGTTTTTCAATTTTCTTAAAATGTTTAATTTCAATTTTTTGTTTTTTCTTTTCTAATTTTTTATTATTGTATTCTTTTAGCAACTTATACATTTCTTTAATTAAAATTTCACTTGCTTCTGAATAGGTTTCTTTATCTAATTTTCTATCTTTAAATTGTTCCATTTCTGAAAAATTAATAGGTTTTCCAATTAACAAAGTGTTAAAGCAAAAAGCGTTTGTTTTTTTGATGAAAATTGATGGCACAACAGGTGTTTTTGTTTTTAAAGCAAACATTGCAACACCATTTTTTAGTTCGTTGCTTTCACTTGATTTTAACCTTGCACCCTCAGGAAAAATTAAAACTGCACGTTCTTTTTTTAAATGTTTCATTGTTGTTTTAATTGCTTGCATATCAATGCTTTTATTATTCACAGGATATGCTCCTAAACCTTTTAAAATAGCTCCAAAAAATTTATTTTTAAATAGTGGAGCTTTTGCCATATATCTAAATCTTCTGCGAACACGTGTTCCAATAATTATTGGATCATTTAAAGTTTGATGATTGCATGCAAAAATAATCCTACCTTTTTTAGGCACATTTTTATTTCCTATCACCCTTACCGGATAAATCAGTCTTAATGGAATATATAAAATGATTAATGCTATATAAAAAAACATATTAATTTCCTTTTTTGTTAATGTAATCCAAAATTGTTGAGGTAACTTCATTTAAGGTCATATTATCAGTGTTTATTAACACTGAATCTTTTGTTTGAATTAGAGGACTCACTTTTCTATGAGTATCGTAATAATCACGTTTTTCAATATCTTTCAACACTTCTTCGAAAGTTGTGTTAGCTCCTTGATTTTTTAATTGCAAATATCTTCTTTTTGCACGGATCTCTGGGCTTGCTGTTAAGAAAAACTTAAATTCTGCATCTGGCAACACAACACTGCAAATATCTCTGCCTTCAATAACAACGTTTGTTGTTTTTGATAAATCTCTTTGAACTTGAACAACACTTTCTCTAATAAAAGGATATTGAGAAATGATTGCAGAGTTAACAGATATTTCTTCTGTTCTAAGCAAGGAATCAACCACTTCTCCGTTTAATATTGTTTGTTGAGTTTTATTTACATATTTTAATTCAATTTTAGCGTTTTTATAAACTTTTTCAATAAGTTTTTCATCATTACAATCGTAATTATTTCTTATAAAATACAAAGCATATGCTCTAAAAATTGAACCTGAATTAACATGTAAAATATCTAATTTTTTTGCTAAAAACTTTGCAGTTTCGCTTTTTCCAACACCACTTGGTCCATCAATTGCTATTTTCATTTTTCACCCCTATTTTATTTAATATTTCTTCTTGTGTTAATAATTTATATTCTCCAACATTTAATCCATCTAAGGTTAATTTTCCAATGCTTAAACGTTTTAACCCTTGAACATGAATACCAACTGCTGCACACATTCTTCTAACTTGTCTGTTTTTCCCTTCATGAATTGAAATGTTAAATTTATATGGTTTTTGCTTTTGTTGAATATTTGAAACCTTTGCTTTACTTGTTACAAAATCTCCTATATCAACGCCATTTTCAAGCTTATTTTTAATATCTTCATTAATTAAATCAAAAGTGGTAATTTCATATGTTTTATTAATTTCTTTTTTAGGGTGCATTATTAAATTTGAAAAATCACCATCGTTAGTTAAAATTAGCAAACCCTCTGTGTTGTAATCCAACCTTCCAACAGGAAAAATTCTGCCAAATTTTTTAGGAATAATATCAATAACAGTTTTTCTTCCTCTATCATCACTAACAGATGTTAAAACATTTTTTGGTTTATTTAAAACAATATAAATTTTATTGTCATTTAACTGAACTTTTTTATTGTTAACTAAAACTTCGTCACTTTCATTAATGCTAGTTGATAAATCAAAAACAACAGTGCCATTAACTTTAACTTTGCCCTGTTTTATTAAATCTTCAACTTTTCTTCTGCTTGCAATTCCGCACGAAGCTAAAAATTTATTAATTCTCATATTTCCCTCGATAAATATTGTAAACTAAAACTAATTTTATAGCAAACGAAATATTATAATAAAAAATAAGAAAACAAGTTGTTTTCTTATTTAAACCATTTGCTTATTATGTTATCAATTGTGTATTTTAAATTAATATTTTTAACATCTGTTATTGCTAAAATATTTTCTTCAAATATAGTTTCACCTTTATAAGTTACTTTAACAAATCCAAGTTTATCACCTTTTTTAATCGGTGCTGTTATTTTATCTGGTATTTCATACACAACATCATAACAATCAACTTCTTCACATTTAACAATATCTTTAAAACCTTTTAATGTTGCTAAATTTATTGTATTTGTTTCTCCATCAACTACTTCACTTGTTCCTATAAAGTTATAAGGTTTAACAAACTCCACAAGTTTAAATTCTTTGAATGCTTTTTCTGTTAATCTGTCACATTCTTCAAACATTGGAGCACAGTTTAAAACAACAGAAACAATTGTTGTGTTATCTCTTTTGCAAACATTAACCAAACACCTTAACGCATTATCTGTAAAACCTGTTTTACCACCTAAACATCCATCTTGCGAAAACAACAATTTGTTTTTATTTTTCAAATACCTATATTCAACCTCATCATTTCCAGAAATTTTTGCTGTTTTTGTTCCAATAAGACGAACAAAATCTTCGTTATTTAAAGCATAACTTGTTATTGTTGCTAGGTCTTTTGCAGAAGTATAATGAGTTTTACTATCTAATCCATGAGGATTATCAAAATGTGTGTTTTCTAAATTCAATTTTTTTGCAAAATCATTCATCATTTTAACAAAATTTACTTCACTACCTCCAATATGGCAAGCAATTGCAACTGCCGCATCATTTCCAGACGCCAAAATTAAACCTGTTAATAATTCGTTTAATGTTAACTTTTCACCTTTTCTTAAATAAATGCTTGTTCCCTCAATTCCAACAGCAGAATCATCAACAGCAACAATTTCATTTATATCTTTCATGTTTTCAAGTGCAACAATTGCAGTAACAAGTTTAGTTGTGCTTGCCATTGGCAACTGTTCATCTAAATTTTTGCCATACAAAACTTTACCTGTTTCTGCGTTCATAACACACATACCTTTTGCAACTGCAAAATCATCTTTTGCAAAAACCATACTTTGCATATTTAAAATTATAACTACACTAACGCAAATAAATAATAATAAACCAAAACTTAATTTAAAATATATTTTTTTCATAAAACTCTCACTTTTTATCTTCTTTAATATTTTCTAAAACTGTTTTAAAAATTCTGTTTGTTAAGTCAAAAAACTCATTTTTAGCCATTGACGTTTGCGCATCAATATAAGTTACTTCACCATTTTTCTCACTCAAAAAACCAATAGGAACAACAGTAAAACCTGCACCAGACCCACCAGCGAACGGATAATCAAAAGAAGGCATGTTTTTGTGATTGTTATTAAATTCTCCGCCACCAGCAACAAACCCAACACTTATTTTAGAAATTGGAATAATTGTTGAACCGCCAATGGTTTCAACAGGCGAACCAACAATTGTGTTAACATCAACAATTGTTTTTAAATTTTGCATTGCGTTGTTAACAATTGAATCCACACTAGAACAATCTTGATTATTTGATTTTACTCTTTTTAACATATCTTCTTCTCCTTAAATTTCTGTATGCTTTATACCAACTCCAAATGTAATCTAAAAGCGATACCGCAACTGATAATTTAAAATATATATCAATTAAATTGTGTCTAAAACCTGTTATTATGTTTTTTTCAATAACACACTCTGTGTGTTTGTTTTTAAAGCCTGCAAGCATAATATCTAGCAAAACAGAAACACAACCACTAGCTACTGCAATTGCTGAAACATTTGTTGAACATAATGCTAAGTTTAGTTGCAAGTTGTTAAAATATATTTTGTTTTTAAAATAGTTATTAACATCCTTAATAAATTGCCAGGATTCATCTTTTATATCTAATTTAATTTTTATTGTTTTGTGTTTGGATAATAAGTTAATGTAGTTTAGTTCAATTTTAATTTCAGAATAAAATATTATAATAAAACCAAACAATTTAATTTTTATATACCCATAGTTTTCAAAAATGTTAAACTTAATTTGCACACTAATAAATATGGATAATGATATTAAAACTAAAAAAACACTTAATATAATAAAAAAAATGTTCATACCTTTAGTATGAGCATTTTTTTAAAATTTAATTAGCAATATTTTCATTATTATTTTTTTCTTCAAATTGATTTAATTGTTCATTAATTTTTTTGTTAAAAGCATCAATTTCTTTTTCTTTTTCTGCTAATTCTTTAATTGAATTTCTAATAAAATCAAGTTTCTCTTTTTTAATTTCTTTTTCAGATTTTGGTTCTTCAAACTTTTTAACTATTCTGTTTGGTTCGTCATCCTCTGTTCCTTCAAAATTAAATAGTGAATTATCTTTTGGAGTTTCTATAACTTTTATATTATTAATAATTTCTTCATAATCTGGCAACTCTTCCAAACTTCCCATATTAAAACGTTTTAAAAACTCATCTGTTGTTCCAAACAATAATGGTTTTCCAATAGCATCTTTTCTTCCAACAACTTCAATTAAATTATTTTCAACCAAAGTGTTAATTGCATAATCACTATTAACCCCTCTAACATTTTCAATTTCAAGCCTTGTTATTGGTTGTTTATAAGCAATTATTGCAGCAACTTCTAAAACTGCTTTTGTTAAAGCTTTTTCTTTAATTGGGTTTAAAACTTCTGCAACAAAATTTGCATATTTAGAATTTGAACACAATTGTGCTTTTTTATTAAAAATTAAAAGCTGAATTCCACTTTCTTCTTCTTCATATTTTTTTTGCAATTCTTTTAAAGCATTTGCAACTTCTTTAACATCAATATTTAACTTGCTTGCAATATCATAAAATTCAACAGCATCACCTGCAACAAATAAAATACTTTGCAAAATTTCTTTTAAATTATCCATTATTTTCTTCTTCCGCCTTTATAATTTGAATGTCATTAAAAGTGTCGCTTTGAACAACTTTAATTTCTTGAAGTTTTAACATTTCTAATAATGCCATAAATGTTGTAACAACTTCTTCTTTGCAAGTTGCTTCTTTAAACAACTCACTAAACATAAATGATTTTTTAATTAATAGTGAATCTTTTATGCTTGCAATTTTTTGTGCAACTGTAAAACGTTCTTTTGCAATTTCTTTGCTTTCGTTTTTAGTTTCTTGTTTTTGAACTCTGTAAAAAATTCCTGTGAATGCGTTTATAAGCATATCCATTTGCATATCTTTTAAAACGATTCTGAACTTATTTGCTTCTTCTTCTGGATGCTTATAAAATTTATCAACATCTTCAATTTCTTTCATTTTAGCTGCAGTTTCTTTAAATAACTTATACTCTTGCAATCTTTGCAACAATAATGTTTCTGGGTCTTCCTCATCCACATTTTCTTCTTCAACCAACTTTGGCAATAATGCTTTGCTTTTAATTTCAATTAAAGTTGCTGCAACTTCAATAAACTCACTTGCTTTTTCTAAATCAACATTTTCAATATCTTGCATCATACTTAAATATTGCTCTGTTATTTTTGCAAGTTCAACATTTTCAATTTCCATTTTGCTTTGCTTTATTAAATGCAACAATAAATCTAGCGGACCTTCAAAATTATCCAATTTAAAACTTAAAGCATAGTCTAAACTTTCATCAATAATGTTTTGCTCAACCACATCGTAATTTTGCAAGTTATTGTTTTGTTCTAAAATTTCTTCCATAGTAAACCCTTATTAAAAAAATATCATTTGCCAGAATGCAGAAATTGGGTATCCAACATATTCTACAATATAACTAAAAACAAATCCTAAGAAAAACAACATAATAAGTAAAATAACAAAACCATATTTTTGCATAAAACTTAAAAATTTGCTGTTTGGCTTAGCCATTGTTAAAATTAAATTAAAACCATCTAGTGGTGGAATTGGCAAAAGGTTAAACACAAACAAACTAATGTTAATTTGGAACATCATTAAAAATAAAACAAACAAGAAATAAACAAAAGTGTTTTCTAAATTTCCAAATCTTAAAATTGCTTGCGCACAACCACAACCAACAAATGCCATAATTAAATTAGCAATAACACCAGAAATGGAAACTAGTGCCATACCTTTTCTTTGTTGTTTAAATTTAAGCGAATTAACTTGAACAGGTTTTGCCCAACCAACACCAAACAAAAAGCATAAAATAAAGCCTAATGGGTCAATGTGATTTATTGGGTTAATAGAAACTCTGCCATGTACTTTTGGAGTTATATCTCCTTGCTTGTAAGCAACAAAAGCATGAGCGAATTCGTGAAAAGTGAATGCAAGCAAAATTACTATTAAAAAAGAAAAACCATAAATTAAGTATTCAACACCTTCTAACTTTCCAATTAATTCAAGCATTCATAACTCCTACAAAATTATACTATTATATTATAATATAAATATATGAAATAAACAAACATTTAAAAATATTAAAATAGTTTTGAATTATTAAATTATAATAAAAAAATAAAAAATAACACGTATTTAACGTGTTATTTTATTTTTTACCAATTTTTGATAATTTTTTCAACAATGTTTTTATATGTTTGTTTTACTGCATCACGCTCTAAAACAACATCAATTTCTTTTAAAATGTTACCATTTTTTGAAACTATTAATTTACCAACACTATCATTTTTTGAATATGGTGCTTTAACAGATTTTTGAACTTCTAACTCTGTTATGATTTCACCTGTTTCTGTTTTTTTGCAAATATCACTAAAACCTTCTTTTGCAACAATATTAATGGTTTTTTCTTTTCCACCATCAATATTAATTGTGCCTAAAATATCATTTTGGTTAACAATATTTGTTTTAACAAAATTGTTAAATCCGTAATCGTAAAGTTGCTTACTTTCAACAAATCTGTCGGATGCGTTTTTGCAACCCAAAACAACAGATATTAGGTGCATATCTCCTCTTTTAGCAGAAGATGCAAGGCAATAACCCGCCTCGTTTGTGAAACCTGTTTTTCCATTTAAACAACCATCGTAATATTTAATTAATCTGTTTGTGTTAACCAAATCTGTTTCTCTGCCACTTGGATGAACAAGTTTATCCATCCAGATATTGCAATACTCATTAAATTTATCGTATTTAGAAATTTCTTTTAAAATAATTGAAGTATCTTTTGCTGTGCTGTGTTGATTAAGTGTTGGAAGCCCTGTTGCATTATCATACTTTGTGTTATTCATATTTAATTGTTTTGCTTTTTCATTCATTAATTTAACAAACTCACTTTCAGAGCCTGCAATTCTTTCTGCTAAAACAACGGCACTATCGTTTGCACTTGCAACCACAACACTTTTAAAAATATCATCTAATTTATACTTATTGTTAGCATCCAAAAAGGCTTGGCTACCTTCCATACTTGCAGCGTGTTCACTAACAACAATCTCTTCATCCCAACTTAAATTTCCACTTTCGATATTTTCTAATGTTATTAAACTTGTCATTAATTTGCAAATACTTGCAACCGGAAATTTTTTATCTTCGTTAAAACTAGATAAAACTTTGCCACTTTCATAATCTAGCAACACATAACTTTTGCAACTTAAATTAACATTATCTAGCATTACTGCATTAACTTTTGCTAAATTTGAAACTAACAAAACAAAAGTTAGAACTAACAATGTTGTTATTAAAAACAATAATTTAAAACGTGCTTTAACCATAATATCACCTTTTTATTTTTATTGTTTTCAAAATTTATATTTTTATGTATTAAACAATTTTTATTTGTTAATTAAAAAAAGATTATAGCTTTTAAAACTATAACCTTTTATTATATTAAACAATAAATTATTCTATTACTTGATTTGCATTATATAATTTTTGTAAATATCCTAAAACTTCAATATTTGCTGTGTCTAGCATATTTTCAAAAGTTAATTTGATATATGAATTTCCAAATAATTTTGCTTCATCAATGTTATAAGAATCATCTAAATAAGGCATGTTATTTTCATATAAATTATAATTAATATCTTTCATACCATTATAACTTGAAATATTAACTATTGTTGAAGTGTTCAAGTTTAAATAGTTGTTTCCTGCATTTAAATTGAATGTTTTGCTAGTTTTAAAGTTTCCAAAAACTGCATCAACTTTAACATTTCCAGAAACTGTTGAATTTATAATTAATGCACCAAGTTCTGAAATTTGTTTTGGTTGCAAATAAATGCTAAAACCATTATCTACACTAAATGTTGCATCGTCGTTAACTAATTGTTTAAATTCATAATGAGGATACAATGAAACAGAAGTGTTTTCAAATGTTGCATCAAATGCTTTTTCAACAAGTGCTGGAACAATTAAACTATATGCTTTGTATAAGTGATTTTCTGCATCATATTCGCCAACATCGACCAAATTTGTTTTTTCAGGTTTCCTTGAATTATCTAGTTCAACAACACTTGAACCAATAATTGTGTTTAAAACATAATTTGTTAATTCTGTTTTATCACTGTTTGAAAACCCTAAGTGGTTTATAACATTTAATAATTCATCATAATTATTAATATTTGAAAATTCGCTTCCTGCAACCATTTTTGCTAATTTTAATTTTAATTTTTCTTTATATTCTTCAACATAACCATTAGCAAATTCAGCACAATCTGTTATTGCTTTGCCTTCTTCAAATTTCCAACTCCAAGCATCTTCTTTGTTTAAATCATTTTGTAAAAATATGTTGTGTTCTGTATTCCAAACATAACCACCATTTATACCTTGATAATTATTAACAAAACTGTACATATAATCGTGTATTGATAAGTTTCTTGAATAATGATCTGAGTAACAAGCCAAACAGCTTACATCTCTATAGCCTCTATAATTTTTTTCACAAGTATGTTCACTTACAATATTATCAAAATTAATTAGCATACTTTTTGCGTCAAATTTTGCATTGTTACCATTATAAGAATAATCTTGACCATTATATTGCAAATTAACTGAATTAATGTATTGATTATCGCCATCTAAATAATAATCAGTTGATTTAACACCATAAATATTGCTTAAACCCATTAACAAATTTGTTGCAAAAACATCAAATTGTCTATCTAGCGCAGTTTGTTTTGAAATTGTTTGACCGTTTGAATCTGTAACAGTGTTTGTGTTTGTTAAATAACTTGTTGCACTAAATCCATTTGTAAAATTATATTTTGTGTTGATCTCTGCAAATTTTGCATAAATTGTAACATCGTTTGTAACAACAAAATTTTGTTGAACACTTGTTGTTAATTCTGGGTTAACATACCAACCTAAAAATTTATAATCTTGTTTTGATGGGTTTTTTATTGATGAACCAAACAAAGAATTCAAAACAGTATTTTCTAAAACAGTGTTTGTTGAAATTAATTTTGCTCCATCAAAACAAATAACATTATAATATTTTTCTTGTGGTTTTTCCTCTGGCTTTTCTTCAGGTTTTTCTTCTGGTTTTTCCTCTGGCTTTTCCTCTGGAATTTCGATAGGGTTATCTTGATTAGGTTTTTCTCCGTTAGTTTTACAACCAGTTAATGCAAAAGTTGAAACACCCATAATGCAAGCTAAAATGCTTAAAATAAATTTATTGTTTTTCATATTAATATACCTCTTTTCTGCTTTGTTATTAGCAAATAAATTCTAAAAATCCAACAGCAAATTGTGGTGTGTAGTTATTAACAATTTCACCATAATCATCTGTGATTTCTACAACTGAAATGCCAATTTCAAAATAATTATTCCCTGCATTTAAAGATACATTATTTCCGGTTTGAACTCCCGAATTTATAACCGGTTGAATATTTAAACTGTTTTTCCAAATTGTTTCATTCAAATTTTGCGTTCCGCTATAATCCCCAAATTTGCAAGTTTTTAAAAATTCCTCACCTGATAAACCTGTTGCCTTATAAATATCGAACTCATAGGAATTATCGTTTAACTCGCCATCATAATCTCCCTTTTTAACTGTTATTGTTCCATCAGAATTTCCGCCAACAACATTTGCACATTTTCCATTAAAAATAACTTTGCCATTAACAACATATTTAAATGTCAATTGCAATTTTAAGTTATAATTTGCATCGCCATGCATTGCAAATAAAGCACTAAAAACATATGCTCCATCTTTTGGTTTTAACACAATGCTTTTAAAATTTTGTTTTGTTGTGAATGCTGGTTCTGGAATAAAATCTTCTAGTTCATCGTCCAATTCTTCATCTTCTAGTTCATCCACATTTTCAGCTGTTAACACTGTTTCATTTGCTCGGTTTAAACTGCTGAAATCACCTTGATTAACACTAACTCTTCCCATTTGTGGGTACAAGTTAACAAGTGTGTTTGTTATCATAGGTTCATCACCAGTAAAATCATTTTCTGGCAAAACAAAATTTTGAATTCTACTATTAAACAAATGGTTAAAGGATTGTTCGCAAATTGCTGGAATTAACAAACTATATGCTTTGTATCTATGGTTTTCGTCTGTTAAACCTGTTCCTCTTCCATCAATTATTGTGTTTGCTGGTTTTCTGCCGTTATCTAGTTCAACTAGATCTGATCCAACAACCTCGTTTAAAATAAACGCAATAACATTATCTTGTTCGTCTATCACAACTTCATTTTCTTTTTCTTCATATGCCAAAAAGCCTAAATGGTTAATTTGGTTAAGAGCTTGTTCATATGTTAAACCTGCAGAATAATCTCCAACAGCCAAAATGTTTGCAATGCCTTGTTTAATAAATGTGTGTGCTTCAGAATAAAAGTGCTTATAAAACTCTATATTGTTCATATTTAAAACTTCTGAGCCATTTTGTGCTATTGCCCAACTATCATTTGTTTCTATCTTATCAGTGCTAAAACTACCGTTAATAACTTCGCCATCTTCTCCTAATGTGGCATTATTCCAAACAAATCCACCATAAATAGCATATTGATTTTTTAAATTTGTAACTAATGGCATAGTTAAATTATTTGTATATTTACCATTAATTATTGTTTGAGCATAACAACCTACACAGTTTACATCTGGATTGTTTCTGTGATCATTACAGAAATTTTCATTTTCGTTCATATGTAAATAAGATAAAATAATGTTGGAACCAATACTATACTTAGCTAAATCATCCAAAACATATTGTGAATTAACTGCTGCAATGTTCATAGAATGTTCAACACTATTTTCAAAAACATTTTCTGGTGCTGTGTAATCTTTACCATTAGTTAATTCATCAGCTGTGTTTGCATATTCTTTAATATTAACAGACAATGAATATGTAGTATCATCATTAATTGTGCTTTCAGTTGGCAAGCCTGCACCATAAACTGTGCACAATCTAATTAACAAATCTTGAACAAAAACATTAATTTGCCTATCTACCAAATCTCTAAAAGCTTTTTTATCTAAAGCGGAAGAATCTGCAAATAAATAATCAGAATCAACATCTGAAAGATATGTGAAACCATAAAACAAATCTTCCATTGTTTTATCCCCATTACCAGAGTCTGGAAGGTCTGGTTCTGTTGGTTCAAAAGGTTTTGTTGGTTCCTCTGTGCTACCTGGTGTGGGTGGAATGGTTTCTGAAGTGTGACCGCCAGAGTTATTAACGTTATCAAACAAACCACCATATGTGCAACCTGCAAAAGAAAAGGAACAAAAGAAAACCAAACAACAAACTAACAAAAACTTTATTGTGTTTTTCATCTATTGTTCCCTCCCTAAAATATCTGCTAATATTATTTTAACACATAACTTTTAAAATATCTATATATTTTAATAAAATAATTAACTAAAAGTTGCCACTAGTAAATATGTTAATAGTAAAAAAAATAAAAATACAACTTAATTTAATTGTATTAATACTTTAAATAATATTAAAACAAGCAAGATTAGCGCTAAACACTTTTTGTTTTATGAAATATATTATTTTTATTTTGCATATATTATTATATGAAAAGCAAAGAACAAATTAGAAATGCCTATAAAATAAAACAAATGGTTAATAATGTGTATTGTTTTTTTAAAAAACCATTTTTATTTTTGCTTTTTGTTTATTTTTTAGGCATTTTGCTTGGCGCTATAGTTTGCGCAAGACGAAGTGACTCCATTGAAATTGAAAACTTGTTCGATGGCGGATTAATTGATTTTTTAAGTGGTGATAAAAGTGGAATTGCTTTATGCTTCACTTATATTTTTATTAACTTAGTTATTATTGCTTTTTTTATTTTTTTTAATTTTAAACCCATAATGTGTGGAATTAGCGCTTTTATTGTTTTTGTTTGTGCGTACTTATTTGGTTTTAACATTACAGCAATTATAATAACTTTTGGATTTGCGGGAATATTGAATAGCATAATTATAATAATCCCATTAACTTTTTTTGCGGATATGGTTATGGTTTTTATTTGTGCAATAAACATTAAAAGAAACCTGCTTGTTAAAAAATTTGGCAACGTTTGCTTGAAAAATTGCAACGGCATAAATTATTTAAAATTATGTTTGTTTTTAACATTTATTGAAATTATGCTAATAATTATTAAATGCTTGTTACTACCAATAATTAAAATAACAATAATTATTAATTCTTAAATTTGCTAATTCCACATTATAGGTTTAATAAACACACTTTTTTATGAAAAACTTTTAGACTTCACGTGAGCTAAAACTTTATCAAGCAAGTAAGATATGAAAACTCTGTTACTAACCTTTCCGTTTGAAATTAAATAAGAAAATTCACTTTTTTTAAATTGCGAAGTTAAACTTGCGTGAAAAATTGCATTTCTTATGTTTCTTTCAACACTTGATGCGTGCGTGTTGTGGTTTAATGCTATTATTGGATAAATTGTTCCATTAAGAGATGGCAAACAACCTTTAAAAATAACAGATTCCATAACAACTTCCTTAATTAATGAAAACCCTAAATGTTTTGTTATGAAACCTGTGTTAATTAACCAATTGTTAAGCAAATCATTAATTTTAATATAATCAAGTTTGATTATATTTTTTTTTGCTAAGTTAACTTTTAGGTCGTTTTCTAACACACTTAATGTTTCGTGTAGTTTATCTTCTGTTAGCACATAATATTGATTTCTGTTTTTTAAATTAACAGTTTTATACTTTTGCAAATCTTCTTCGTTAGTTATTAAAATTATGCTTAAATTTTCATCATTTTTACAATCTCTTAAAATTTGAATAAATCCGTTTGGAATTGTTAATGTTGTTGAATCTAAAACAATAACAATATTTTTTAATTGTTGCATAACTCTAAAAACTTCCGAAAAACTATCAACATTTATAACATTAGAATTCATTTCCCAAAATATTTTTTTAACTTTATATGCAAGAGAAATGTTTCTTTTTGATATAAACACCACATTCATATCTGCTTCCAGCATAAAAACTCCTAATAAAAAAATAGTAAACAAAAATGTGTTTATGCTAGTATTATACTTAATAAAAAAATTTTAGCAAGCATTTTTCAAACATTTTGTACAAAAATAAAACATTTTGTACAAAATTGTTGAAAATTAGAATGTTAGTTATCTAACATCCAATCAATATACAAACCAAAACCTTTTGTTGGGTCCGAAACAAAAACGTGTGTAACAGCACCAACAATTTTGCCATCTTGAATTATTGGGCTACCACTCATACCCTGAACAATACCGCCTGTTTCTTCTAAAAGTTTTTTATCTGTAACCTTAATAACCATACTTTTTTCGTTGGCTGTGTTTTGATAATTTGTTTTTATTATTTCAATATCATAAACATTAACCTTCGTTCCGCTTATGCAAGTTAGAATTTGCGCTTTTCCTGGTTTGCAAGAAGCCCTGCCACCAATTTCTATTTTTTGTTTATTTTCTAAAAACTCACTGTTTTCAAACATATTCCCATACAAGCCAAAGTTGTTGTTTTTATCAACATCTCCTTGCACATTTTTACCTGGCAAAAACAAACCTAATATTTCTCCAGCTTCACCACGTGTTCCTTTTTTAACTCCAATTACATTGCACTTATAAACTTCACCATTTTGAACTTCAAAATCGTTGCCATTTCCACCATCTGCAACGGCATGACCAAGAGAACCAAAACGCAAATCATCCTCTTTAATATATGTTAATGTTCCAACTCCCATTGTGTTATCTTTAACCCAAATGCCTAATTTATATGTTTTTGTTTGAATATCTAATGCAGGCTTTATTGTTGTTAAAAACTCCTTATTATTTCTTTTATATTTTATAGTTACTTCTTTATCATCTAAATTTTTTATTGCATTATTAACATCTTCTGCACTTAAAATTTCAATATTGTTTATTTCTAAAATTGTATCTCCCACTTTTAAATCACTGCTATTTATTGGGTTTTCAGCTCCGTTTTTAGTTAATACAAAATTACTTCCAACAATGGTTACTCCTTTTGAATTCAAACTAAACCCAACAGAATCTCCACCTAATAAAACATTAACATTATCAACAACTTTAACTTTTAGGTTTTTTATATTAAATAAGTTAAAAAGTTTAAACTTAACTTCTAAATTTTTAACCTTTTTATCTTTTTCTTCATCATAGGCAAAAACATTCTTAAATTCACTGCTTATAAAAGCATTGTTTGAATTTTTTATATTATTTAATTCACTTTCTGTTATATACATTCCGTTTTGTATCACTTTTAAAACTTTATACGGAATATTTACAGAAATTATTATAAATAAAGCGCAAAATACGAAAAAAAATACTAACTTGAATTTTGAGTTTATTTTCAACATTACAAATCTCCCAATTTAAAGTTAGTATTTTAATTTATTTTAAAATTATGCTTTAATTATAGTTTAACAATTAACATATTTTTCCAATTATAACATTATTTGTTTTTTATAACTTTCAGCACTTTCCAACAATTCTTTTGCATGCTCTTTTGCAATCATTGCATTTTCATCTCCACCCAGCATTCTAGCAAGCTCCAAAATTCTTTCTTCAGTGTTTAAAACTTTAACACTTGTTACAGTTTTATTTTCATCTTCAAATTTTTGAATTTTGAAATGTATATTTGCAAAACTTGCAATTTGCGGCAAGTGAGTTATGCAAATAACCTGATTGTTTTTTGAAATTTTTGCCATCTTTTTTGCTAGAACAACACCAACTGCACCACCAATACCTGCATCAATTTCATCAAAAACAAAAGTTTTTGAATAATCTAAAGTGTTTAAAACACACTTAAATGCAAGCATGAATCTGCTCATTTCTCCACCAGAAATTATTTTATTTAAAGATTTAACAGGCTCACCCAAGTTTGCACTAAACAAAAATTCAACATTATCTGCGCCACTGCTTTGAACTTTATCTAAAATGTCTGAAATTGTGTAATCACCATCAAAACCAACTTTGAAAGTTGCATTTTTCATGCCTAATTCCACAAGCTCTTTCATTATTTCTTTTTCTAAAATATGTGCATTTTCTCTTCTTTGGAAAGTTAATTTTTCACAAATATCAAAAATTTCTTTTGTTAATTTTATTTTTTCAGCTTCTAGTTTTTCAATTTCTTCTGCACAATTTTCTAAACTTTCAAGTTTTTTCTTGCTAGTTTCAGCATATTCTAAAATAGCATTTATATTTGAACCATATTTTCTTTTTAAGTTTTTAATTAAGTCAAAACGCTCTTCAATTTCATTAATTTCACTTTCTGAAAATGTTAAACTGTTTAATGCATCTGAAATTTCTGCAGAAATATCTTCTATTTCATATTTAACATTGTTTAATCTATTACACAAATCTTCATATTTTTCACTTATTGAAGTTATTTGTTGCAAACTGTTAATTGTTCTTTTTAAATTAGACTGAACGCTTTCTTCACTATCGTATAAAGCATAATTGCTTTCATTTAATCTGTTATATAGTTTTTCAGCGTTACTTAAAACATTCTTTTTTTCAATAAGTTCTTCTTCTTCGTTTTCATATAATTTAGCATTTTCAATTTCTTCAATTTGAAAACGTAAGATATCAATTAAACGGCTTCTTTCTTGTTCATCTCCGCCAAGTTCTTTAATGTTTTTTTCAATTATTTTTAAGTTTTCTAGTTTATCTTTTAACTGCATTTTTAAATCGTTTATGTTTGAATTATTAACTAAATCTAAAAATCTTAAATGTGATTTAACATCTAACAAAGCTTGATGCTCGTGTTGACCATAAATATCAACTAAACAACTTGTCAAATTTTTTAACATACCTAGTGTTACAAGAGCACCATTAACCCTAATTTCATTTTTACCCTGAGCATTTAAAAATCTAGTTATTATAATTGTGTCTTCACATTCAATTCCAACACTTTCACAAAAATCAATTATGTTTTGATTGCTAACGTCAACTTCAAAAACACCTTCAACTTTTGCAAAATCTTTTCCGTTTTTAATTAAGCCTTTATCTGCCCTTGCTCCCAAAACAAAATTTAAAGCATCTATTATGATACTTTTTCCTGCTCCGGTTTCACCTGTTAAAATGTTTAAACCATTTCTAAATTGAATTTCACTTTCTTCAATAATTGCAATATTATTTATTTTTAAACTTACAAGCATAAAAACTCTCTTTATACCATTATTTTATGAGAATTATAACACACAAAATTTAAAACACCAAACAAAAAAAACAATAATCAAACAAACGTTTGATTGTTGTTTTACTAAGATATTAAGATTTTTTATATATATAAAGTTTTAATTTTACTTAAAACATTATAACAAATTATTTTAATGCTTCGTTTAATTTATCTTGAACTAAATAAGCATCTTCAATGTCCCCTGTTATAACCATAACAGTATCATCACCAAATGTGCAACCATAAACTTGTGGCAAAGAAAGTTGATCAACAAAAGCACTTACCATTCCAGCAGTTCCTTTTATTGTTTTAACAACAACTAAATTCATTGCGTTTTTAATTGTTATAACACATTCTTTAAAAATGTTTAAACATTTGTTACTAATGGCAGATTGTGCAGAATTAACAACAGCATATTTATATTTTTTACTATCACTTAAAATTTTAATAAGTCCAAGTTCTTTAATATCTCTGCTTATTGTTGCTTGTGTAACATCATAATTTGCATTTTTTAATTCAGAAACCAACTCATCTTGAGTTTCAATTTCTTTAGTGGATATTAGTTCTAATATTTTAGATTGTCTTGCATTTCTTGCCATTTATGTAACTCCTTAGTATTAATTTTGATTGAACTAAAAAACTAATAAATTTAATTTTTATAAATGTCAATTTTCAAATTGCAAAATAATTATACAACAATTTTTTTAAATATGCAACACTATTTTGAATATTTATACATTTTATTTTTTATTTTTATACACAACTTTTTATAATTATAAATTGGCTTTGCATATTTATAAATATGTTAAAAACAACGTAATAAAGCCATTTTTTTAAGCAAATTTATAAATATACATTTTAAAGAAATAAAAAAAGAAACAAAAATTGTTTCTTTTAAAATTTTATATATTTTTATATTTCAAAGTCTTCCATAACAAAATTTTCAACATCTTGCTTAACAATTTGAACTTTTCCTTTCTGCTTAGATAACTCTTTTAAACACTTTTTTGTTATCTCTCCTGCTTCTTCATAAAGCTTAACGCTTTCTTCATAAGTAACGTTACCTTTTTCTAAAATTGAAACAATTTCATTAAGTCTTTTTAGCATTTCATCCATAATTATTTAACCTCCACATCAACTAAACCATCTTTAAAATTAATTTTAAGCATATCTTTAACAACACAATCTTTTGCGCTTTTAACAACTTTATTATCTTTTAAAACTTTAACATACCCCATTTTATAAATATTATCAGGATTCATTCCTTCAATTTTTTCTTTATTAATTAATATTTTATGCTCAAAAATATTTAAAACATTATTAAACAACAAATCAATTTTTTCAAAATAGTTTTTAGTTTCTTTAAATGTTAAATTAATTTTATTGTTTAAGTTATTAGCACACACATTAAACGCATTAAGAGTATCACTTTCATAAGAATTTAAAACTAAATTTAAACTATTATAACTTCTTGTAAACAATGTTAAAATATTGCTTTTAAATTCTTCTTTGCTCCAAACAACTAATTCTGCCGCAGCAGATGGTGTTGGTGCACGCAAATCTGAAACAAAGTCTATTATAGTATAATCGGTTTCGTGACCAACCGCACTAACAATAGGAATTTCACAGTTATATGTTGCATCTGCAACTATTTCAGAGTTAAATGGTTGCAATTCCTCCAAACTTCCGCCACCACGAGCAACAATAACAACATCAACATTTTTTTGTTTACTAAAATATTCAATACCTTTAGCTATTTCATTTTCTGAACCAACGCCCTGAACTTTAACTGGATATAAAACAATATTAACGGAATTATTTCTTCTTCTAGTTACATTTCTTATATCTTGAATAACTGCACCTGTTGGGCTAGAAACAACACCTATTGTTTTAACAAATTTTGGAATTGGTTTTTTAATTTCTTCTTTAAAATATCCTTTCGCTTCAAGTTTATTTTTTAGCTCTAGAAACTTTTCATAAAGCAAACCTTTACCATATGGCGCAATATGAAACACATTAAGGGTTAACTTACCCATTTTTGCGTAATAATTTATTCCACCTGTTGCTAAAATAACATCGCCGATTGATGGCCTTTTAAAACGACTTGCATTAAACATAACACAATTTATTAAGCCATTTTCATCTTTCAATGAAAAATAAGCAATGTTGTTAGATTCGCTATATGTGGCAACTTCCCCATATATGCAAATATTAGATAAAACAACATCACTTTCCATTATATTTTTTATATAGTTGTTAATTTGTGTTATTGAATAATATGAATTTTGCATTATTTTCTCACTGTTTTAATTATATTTGATATCACACCATTAATAAAAACATAGCTTTTATCTGTTGAGTATTTTTTAGCAAGTTCAACCGCTTCGTTTGCAATAACTTCAACAGGGGTTTCTTTTTCATACATTAATTCATACACTGCAACAATCAAAATTGCCAAATCAACTTTAAATATTCTTTCAATTGCGAAAGATTCAGTGTTATTTTTAATAACATCTTTTAATTCTTCATAACTTTCAACAATTTTAGTGTATGAACGTTTAACATATTCTAAATTTTCACTTTCTAAATCATTTTCATTTAAAAAATTTTCATACATATTGCTTTCTTCTGGTTTGTGAAAACCAAGTTCAAAAACC
Source organism: uncultured Clostridia bacterium (assembly GCA_944341445.1). Taxonomy (GTDB): domain Bacteria; phylum Bacillota; class Clostridia; order Christensenellales; family UBA1242; genus CALVLZ01. The sequence continues at coordinate 61,794 of CALVLZ010000010.1, read as the reverse complement.
AATTTAAACAACATATCTCTAGCACTTTTTTTAGACATTACTTTCTCCAAACAATTAACTATTATTAATATATTTTAACACAAATAACAAAATTTCTCCACAAAATAAAAAAATTAAAACAAAAAAAATATTGCCAAAAGGCAATATTTAATCAACCACTCCATTTTCAGCAACTTCTTTTGGAAAATCAACGCCAATAACGTGAACATTTATACGTTTAATTTTTATTTCAACCATTGATGAAACACTGTTTTTAATATTTTCTTGAACTTTATATGCAATTTCAGAAACATTAAAGCCATAAAAAACATTAATATAAACATCCACACACAAATCTGAGTTGTTGTTGCTTATTTTAACACCTTCATAGTAGTTTTTGCTAAACCATCTTTTTAAAGCACTTCCAAAATTATTAGATAAAGAGCTTACACCTGCAATTTCTTTTGTTGCAAGATTAATTACAGATAGTAAAATTTTCTTATTATAGTTAACTTTTCCGTTAGTTACTTTAACAGAAACAATGTTATCGTTATTCATATTAGCCCCCATAAAACTATACTAAGTATATCACAGGTTCTAATATTTGGCAATTATTCAACTGGTATAATTTTAATATTATCTAATGAATATTCTGTTTGACTTTGAATTATTTCAACAATTTGAGCAACTTCTTCTGCTTGTAATTCTGCACTTTTAACAATAACATTTATTGCAGTTGCAGTTGATGAAACAACAACATCTTCAAAACCTTTTGCTTTAATTAAACCTTCAACAACTAATTCTTTTTCCATTAAAGCAACAATTTCTGCTTTTTTAGTTTCTGCAGTTTGTTTTGCTTCAGCACTGCTGCTTGCATTTGCAATAATTGCATCTAAATATAAAATTTCTTGTTGTCTTGTTTCTTCTCTATCAACTCTATATGTAGCAAAGAAGTTTCCACTTGTTACCACATTTCCATTAACTTCACTTGTTGCTTTATTATTTAAAACAATGTTTAAAATACCTGTTACTGCAAGTAATAAGCAGAAACCACAAATAATAAATATTTTTTTCTTTTTAGATAGCATTTTTATTCCCTCCTTTAAATGCCTGAAAATATTTGTATGTTTTCGCTTGAAATTTCAAGCAATGCTTGCACAGCTTCTAAAAGTTGCAATTTAACTTTTACATCTTTTGCACCTTGTGCAACCACAACCACCCCCTTTAACTTAGGCATAATTTCCATTAGTATTAATGGTTTTTCTTCACCTTTCTCTGTTACTATTATTGGAGTTTCAACAATTGTTACAACTGTTTCAGTTTTATCATCATTAGTTATTGTTGTTGTTTTTTCATCCACAGATGTTGCAATTTTAAGTTCTGGTCCACTTTCTAATGTAATCATACAAGAAACATTTCCAACACCTTCAATTGTTTTTAAAACATTAATAAGTTTGTTTTCTAGTTTTTCAGAATATTCCAAACTAGAAATATAACTAATATTGTTAAAGTTTTCAGAATCTGTTTCACTAGAACTTTTTACTGAAAAATTTAAGCCATTAATAGTTACTAGCAAAACTATTCCAATCACAATTATCAGTAGCGCAAGTTTAACATTTTTATGATTTAAAAATTTTAAATTGCTTAAAATTTTTGTTTCTTTCTTTTCATCAGTGTTTTTAATATTTGCGTTTATCGTATTATCAATATTATTAATATTATTAATACTATCTGTTTTAGAACTAAAATTTTCAATTTCATCAGTGTTTTTTTCATTATAATTAATATTGTTTGAAACTTTATTAACACCTAAATTTTCAGTGTTATTTTTGGTTGCAGGTTTGCTTTCAAAAGTTTTTAAAAACTTTTTAAATAAACTGCCAATTTTTCCAAAAGCACTTTCTTGCTTTTTAGGTTCAACATCTGAATTTTTAGATTTTTTATTGTTTTTTATATTTTTATTTTCTTTAATTATCATAAAAAACAATATCCTCCTTGCTAACATTTAAATATTCTAAAACAACTTCTGAAATTCCTTTATATTTATCTATATTTTCATTTCCGTTTAATATAACTAAATTTTTAATATTAACGTAAACTTTTAATACAGTTAATTCACTTTCATACAAATTTGCTGAAATTGAAACATTAACGTTCGAAAAACCCTTCTTTTCGAGCATATTTTCAATATCATTTTCTAAACTTTCAATTTTAGCTTTGTTTATGTTGTAAATAAAATTATTATCTATTTCTATTCCCCCAGAGGTAGAAATATCTATGGTTCTATTAAACAATTTTGGCAATGGTGAAACAACAACGAACAATAAGAAAATTGCAAACATACTTTTAATAAAACCATTGGTTTTACCTTCCGGAACAATAACATCAAAAATAACACCAATAAAGCAAACACCAACAATACTTAAAATCCATGCACTCATAATAACCCCTAAATTACATTTGCAGTGCACATTATTAGCGCAACTGATAACAAATACATAAAAGCAACCGATAACAATATAACAATTGGATAAATTAAAATTTTTGAAACAGAGTTCATCATATTGCTCACCCTTCCATCTCCAACAGGTTCTAACACGGAAGAAACCAATTGTAACCCTAATTTAAACACAACAATTTTAATTACAGGCACAAGAATAGTTAAAAAAATTAAAATCAACCCTGCAACGCCTATTGCGTTTTTAATTAAAACACTAGAAAGCAATATAAAATCAATTCCATCGCTTAAGTAGCCACCAACAATTGGAATATAACTTTTCATTGCGAATTTTGCAGTTTTAATACTAATTCCATCAAATTTGCCTGCACTTATGCCTTGAATAGTTAAAAATGCACTAAAAATTGTGAATACAAAACCAACCGTCCATTTAAACGCACTTGATAAAAATCCGTTAAATTTGCCCAATTTTACGCTTGGAGTTAAGTTGCTGATAATAACAAATATAAATGCTAGAATAAACAATGGATAAACCACATTTGCAAAAATTTCAACAACTGAACCAGATAGTATTGCAACAACGGGTTTATAAATTCCAACAGAAGCAACCCCACCAACTGCCGTTAATAAGGTTAGCAAAATTGGAAACATTGCATCCATTTGATTTTTCATTAACATTAAGGTGCTAGATGTTAAATTTGCAATTTGTGAGAATGCCGTAACTATTAAAGTTATAATAACTGCAAAACATACAAAGTTAATTAAATTATGCACACCAGAACTTGCCACATTGCTTTTAATTGAAACAACAATATTAGCCACAATTGTTATTGCAACTATAATTAACAGCATTGGCAAAAAACTAACAATTCCATCAAAACACAAACTTAAAATTGCTTGAAAAATTGAACTATAATTTGTGAAATATTCACCTTTAATTATTTGAATTACTTTATTTTTAAAACTATCATTTCCAAATATTGAATAATCATCTTCTAGTGAACTTAAAATGCTTTCTAAACTGCTAAAATCTAAATCTCCAAGTTGGTCACTTATTGAAGATTCAAAATTTGAATTTATTTCTTCACTGCTCATTGCTCCAACAAAACCAAATTGCGTCAATGCCACCACAATTATTGAAATTGTAAGAAGTATTAAAAGAAACTTTAATTTGCTTTTCTTTTTTTTGCCGAATATCACGGAATTAACCCTATAACAACATCTAAAAGTGATGTTATGATTGGCATTGCTAAAATTAAAATAATAAGTTTACCACCTAATAAAACTTTATCTGCAATTGCGTTATTTCCGCTATCAACACAAACGTTAGCACCGAACTCAATTAAATAGCCAACACCAACAATTTTTAAAACAATTGCAAAAAGATCCTTGTTTATTCCTGTTTTGTTAATGATAACATCAAAAACAGACATAACATTTGCAAAATATTTTAAAATTATTGTTAGCATAATAACGCTACCCGCAACCAAAACAACCGTTGCAAGTTCTGGCTTTATTTGTTTAATTAACACTAAAACAATGCTTAAAATAATTCCAATTCCAACAATTTTAACTACTTCCATTTTCCACCTAATACAACGAAAATAAATCTTTAACTGTTTCAAACAATTCACTAATCATATTTATAACCATAAGCAAAACAACAACAACTCCTGCTAAAGTAACAAGTGTTGCTATTTCATCTTTGCCAGAATATTTTAACACTTGATTTGAAACAGCTGTTAAAATTCCAATTCCAACTATTTTAAAAATAATATCTATTCCCATATATCAATTTCCTTAAATAAATATAATAACCACAATAAAAGCAAACGCAATTGCAAGTTTTAAAGCAAGCATTCCTTGTTTTGCAACCTTTTCTTTTGCAATAGCTAAATGATTGTTTGCAAACACAGAAAAATTTTTAACTTTTAAAACTTCCGTATCTGCATCACAGGTTCCGAATTTATTAAAAAACTCGTCCATATCAACAATTTCTTCTTCGTTCAAATAAACAAACTTAAAATTATTAGTTTTGTTTATAAACTTGTTATTCAAATATGTTTTAAGTTCAGAACAAAAGTATGGCTTATATTTTTCAACAATTGTAGAAATTGTTGTTTTATTAAATGAAATTTCATTGCTTGCAAATTCTAAAAAAGAAGTTAAATCTTTATAAAAATTTTCTTTCTTTTTAAAGAACATATAATATGAAAAACCTAAAAAAATTATGGCAACAAAAACACACACCAACAAAAGCAATTTAATCATAAATAAACACACACCAAATTTTCATTATAAACAGCCGCTATTTCACCAGGGTTTTTAATACTTTCTAAGACAACATATCTATCAAACAATTTTTTATTTAAAACTTCGGAAAATGCTTTTTTATTTTTTAAATCTTCAATGTTTTTTGCGTGGATTGAACACACAACGCTAACACCACTTGTTATTGCATTAACAATTGCATTAAGGTCTTTTTCTAAATTTATTTCGTCTGTTATAATAACATCTGGTTTCATACTTCTTATTCCATTTATAAAAGCAAATTCCTTTGTGCAATTTGTGTAAACATCCGCAAAGTTACCAACATCTAGTTTTTGGCTGTTTTCGTAATAACCTGTTAACTCTTGCCTTTCATCCACAATTAAAATATTACGGCTTGCATTTCTAATGCTTAACTGATACGCAAAATCTCTTAAAAAAGTTGTTTTACCAGCACCTGGAGGAGAAATGATAAGTGTGTTATAAACCACGTTTCCATTAACTAAATAATCATATATTTTTAAACTGCATCCTTTAATTTCGTGCGGAATTCTTATGTTTAAACTTGAAATGTTTTTTATTGTTTTAATAATATTGTTATTTGTTACCACTTCACCTGCAACACCAACTCTAATACCACCAAAAACAGTTACGTAACCATTAATTATTTGGTCATTTATTGAATACAAAGAGTTGTTGCTTATGTTTTGTATAACTGTTTTAATATCGTTTTCGCAACACATTAAAGCCAAGTTAGAATTTTCTGTTATGCCATTTTCACTTAAAAAAACATTTTTACCCGCAACATTAACAACAATTGGCTTGTTTTTTCTTAATCTTATTTCTGTTAATACTCTTAAAGGAATGTTTTTTATTGAATTATAAATAAAATTAGGCAGTAAATTTTTTAACATAATAAAAAACCTTTTAAATTTATTTAAAATAATTTACTGAGTAAAATATTTAAAAATTACAAAATCAAAAACAAAAAAAACACATATTTTTTATATGTGCTTTATTTTTATATAAATTATTAAAATTCTACAAATTAAAATGTTTTTTTGCTATTTAACACTTTCATAAATTTGTTTTAATTTTAAAGCATCTTGTGCCATAACTTCTTTGCTTTCACAAATCACAACAGGGCTTAAATTATGTTGTTTTAAAACTTCTGCCAATGGTTCAAACTCTGGACCATATTCAGTATCTTCCAAGGTTAAGTGTTTAATTTCGCCTTTAGCGCCATATTGAATTTTACTAAAATGAATATGAATTTTGTTTGTTTTTTCTCTTCCCAATTTTAACAAACATAAATCAATTATTTTTTCATAATCTTCTTTTGTTTTTAAAGTGCCTTGTGTTAAAGCATTAATATGTCCAAAATCAAAAGTTGGTATGAAATTTGGAGAAAGTGTGCAAAAATCAATAATTTCTTCATATGTGCCAATTTGTGCGGTTTTTCCCATTGTTTCCAAACAAATTAAATAATCAGAATAACCTTCTTCAACAATTAAATTTGCCAAAACTTTTAATCTTTCTTTTGTTAAATTAACAGCCTCTTCCCTTGTTAATTTACCACAACTTGCTGGATGAACAACCAACCTTTTACCGCCAAGCAATTTTAATTTTGCCAAACTGTTTAAAACATATTGATAACTTTTTAATGCCATTTCTTCTGTTGGTGTTGCAAAATTAATAAAATATGGTGCGTGAACACTAATTTCAATTCCATACTTTTTCATTTCTTCACCAATCTTAACAGCAGTTTCATCTCCTAGCAAAATGCCTTTACCAAAAGAATATTCATAAGCATTCAAACCAAAATTATGCAACCATTTTGGTGCTTCAATTGTGTGCTTATTTCCTTCTGTATAAAATAAAACATCATTGCCAGATGGTCCAAATTTTATCATATTTCATCCTTTAAATAAGTTTTTAAAATGACTTTATTATTAACATTTTCATAAACCCCATATAGCTTATTGCAACAATAAGCAAAATAAGGAGCGTTGTTATTAATTTCATTAGGTGAATCAAAAATAACACCATTATCTAAAAATTTTTTATATTCATCACTAAAATGATATTTAGGAAAATTAAAAATATTTTCTAATGAAATTATATTATTTTCAAGGTTATTTTCTTTTAACAAATCTTCTAAATTAACAGAATTATTTTTATTAAAAACTCCTGTTGCAACCCTTTCTAAATTTGTCATGGTTGCACAAGTATTTAATAAAGTTGCAATATCTTTAACTAAACTTCTAATATATGTTCCACTAGAACAACTAACCATAAATTCAAAAACATTGTTTTCAATTTGTTTTAAATTGCTAAAACCATAAATATTAACTTTTTTTGGTTTTAATTCAAAATCTATGTTTTGCCTTGCAAGTTTATATGCTTTTGTGCCGTTTATTTTTTTAGCACTAAAATTAGGTGGCATTTGGTCATAACTTTTAGGAAAACTATCTAAAACATTTTTAAATTCGTTAAAAGTTATTATTTTATTATCTTTTTTAACAATTTCGCCTTCACTATCTAGTGTTGTTGTTTCATACCCAAAAGTAATTTCTGCAACATATGTTTTAGTGTAATCTTGAAAATAGTTAAACATTTTTGTTGCTTTGCCAATTGCAACTGGCAAAACACCGCTTGCCAAAGGATCCAAAGTTCCCATATGCCCAACTTTTTTTATGTTGAATGTTTTTTTAATTTTGGTTAAAACATAATTACTTGTTATACCCTTTGGTTTATAAACATTAACAAATCCAACCATATTCATCCTTTAACGCCGATAAAATTTTTGATATAACAAGTTTATAACTTCCATAAATTGTGCAGCCTGCAGCCATAGGATGCCCACCACCACCAAAGTATTTTTGAGCAAAACTTGCAACATCATATTTTTCACTGCAAGACCTAAAGCCAACTATAAATTTGTTTGGAGTGTTCTGCCTAATTAAAACATAAATTAAAGAATTTCCAATACCATTTAAGTTTTGAATTAATTCTTTATCATTATCGGTGCTTAAATTTGTTCTTTCATAATCTTTTAATGAAATGTTTGAAATTAAAACTTTATCACCAAAGTGTAATTTAATATTTTCGTATAAAATTTTTATTAAATTAACTTGATCCATTGTTTTATGAACAAACATATGATAATTAATATCATTATAATCGAAGTTAAATTCCATTAATTTTGAAACAATATAATGTTCTTCTTTTGTTGTGTTTTTATGTTTAAAACAACCTGTGTCTGTTGCAATTCCTGTGTATAAGCAACTTGCAATATCATCATCAATTTCAACTTTTAGTTGCAAAATTAAATAATAAATTAAATTTGCAGTGCTTGCTGTTGGAAGAGAAAAATTATAAGTTGCAAAGTTTTCCGAACCACCAAGGTGATGATCTATTTTTATGCTTTTTGAAATTGAATCAAATCTGCTAATATCATAGCCCATTCTTCCTCTATCTGGAATATCAACAGAAATTGCTAAATCGTAACTTTTTAATTTAGGACAATTAAAACTAGCAATATTTTTTATAATTTTAAAATCTTCACTAATTTGAGTTGGGCAAAAAACATCGCATTTTTTACCCAATTTTTCCAAAGTTAGTTTTAATGCCATTGCACTCCCTAAACAATCCCCATCTGGTTTAACGTGTGTGAAAATTGCAACAGAAGAACTATTTTTTATTGTTTCAATAATTTCAAGCGGAAATTTAATCATTAATATTTTTCCTTTGTTCGTGAATTACTTTAATTGCATTGTTAATTTCATTTGTGTATTCAGCAGATTTATCCATATTAAATTGCAAATAAGGAACTTTTCTTAAATCAACTTTTTTTGCCAATTCTTTTCTAATGTAACCAGCAGAGTGTTTTATTTGATTAAAAACATCTTCTTTATTATCGTTTGTGAAAATACTTAAATAAATTTTAGAATATTCTAAGTCTGTTGTTGTTTCAACTTTCATAACAGAAATTATACCTGTTATTAGTGGATTTTTTAAATTATAAGTTATTATTTCACTAACAGCTTTTTGAATTTCTGCATTTATTTTCAAAATTCTTCCACTCATTTTTATCTCCTAATTTATTTGAACATTTTCATAAGCTTCTAAAATATCAAACTCCTTAACATCATTAAAGTTTAATAGTTTAATTCCACATTCAAAGCCAGCTTTAACTTGCTTTGCTTGGTCTTTTTGTTGTTGCAATGTTTCAATTTCTGTTTCTTGAATAACTTTGCCTTCACGTATTACTCTAATCTTACTGTTTCTGTTAACAACACCGTCTAACACGTAAGAACCAGCGATTGTTCCAATTGCACTAATTTTAAACAATTGTCTAACTTCTACGTGACCAACAACTTTTTCTTCATATTTAGGAGCAAGCATTCCTGTTATTGCTTTTGAAACATCATCAATTGCTTCATAAATAACTCTGTATAATTTGATATCAACACCATTATGTTCTGCAAGAGATTTTGCTTTTGCTTCTGGTTTAACGTTGAAGCCAATAATGATAGCATCACTTGCTTTTGCTAACAATACATCACTTTCATTAATTCCGCCAACTGCTGCGTGAATGCATTTTACAACAACTTCTTCATTTCTTAATTCTTCTAAAGAAGATTTTAATGCTTCAATTGAGCCATTAACATCTGCTTTAATAATTAATTTTAAAGTTTTAATTTCATTATCGGCATTTTGTTTTAAGAATTCTTCAAGTTTTACACCGCTTGCTTTTGAGTTAATTTCACGTTGAATTTTGTTCATTCTTTCTTGAACTATATTTTTAGCAAATTTTTCATCAACAACATATGCTTTTTCTCCTGCTTCAGGAACACTGTTCAAACCTAAAACAGAAACTGCCATACTTGGTTCTGCACTTTTAACGTTGTTGCCTTTATAATCAACCATTGCTCTAATTCTTCCAGAACTTACTCCGCAAAGCAAGTAATCTCCAACATGCAATGTTCCGTTTTCAACTAAAACAGTTGCAACAATACCACGGCCTTTATCTATTTTACTTTCAATTATGCTACCTTTTGCTGGCATTGTTGGGTCTGCTTTTAATTCTTGCATATCTGCAACAAGTAGAACCATTTCTAGCAATTTATCGATTCCTGCACCTGTTTTTGCACTGATTGGAACACAAATTGCATCGCCACCCCATTCTTCTGGTAAAACATCATGTTCAGTTAATTGTTGTTTAATTCTTTCTGGGTTTGCTTCTGGTTTATCCATTTTGTTTATTGCAACAATCATAGGAACATTTGCAGCTTTTATATGATTAATAGCTTCAATTGTTTGAGGCATTATTCCATCATCAGCTGCAACAACTAAAATTGCAATATCTGTTACTTTTGCACCCCTTGCACGCATTTCTGTGAACGCAGCGTGACCAGGAGTATCTATAAATGTTATTTTATTTCCATTTAAAGAAACTGAATATGCACCAATATGTTGTGTTATTCCACCAGCTTCACCACTAATAACGTTAGTTTTCTTAATTGCATCTAAAAGTGAAGTTTTGCCGTGGTCAACGTGACCCATAACTGTTACAATTGGAGGACGTTTTTGCAAATGTTCTCCTAAGTTTTCAAAACTTTCTTCTAATTGATCTTCATAACTTTTATCAAATTTTTTATTTAAAGTTATGTTAAATTCTGATGCAACAAGTTCTGCAGTGTCAAAATCTATAACAGAATTTATGTTATACATTAATCCTAATAAGAACAATTTTTTCAAAATTTCAGAAACAGGTTTTCCAATTTTTTCAGATAGTTCTTTAACTGTTATGTTTTCACTAGTTATTGTTGCATTATCAATAGTAGTTTTTTCAGCAACAACTGCTGGTTTTTGTTTTTTGGTTTTAACTCTAACTCTGCCAATTCTTTCTTCATCATCCATTGGGTCATCAAGGTCTATATAACCCATTCTTAGTTTAGCCTTAACACTTAAAGACTTACTATCACCATCATCAGATTTTCTGTTTTTGGTTTTGTTATTCATATTTCTTTCTGGCTTTTTAACTATATCTAACTCAACAGTTGGGGCAATTTTTCCAGAAGAAAAACCTGTTCCAGATTTTTTATCTGAAAAATTCTTTTGATTATTATTAGGCTTTTGAGAGAAATTTTTATTTTGTGATTGCTCTTGAGATTTTTTGAAATCTTTAACAAAATTTTGTTTTCCTTGATTTTGTTGAAATTTGTTGTTTTGAGTTTTTGCATTGTTAAAGTTTGAGTTTTGTTTATTTTCTTTAATGCTTTCTGGCATTTCTTTTTTAATCTCAATTTTTGCAGAAACATCTTTGCCAACTTTTGTTTTAATTTCTTTAATAAAAGCATCTAGTTGCATTCTGCCTTTCTTTATTCCAGAAACTATGTTAGAAATTCCGCCACCATTAACAATGTTACTAATAAGTTTTAAATTTTCAAAAGCAAACGCATTTTTTTCTGAATTATTTACATTTTTTTGTTTATCCAACTAAAATTCACCTCTTTTTAAAATTTTAAAGTGTTCCCCATTTGTTATAATTGATTTTGCCAAATTTTCATTCTCTATTGCAACAAATTTGCAATTTCTATTTATAAAATCTTCTAAAGTGCAATTTATTGTTTCATAAACTTCAAAGTTTTTCAACTCACAAAATTGTTGCATTTTTTGTTTTTGTTTTTCACTTGCAGTTTTGCAAACTAAAACAGTTATTTTCTTTTTCTTCCTATAATCTTTTATATTATCATATCCAAAAATTATTGCCCTGCTTTTTATTGCAAAACCAAAGTATGTTTTAATTTTTTCTTCTATTGTTTGTTGCACTCTTCACCGCCACCAATATTATTATAAACTGATAAATCAACTTGTTGTTTAAAAGACTTATTAAAACTTTTTTGTTTAACGCATTTTGCTAAGCACTCTGGGTTGTTGCAAACATATGCGCCGCGTCCGTTTTTCTTACCTGTTTCATCAACTTCAAAAGTGTTTTCATCAATTTTAACAACTCTAATTAAGTCTTTTTTATTTTTCATTTGACGGCAAGCAACACACATACGCATTGGTATCTTTTTTTGCTTAACCATAAATACTCCTATTCAATATCATCAAAAGCATTTTCGTTTTCAAACAAATCTTCGTAGTTTGGTTCGCTTTCTGCAATGTTTAATGTTGGAACTGCAGACTTTGGTTTAACATCTATTTTCCAATTTGTTAACTTAACAGCAAGTCTTACATTTTGACCATTTTTACCAATTGCCAAAGATAATTTTTCATCTGGAACAACAGCCAATGAAGTTTTATCTAACATATTAACATCAACATGTAACACAGGAGATGGACTTAATGCTGCAGTTATATATTCAACAGGGTTTTCGCTCCAAGGAATAATATCAATTTTTTCGCCATTTAATTCGTTAACAATTGTGTTAACACGCATTCCACGATTACCAACACAAGCACCAATTGCATCCAAATTTGGGTTTGGAGAATAAACAGCCATCTTTGTTCTGTATCCTGCTTCACGAACTATGCTTTTAATTTCAACTTCTCCGCTTTGAATTTCTGGAACTTCCAATTCAAACAATTTTTTAACAAATCCAGCATTTGCTCTTGTTAATTGAACGTATGGCATATTATAAGATTCTTTAACAGATTTAACATAAACTTTAATTCTAGAATTTATTTGATATCTTTCACCAGGAATTTGGTCTTTTTTAGATAGCACACCTTCAACTTGTGTTATACCCATATCAACATAAACATTATCGCCTTCAACTCTTCTAACAATAACAGTTAAAAGTTCATTTTCTTTAGCGCTAACTTCATCAATAATTTTTTTGCGTTCTGCTTCGTGCAAACGTTGCATAACAACTTGTTTTGCAGTTTGAGCAGCAATTCTACCAAAGTTTTTAGGAGTTTCTTCTTGTTGAACTTCATCCCCTAATTTATAACTTTTCTTAATTAATTTTGCATCTTTTAAAGAAATTTGTTTGTCTGGGTCTTCAACTTCTTCCACAACAGTTTTATAAGAATAAACTTTAATGCTATTTTTTTCTGGATTTAATTTAACGAAAGCACTTTTGCCTTCTCCAAAATTCTTTTTATATGCGCTTGTTAAACCAGCTTCTAATGCGTCTAAAAAATATTCTTTGTTAATTCCTTTTAAAGTTTCTAAATCTTCTAATGCTTTAAAAAAATCCTTATTAATCATTTTATATATCCTCTTTGTTTAAAATTTTATAACCGGCACTATTTGTGCAATTGCTTTTTTAGGAATTGAAATAAGCAAATCTTTTTCTAAATTGCTTTCAATTGTTACTGAATTTTCATCCCAACTAACCAACTTACCAATAAGTTGTTTTTTGTTATATGGCTTTAATGGTTCATACATCTTAATTTCAATTTCAGAACCTTTATATTTATTAAATTGATATTCAGTTGTTATTGGCCTATCTAAGCCCATTGATGAAACGTTAAAATAATAGAACTCTCCTTTGGTTGGGTCCAAAATATCTAGTGGTTCATCTAACGCATGCGAAATTTTTTCACAATCTTCTAGGTTAACAACCCCGTTTGGGTTATCAACATAAATTGTTAAATTCATTCCGTTTGGCTTTTTAACGTATTCAACATCAACTAGTTCAAACCCAAAACCATTAACAATTGGCTTAGCACATTCAAACACAACATCAACAATTCTTTTGTTTGCCATTCCTCCTCCTTATAAAACCAAGAGTGGAAACTCAAGTTCCACTCTTTAGCATAATTATTCTAGTAACTACATTATAGCATAATTATTTTAACATTTCAACTTAAATATAAATAATATTAGCATATTATTTAAGAATATTACTTAATGTTAATTTTTCTGAACAAACGAATCTGTAACAGAACCTGCCATTTTAATAAAAACTTCTGCAGTTGCTGTTGCATCGTGAACCGCTCTGTGAGCATTTTCTAATGAAACATTAAAATGGTTTGCTAACGTTTTTAACTTATAATTCTTTAAGCCTTTAACTGCACTTCTTGCCAAAGCCAAAGTATCCAACCTTGCGTTGTTAAAATCATACCCAGCCTTTTTACCAGCCATATACAAAAACTTATAATCAAAATCTAAATTATGAGCAATTATCACACAATTTTCACAAAACTTATAAAAATCTGGTATTAAATTTTTAATAGGTTCTGCATCTTTAACCATATCATCAGTTATACCTGTTAATTCTGTTATTTCCTGAGGGATTGCAGTTGTTGGCTTAACAAAACAACAAAATTGTTGAGTTATTGCGCCATTTTCAATTTTTGCTGCACCAATTTCAATGATTTCACAATTTTGAGCATCCAAACCTGTTGTTTCCAAGTCGAAAACAACGCAAGTGTTATCAATTAAAAATTGTGGAATTTGTTCATTTTCTTTTTGGAATAAATTTTCTTGTTTTAAGCCAACATATTGTGTTGGTTGAACATATCTATATTTATCATAAACGATATTTTGTATAACTTCTTCTTTAACAATTTCTTTTGGAAGTTCACAAAAAGAAATATCTTTAACTTTTATGTTAAACGCATCCATATACTTTTCAATGTCGCCCTTAACAACAACGTTAATTCCATCTTTTAAATTTTCAACTTTTTCTAAGTCTGCTTTTAGCGGAAAATATACCGCTGAAATTTCACCTGTTGTGTCGTTTAAAACAAATTTATAAAACTCTTTTTCAACAACTTCTTCACTATCTTTTTTCTTTCTTTCAAAAGTTTTTTTAGTTAAATATTTTATTGTTCCAGCAATAACAAAACCTTTCTTTTCTCCATTAATATCTGCTATTATAGTTGGGTTTTCTAATATTTCTGAACCAACAAAAACTTCTTTATTTGTTACTTCAAATGTTTGCTCTTCTTTTTCTTCAGAATAAACATAATCATCCATAATGTCTGCTTGAAATAAAATACTTTCTTCTAAGTTTGTTTCAGATTCTTCTTTAACCAATTCAACATCAATATTTGCAAAAAAATTCATTTCTAAAAATTTTTTTATTTCATCTTTAAAACCAATTTGTTGCAAATGATTATAAAAAACTTCTAATAATTTTATTGCAACAAAAACATTATTTTCTTCTATTTTTACATTTATGTTATTTATTGAAAAATTAGTTATTATGTTTTCATAATTTTTTGTTAAATACTCATAAAGCACATTTTTTATAACATCAACATCAACAAAACTTTTTTTGCATTTAATGTTGATATTAATATTTAAATTCAAATATTCTTTTATTAAATCAAACAACAACTGTTTATCTTCTTTGTTTATTAACTCATCATCATAAACAAACTTAAGGTTCAATTCTTTATTTGTTTTGTTATAACAAGCATAAGTTAACTTATAATTTTTAAATTTGTTGTTAGATTTGTTATTTATAAATTCTAATAATTTTGTCATCAGTTCACCACTTTATTAAAAAATAAACATAAAATCAACCAAAATAACAAAAGCAAATAGCAGCATCAAACCAATTGCGTGAATTTTTGCTTCTAATTCTCTGTTAATTGCTTTGCCTCGAATCCACTCTATTAACACAAAAACAATTCTTGCGCCATCTAGTGCTGGAATTGGCAAAATGTTAAACACTGCCAAGTTTACCGCTATTAGTGGTAGCAACAACAATAAATTTAAAATATTAGCACTTGTGTTTGTTGCAATTGTGCTAATTGTTGCAATTGGCCCACCTAACTGACTTAGCGATATCTTTCCTGTTATTAACTCACCAAAAATTTTAAAGCATTCTCCTGCCATTTCAAAAGTGAACGGAGTTGCTTGCAAAATTGCTTCTCCCCAACTCATTTTAACTAAGCCTGTTGATATTCCTAGTTTATATGTGGTTTCGCCCATTTCTAGCACTGCATATTTTTGAACCATCAACTCTTCTTGTTTGCCATCTCTTAAAACAACAACGTTAATATTAATTTTATCTTTAATATCGCTTGTTATTCCTGCAATTCCGCCGTTAAAATAAGAAGGTTTTTCACCGTTAACACTAACAATAATATCGTTTGCTTGCAAAACTGTTTGATTTTCGTTTGTTGCGGTTACAATTTGTGTTCCGTTACCAATAATTCCAAGCAAAAATATGCTAAAAATTATTGCAGAAATAAAGTTAAACAGAACACCAGATAATAAAACAATAATTCTTTTCCAAGGTTTTTGAGAGTTAAAAGAACTTTCATCTTTAACATCTTCTTCCCCATCAAAAGCACAATATCCGCCAAGCGGAATTAATCTTAAAGAAACCAACTCTCCAGATTTTTTCTTTTTTTGAAAAAGAACCTTTCCAAAACCAACAGAAAACTCATTAATTTTAAATTTTAAAAGTTTGCCTGCTGTGTAATGACCTAATTCGTGAATAGTTACCATTAATAACAAAATAAAAACAGCAAGCAATATGAAACCAAATTGCTTAACTGTTGATATAAAACTAAGTAACATACCCTGTGTAATCAAATCAATCTCCTTAAACTAACAACAACATAAATATCATAACAAAAACTGAATTAAAAATTAAACCATCAACACGGTCCATAACACCACCATGCCCTGGGAAAATAGTGCCATAATCTTTAACTCTAGCGTGACGTTTAATTAAACTTGCAAATAAATCTCCTATTTGTGAAATTATAGAACCTATTAAACCTAATAGAAGAATATGCCACCAATAAACATTTGCAGTTTCAACAAAAGTTACAAATCCATCTTGAGTCATTAAAACTGCGTAAACTATAAATGCAATTAAAATACCGCCTAATAAGCCACCAATTGCCCCGCTTATTGTTTTTTTAGGGCTAATTTTAGGTGCTAATTTTGGTCCCTTTAAAAGCATTCCAAAAAGCATTGCAAAAGTGTCTGTTATGATTGAAACTAAAAATATTGTTAATAGCACAAAAAATCCAACACTTAAATCTGACAAATTGAATGATGATGAAAATGTTGGCAATTCAACAATGTGATTAGCAAACCATAATGACATAAAAAACATTGTTGGATACAAATACACTAAAAGTGTGTTCATAGTTTTTCTAAATGCATATTTTGAAACACTGCCTTTAAACATATATTTATCCATTTCACGTTTTGTTACTGTTTTGAAAACAAAAACTGAAATAAAACACAATATGCTAAAGAACAAAATTAAACTTAAAATTAACAATAAATATGCATCAAATCGCCAAGAATTAATTATTCCCAAAGCAATTCCAACATATAAACATGGAACAAAAGCTGTTGCTAAATAAACATTGTTAAACTTATAATCTCTTTCTAAAACTTTAGCAACTTCCCCTGCAGCAATAACTGCAAGCATTCCAATGATTACGTCGAAAAAATATGGTGTTGCCATTTTTGATAAGAATGCACCTATTAAAACAACAACAATAACAACACTTGTAAGTATTCTGTTTTTCATTTTATTCCTCTTTTATCGCTCCAAATTTGCGATTTCTCTTTTGATAATTAATTAAAGCCTTTTCTAGTTGTTTTTTATTAAAAGATGGCCAATATGTTTTTGTGAAATATAGTTCACTATAAGCACATTGCCAAAGCATAAAATTGCTTAACCTTTCTTCACCAGAAGTTCTAATTATTAAATCTGGATTAGATAAATTTTTAGTGAACAAATAATTTTCAAAATCTTCTTTTGTTAATAATTCTTTTCCATCTTTAATGGCAAGATTAACTGCACGCAATATTTCATCTTGCCCACCATAATTTATTCCAATATTTAAAATAAGTTTTGAATTGTTTTTTGTTAAATTTATAACACTTTCTATTTCATCGCTTAAATCTTTTGGAAGTTTTGTGTAATCTCCCATAACTCTAAATTGAATATTTTTTTCTAAAAATAAAGATTTGTTTTTAGTTAAATATTCATAAAACAAGTTAAATAAATAATCAACTTCTTTTTTAGGTCTTTTCCAATTTTCTGCGCTGAAAGCAAAAATGCTAACAACTTTAATGCCCAAATCGTAACAATCAGTTACAATTTTTTTAACTGTTTGCATTCCCATTTTGTGCCCAAAAGACCTTGGCATACCTCTTTTTTTTGCCCATCTACCATTGCCATCAATTATAAACGCAATATGTTTTGGTAGTGTATTTAAGTTCAATTCTTCTTTTTTTATAAACATAATTTCTCCGATTAATATTGCCTTTTATTGAAAATTTAAAAACAATATTAAAATAGTATATGCTTATTAAATTTCCATAATGTCTTTTTCTTTTAATTGTTGCATTTTATCAATGCTTAAAATCATATCGTCAAGTTGTTTTTGAACGTCTTTTTCTAGTCTATCCATTTCATCTTCTGAAATTGAACCATCTTTTTTCAACTTCTTAAATTCGTCCAACACATCTCTTCTTGCGTTTCTACAAGTAACTTTAGCAGATTCCACAAGTTTATTAACATCTTTCATTAATTCTCTTCTTCTTTCTTCTGTTAAGATTGGGAAAATTAATCTAATAACTCTGCCATCATCACTTGGATTAACGCCTAAATTAGCAGCTTCTATTGCTTTGCTTGCAGCTTTAATCATAGAAATATCCCACAAAGAAACCACAACCATTCTTGGTTCTGGTGCACTAATTGTTGCCATTTGATTTAATGGAGTTAAAGTGCCATAATAATCAACCATAACACGTTCAACAATTCTTGGGTTTGCACGACCTGCTCTAATTTGAATTAATTCATCTGATAAATGACTTTTTGATTTTTGCAAATTTTCTTTATATTCTTCTAAAAATAATTCAATTTCCTCTGTATACATTTTACACCTACTTGTTTTTTTATAATATAATTATAGTATCAAAATATGCAATTTTAATCAATAAAATCGTAAACAATTTAAACTTAAAAACACTAAATATAACAAAAAATTTAATTTAATTTATTTTTAATAACACAAAACAAAAAAATCACTTAGAAATCTAAGTGATTTTTATATTAACCTTTCATTTGGCTTAAAACTTCATCAGCAAAATTTTCTTGACGTTTTTCTAAACCTTCACCCATTTCATATCTTGTGAAACGTCTAACGCTAATTTTTTCGCCGATAACTAAAACTGCATCATTGATAACATCTGTGATTGTTTTCTTAGGATCTTTAACATATTCTTGTTCCATTAAGCAGTTTTCTTTGTAGAATTTTTTAATTCCACCTTCAACAATTCTATCAATAACTTTTTCAGGTTTCCCTTCGTTTAATGCTTGAGCTTTTAAAATTTCTTTTTCGTGTTCAATAGCATCTGCAGGAACCTCTTGTGTGTTTAAATACAATGGTTTTGCAGCAGCAATTTGTAGTGCAATATTTTTGCAAAGTTCTTTAAAGTTTTCACTTTTTGAAGCAAAATCTGTTTCGCAGTTAACTTCAACTAAAACACCAATTTTACCACCCATATGAATGTATGATTGAACCATACCTTCTGCAGCAATTCTATCTGCTTTTTTAGCAGCAGCAGCAACACCTTTTTCTCTTAACCATTCTGCTGCTTTATCTAAATCTCCGTTGCAAGCTTCCAATGCTTCTTTGCATTTTTGCATACCAGCATTAGTTCTATCACGTAATTTTTTTACATCTTGTGCTGAAATCATAAATTTTACCTTCCTAATTATTCGTTAACTTTTTCTGTTTCTTCAACTTTAGCTTCTTCGTTTTCAACTGTTTCAGTTGCAGCTGCTTCTTCAGCGTTTTCGCTGTTAACAACTGTTCCTTCACGAGCTTCAATAACAGCATTAGCCATTGCTCCAGCAATTAAGCTTACTGCACGAATTGCATCATCGTTTCCAGGAATTACATAATCAACTAAATCTGGGTCGCAGTTAGTATCGATTAATGCAACAACAGGAATTCCTAAACTTTTTGCTTCTTTAACAGCAATGTGTTCTTTTTTAGTGTCAACAACAAACATAACATCAGGAATTCTTGGCATATCTTTAATTCCGCCAATGTTTTTCTCTAATTTGTCACGTTCTTGAATTAATTTAATAACTTCTTTTTTAGGTAATAAATTAAATTCTCCAACTTTTTCCATTTGATTAATTTTGTTTAATCTTTCAATTCTAGATTTGATTGTTTTGAAGTTTGTTAATGTTCCACCTAACCAACGAGAGTTAATGTAGTACATTCCGCAACGTTTTGCTTCATCAGCAATTGCTTGTTGTGCTTGTTTTTTAGTTCCAACAAAAAGAATAATTTTTCCTTCTTTTGCTTGTTGTTTGATAAATTCATATGCTTTATCAACAAGAACAACAGTTTCCTCCAAATTAATAATATGAATATCATTTCTTGCTGTGAAGATATAAGGTGCCATTTTAGGATTCCATTTTCTTGTTTGGTGACCAAAATGTACGCCTGCTTCAAGCAATTGTTTCATTGAAATTACAGCCATTTTTTTTAATCCTCCTTGTTTTTTATCCTCCTCGCTCACTTTATAGCTCTAATTGCAACTTTAAATTTAAAGCAACAGCAATTAAATTGTGCCGAGTGTGTAATTTTCAAACGATTTATTATATCAAATAAATTTTATATATGCAACATTTTTATGAAAAAATAAAAAACTTAATAATTAAATAATTAACTACTAAGTTTTTATGGTTTTATTCTTCGTCTACTTTAATGCCTTCTTCTTTTAATAATTCATAGTATTCATCAAATACTTTATCAATTATTTCTTCATCGTAAACTTCAACAAGGCAATCTTCATCATCAATTGTGTCAACAGCAACAACAATTGCTTGGTCGTCATCTAAGTCTTCTCTTTTTTCAACAGGTTTTAAAATTGCATAAATTTTATCTGCAATTGGAATGATTGCAATTTGTTCAAATTCAACAAGGTTGTTGTCTTCATCATACATTTTTAAATTTTCAGTGTTGTTTTCATCCAAAAGCATTTCAATTGGTGATTTTTGTTCTTCTTTACTCATATTATCTCCCCTTTTTTGCACTTTTTGTGCGTTTGAATATTTAAAAATTGTGCTAAAGCACTATCTTGTATGCATATTCAAATAATCTTGTAACATTATGGTTGCAGCCATTTTATCTATTACATTTTTGCGTTTTTTACGAGAAACATCGGCCGATATTAAAACCTTTTCTGCGGCAACTGAAGTTAAGCGTTCATCAATATAATCAATTTTAACATCGGTATGCTTTTGAAGTTCTTTGGCAAACGAGTATGTTTTTTCAACCCTTTCACCCTTAGTTCCATCCATATTTAATGGCAAACCAAGAACAACAACTTTAACATTGTTTTGATTTATTAAATTAACAATGTGATTTATGTCTTTTCCCAAATTTATGCGTGTGTATGTTTCCAAACCGTTTGCAACTATTCCCATAATATCGCTAATTGCAATTCCAATTCTCACATCGCCTAAATCTAGTGACATAGTTCTATAATATGCATCCATACCCAAATATTACCATATTTTTTTATTTTAAGCCACTAATTTTTATTTAAAAAAAAGATTTTTATGATTATTTACATAAAAATCCTTTAAAGTATATTTTATTATTGCATTTTTTCAATTTTCTTTTTAACTGCTTTTTTGCCTTTTTCAACAATATCTTGTGCTTTTTTGCTACTTCCAACAATAACAGCACCCGCAATTATTCCAATTGCCATTCCTAGAATTAAACCTTCTTTCATAATAATCTCCTTTGTTTTTAATTATTATGTGTTGTTTGGTTTAAATTATTTGTTAAATAAGTTTTAAAATATGACAAAATTTGGCAAGTTAAATTATTTTTTCAAATTTTTAATTTTATTAGATAAATCTTTCAATTTGTTTGTTTTTTTATCTTCTTTTTTTTCTTTATTATCTTTTAATTTGTTTGTTATGCTTGATAATTTGCTTAAAGTTGCCTTTTTATCTGCTTTAGTATCTATTTTTTCTTCTTTTTTATCTGCATTTTTTGTTTGTTTTGCTTGTTTTTCGGTTTTAACTTCTGCTTCTTTTTTTGCAAGCTTTTCTTGCTTTTTTCTATAATCTTTAACAGCTTCTTCTAAAGCCTCTTTTGCAAGCATACTGCAATGAATTTTTTGTGAAGGCAATTCTCCAATATATTCGATAATATCACTATTTTTTAATTTTAAAGCTTCTTCAATTGTTTTTCCAATAATCAAATCGCAAGCAACAGAACTAGAAACAATTGCTGCAGCACAACCAAAAGTTTTGAAGGATGCATCCACAATCTCTTCTTTTTCGTTAACTTTAATATAAAGTTTCATAATATCGCCACAAACTTCATTTCCAACCATTCCAACACCGCTTGCGTTTTTCATTTCGCCAACGTGTTTAGGATTTGAAAAAATTTGCATTACTTTTTCGTTATACATTATTTTTCTCCCTTTTTGTTTCTTTTTGTTAACGGACTCATTTCTCTTAATCTTTTAACAATTGCTTCTAATTTTTCAACAACATAATCAACATCATTTTTAGTTATATCTGTTGAAAATGAGAATCTTATTGCACCATTAATATCTGCATGAGATAAGCCCATTGCTTTTAAAACGTGAGATTTTGATAAAGAACCAGATGCACAAGCAGAACCTGTTGAAACAGCAATTCCTTGCATATCTAGCATCATTAAAATGCTTTCACCTTCAACATACTTAAAAGATATGTTAACAATTGCAGGTGATTTTTGTGTTAAGCAACCATTAACTTTAACGTCTGGAATCATATATTCCACTTTCTTTGTGAAATATGAACTAATTTCTGTTAATTTTTTATTATTAAAATCTAATTCTTCTTCTGTTAGTTGCAATGCTTTTCCAAAGCCAACAACAGCAGGAACGTTTGTTGTTCCCCCACGTCTGTTAAATTCTTGTTCTCCACCTAGCATAAATTTTGCAATTGGAACATTCTTTTTAACATATAAAGCGCCAACACCTTTTGGTCCGTGAATTTTATGAGAAGACATACTCATTAAATCTATGTTCATATCTTTAACATCAAATTTTATTGTTCCCATTGCTTGAACCGCATCTGTGTGGAAATATATGTTATGTTCTTTACACAATTGTCCAATTGTTTTTATATGTTGAATTGTGCCAACTTCATTATTAACACTCATAATTGAAACTAAAATAGTATCTTTTCTAATTTCGTGTAAAAGTTGAGCAATATCAACTAAACCTTCATCGTCAACATCAAGATATGTTACTTCAAAACCTTCTCTTTCAAGTTGCCCCAATGTTTCCAAAACACTGTGATGTTCAATTTTTGTGCTTATTATATGCTTTCCTTTTTTAGCGTTTGCATATGCAACACCTTTTAATGCCCAGTTGTTGCTTTCTGTTCCGCCAGATGTGAAATATATTTCATTTCTTTCTGCATTAATTGCTTTTGCAACAATATCACGTGCGTTATCTACTCCAGCACAAGCTTCTCTACCAAAAGAGTGCAAAGAGTTAGAATTTCCATAAATATTTGTAAAATATGGAATCATTTCGTTTAAAACTTCTTGTCTTACACTTGTTGTTGCAGCATTATCTAAATATACTTGTTTATTCATGTTCCTTACCTTCCACCATTTGTTTTAATGTTATTTTGTTTAAAACTTTGTTTATTTCTCCATCGATAAATTTGAAAATGTTTTTATTAGGACAAGTTTTTTCTGTGCATTTTGTTGTGCAATCTGAAACCAACAATCCATCTTCTAAAACATTTAAAATTTCACCAATAGTTATTAAGTTAGTGTTTTTTGCTAACACATAACCACCACTAGCACCCCTGTAAGATTTAACCAAACCATTCTTTTTTAGTTTAGACATAATTTTTTCTAGATATGCATCGGATGTTTGTGTTAACTTTGAAAGTTCCGATATGCTTATAACTTGTTTTTCGCTTTGAAATTTTGCTAAAAAATACATTGCTTTTAAGCCATATCTACCTTTTGTTGAAAGTTTCATTCAAATTCCTACCTTTTTAGTCTGATTTATTTTAGCAATTAATAAAAGCACTGTCAATAGGTTTTGTTTAATTATTAATAAAAAAAGCGGTTAAAATTTCCGCTTTAATTAATCGACATATTTATTTGCTAATTCAATAATTTCGTTTGCTTGTTTAAATCCCATTGTTTTTTCAATAACTTCACCATTTTTAACAACCAAAAGTGTTGGAACACTCATAATTCCAAATTGTTTTGCCAAATTCATATTTTGGTCAACATCAATTTTAACAATTTGAACATTCTTTGGCAATTCACTTTCAACGTCCACTAGAACTTGTGAAAGCATTTTGCAAGGCATACACCAAGTTGCAAAAAAATCAACAATAGTTATTTTATCACTGTTTAAAACTTCTTTTTCAAAATCTTTTTCTAAAATTTGCTTACTCATACACAATCTCCTTTATTAAATTTATAATTCATTATTTTAATAATTCATTAACGACGTATGCAGAAATCACACATCCACACATTGCTGGATAATATGATATGCTTCCAATATCTGTTGAATTATTGTTTGCACTTGCTAATTCTGTAGTATAGGCACATATATGTTTATTTATTCCCAAATTTTTAAGATTTTTTCTCATAACTTTTGCTAAACCATCGTTATAAGCTTTGAAAATATCACCAATTTCAAATTTGGGAACTCCAACTCTATTTCCCGCACCCATTGCACTAATAATTGGTATATTATTACTTTTGCAATAACTAATAAGCAGTGTTTTATTTTTAACCATATCTATTGCATCAACAACAAAATCATAATGTTTATCAAAGCAAAAATCAATTGTTTCTTCGCCAAATTTAACATTTTTTGCATCAACAACAACGTTTTGGTTTATGCTTTTTAATCTATCACGCATAACATCGCATTTATTTTTTCCAATTGTTAAGGTTGTTGCAATTATCTGACGATTAATGTTTGTTTCATCAACTTTATCAAAATCAACAATTGTTATGTTTTCAATTCCAGCACGAACAAGCATTTCGCAAACATATCCGCCAACTCCACCTATTCCAAAAACGCAAACAGATGAATTGCTTAATTTGTTTATTCCGCTTTCACCCACTAACAATTCTGTTCTTTTTTTCCAATTATCCATTTAAGTTACCTTTTAAAACTTCTTCAACGCTTACTTCGTATTGGTTACCATCTTGCATATTTTTAACAGATAATTTTTTACTTAAAATTTCATTTTCGCCAATTGTTATAACATATTTTGCTTCAAGTTTATTTGCATATTTAAATTGTGCTTTTAAACTTCTGTTAACTATATCCATTTCAACTTTTAATCCAAGTTTTCTTAAAGTTTCGGCAACATTAATAACATAACTTAAATTATCAGTTAAACTTGCAATGTAAACATCAACATTGTTATCTTTTTCAATTTCAATGCCTTTATCTTCCAAATATAACAATAATCTTTCAATTCCAATTCCAAAACCAACAACAGGTGTGGATTTTCCGCCAAGTTCTTCAACTAAGTTGTTATATCTTCCGCCACCGCCTAAAGCATTTTGTCCAAGTTTTTTATCTTCATCAACAAATTCAAAAACAAGATTTGTGTAATAATCTAACCCACGAACTAGCATATTGTTAACTTTAAAATTAACATTTGCAGATTTCAACAACTCTTGAAGTTTGTTAAAGTTGTTTTTGCAATCATCACACAAAACATCACCAATTTTTGGAGCATTGGCAACAATTTTTTTGCAATCTTCAACTTTGCAATCAAGAATTCTTAAAGGGTTTGTTTCAAACCTTTTTTGGCAATCTGGACACATTGTGTTTATATATTTTGCAAAATAATTTTTTAATGCTTGTGCATATTTTTTTCTACACTCTGCACAGCCCAAATTATTAATATATGCAACAGGATTAATACCAAAACTTCTATAGAAATTTGTTGCAATTAATATTGCTTCAACATCTGCTTGAACAGTATCTGCACCAAAAATTTCACAACCAAATTGTGTATGTTGACGCAATCTTCCTCTTTGTGGTTTTTCATATCTAAAACAATTTGTTATGTAAAACATTTTAATTGGAAGCGGTTCGTTATACATTGAATTTTCAATAAAGCTTCTAACAACGCCAGCAGTTCCTTCTGGTTTTAATGTTAAACTTCTTTCACCTTTATCTAAAAAAGTGTACATTTCTTTATTAACAATATCTGTGCTAGAACCAACGCCTCTTAAAAACAATTCTGTGTGTTCAAAAATTGGTGTTTTAATTTCTTTTAAATTGTATTTATTAGCAATATCATATGCTACTTGTTGAACTTTTTTCCATTTATAACTATCTTGTGGCAAAACATCTTGCACACCCTTTGGTATATTTATCATAAACTTAATCCTTTTTAATTTTCATTAAAATATTTCAAAACAAACTTTGTTGGTTTAACTGTGTACACTAAACAAACTTGTTTTAATGCACGAGTAACGCCAATATACAAAAGTTGTTTATCTATTTTATTTTTAAAGTTTTTTGCATTTGTATTATACACTATAACACCATCAAATTCCAAGCCTTTACTTTGATAAATGCTTAAAACCATAACTTTTGAATTATATTCTGTGCAATCATCATTAACTAAAGTAACATCAACATTTGCTTGTTTTAACAAATTATAAACTTCTTTTGCTTTTTTAAAACTTTTTGTTAAAACAGCAATTGTTTTGCAACCATTTTTTTCAAATTCTTCTATTTTTGTTGTTAATGATTTTTCTAAATGTTCTATATCTTCACATTTTAAAAGAGATGGAATGCTTTCGTTTTTATTAACAAATTCCACATTTTTTCTTTTTATTATTGTGTTTGCAAGTTTTGTTATTTCATACGCACTTCTATAACTTTTTGTTAACTTAACAAATTCATAATCATTTCCAATTAATTTATTCAATTCTGCAAAAGTTTGCTTGCTTATTTCTGAATCAACAGATTGAGCAATATCCCCTAAAATTGTTTTTGGGCAATTAAACAAATTATTAATCATATAAAGTGCTGTTGCACTGTAATCTTGCATTTCATCAATAATTAAATGTTTGAAATTACTTCTTACGTTTGTTCCATATAAGAAGTCTTTAATTAATAACAAACTTTGTGCGTCTTCATTTTTAATTTTGTGGTTTGCAAAAATAAATTTTTTATTAATGCTTTTTAAAAACTCAGAGTAAATATTATAGATGTTATTTTGTTTAAACATTCTATAAAGTTTTGCGTTTAAAAACTCTTCAATATCTGGCAATAAATTACCAACATTTTTAAAGTTATCTTCAACAATATCGTTTAGAATATATCTGATTCTTACGCTTGGTTTTTGGTTAGAATATGATTTAAAAAACCTGTATTTTATATAGCTATCTTTAATTACAACATTTCCTAAAGTTATATCTTTTGGTTTGAAATTAATGTTAACAAATTGATACAAATAATTTAGCATATTTTCAAAAAAATCGTAAGAAACTTTTTCTTCAAAATCTGCCACTTCACTTTCATTATTCATAATTCTTTCAATTTGTTCCATTTTAGATTCAATTTTATATTCACTGTTTAGTTCTTCAGAAATTATGTTATCAAAAGTTGTTTCAATAACATTTTCCTCACCCAAATCTGGCAAAACAGAAGAAATATAACTAGAAAAAACATTGTTTGGTGATAATATTAAAATTTCGTTATGTGAAATTTTGCCACGCATTTTATATAAAATATATGCAACTCTGTGCAAGGCAATGGATGTTTTACCACTTCCCGCAACGCCCAAAACCACAATGTTTTTGTTTTCATCACATCGTATAACTTTGTTTTGTTCTTTTTGAATTGTTGCAACAATATTTTGCATTTTTGTGCCAGCATTTCCACTTAAAGCTTCTTGCAATAATTCATCATCCACTTTTATGTCAGAATCAAAATAATATTCCAATTTTGCGTTTCTTATTCTATATTGTCTTTTATTAATTATTTCACCTTTAATAACACCTGAACTTGTTTTATAAGAATAAGGGCCTTTATCATAATCATAAAACATGCTAGCAATTGGTGCACGCCAATCTAGAACTAAATATTGCTGTTTTTCATTTTGAATATTTCTAAAGCCAACGTAGTTTTTTAAAACTTTATTAGAACCATTTTCAACCAAATCAACTCTACCAAAATATGGGTTATTTTTTATTCTGTTTATACTGTTTGCATAAGCAAGTTTAGTGTTAATATCGTTAACACGATTTTCAATGTCTTCAAACATTTGGTCACGTTCTTGAGCATCAAATTCTGTACTACGCAAATCTCTAAAATTTTCCTTATCTTGGTCAATTTTTTTGTTTTGAACTTCAACAAATTTATTTATTTCACAGATTTGTTCGCTAATTGCGTTTTCAACATTATTTAGATATTGTTGTTCAATTTCAAACTCTTTGTTTTGCATAAATTTTCCTTTGCATTTTAATTAGATATTACAAAATATATTTGTGTAAATCGTATTTCTTTTTAGTTTCCTTAAACACTTTTGAAACATAAGCATTATCAATTACAACATCAGTCATTGGTTGTGTTCCGTTTGCGTTAAACGAAATATCTTCAACCAAAGCTTCCATTAATGTGTGCAATCTTCTTGCTCCAATATTTTCTTGTGTTTCGTTTTCTTTTTCTGCTAATTCACTAATAGCTTCTAGCGCATCTTCTTTGAATATTAAATTTATATTATCCACTTTTAGCATTTCTGCATATTGCAATGTTAAAGCATTTTTTGGTTGTGTTAAAATTTTATAAAAATCATATTTTGTTAAACTGCTAAGTTCAACTCTAATTGGAAATCTTCCTTGAAATTCTGGAATTAAATCTTCAACTTTGCTAACGTGGAAAGCACCTGCAGCAATAAACAAAATGTAGTCTGTTTTTATTGTGCCATATTTTGTTGTAACAGTTGAACCTTCAACTAAAGGTAAAATATCTCTTTGAACACCTTCTCTAGAAACATCTGGACCTTTTGATGCATTTTTGCCTGCAATTTTATCTATTTCATCAATAAAAACAATACCTTCTTGTTCTGCTCTTCTTATTGCTTCAGCATTAACACTTTCTTCATCAATTAATTTTTCGCTTTCTTCATCTGTTAATAATGTTTTTGCTTGGGCTACTGTTACTTTTTTTCTTCTTTTGCCTGCTGGAAATATTGAACCTAACATATTTGAAATATCCATATCCCCACCAAGCCCTGCAATCATACCTAATGGTTTTGAAGCTTCCTTAACATTTATTTCAATAATTTCATCATCACATTTTCCAAGTTTAACATCTTCTTTTAATGAAGTTTTATATTCATCCCAATTAACAATATCTGTAGAACCAGACATTCTTTTTTGTTCAATTATTGCATCAACAATTTTGTTTGTTACAACTTCTTCTGCTTTATCTTTAACTTGTTTAATTTTTTCTTCTTTAACCATACGAACAGAAACTTCAACTAAATCTCTAATCATGCTTTCGCAATCTCTTCCAACATAGCCAACTTCTGTGTATTTTGTTGCTTCAACCTTAATAAAAGGTGCTTTAACAAGTTTCGCAAGTCTTCTTGCAATTTCTGTTTTACCAACACCTGTTGGGCCTTGCATAATTATGTTTTTAGGAGTTATTTCATCTCTTAATTCTTTAGATAATTTACTTCTTCTATATCTATTTCTTAAAGCAATTGCAACTGCTCTTTTTGCTTTTTCTTGACCAATAATATATTTATCTAATTCTAAAACTATTTCCTTTGGTGATAAATTCATATTAAACCTCCTCAACTGTTATGTGGTCGTTTGTGAACACACAAATTTCACCAGCCAATCTTATTGCTTTTTCCGCAATTTCTTTTGCAGATAAGTTAGTGTTTTGCACCAATGCTTTTGCCGCTGCAAACGCATAATTTCCACCACTTCCAATTGCAATAACACCGCCATCTGGTTCAATAACCTCACCTGTTCCTGAAACTAACATAACAGAATCTTTGTCTGCAACAATCATTTGTGCTTCTAATTTTCTTGCATATTTATCATCTCTAAATCCAATTGCAATTTCAACTGCACTACGCATTAAATTGCCACTAAATTTTTGCAACAACTCTTCAAATCTTGCGCTTAATGCAAAAGCATCTGCAACGGAGCCAGCAAAACCTAAAACAACTTTATCGTTAAAAATTCTTCTAACTTTAACAGCGTTTCCTTTTAAAATAACTCTTTCTCCTAAAGTTACTTGGCCATCACCTGCAATTGCTGTTTTGCCATCTTTTTTTACTGCAACAATTGTTGTTCCTTTAAACTCGCTCATAATTTTCTCCTTTTATTTCTTGTTTTATTATGTTTAAACTTCTTTCTGCTATTTTTAAATATCTTTCTGTTTTATCTTTTATTCTAACATCTAGTGGTTCAACAATTCCCATATTACTACTCATTGGTTGAAAACCCTTGATGCTTGCATTTGCAATATAATTTGCTAACGCACCTATCATAGTTTTATTGCCAAAGCACAATAATGGTTTTTGGTTTATGTAATTATATAAATTAATTCCAGCCATTAACCCACTAGAAATGCTTTCAATATAGCCTTCAACACCTGTTATTTGCCCCGCAAAGAATATGTTAGGAATGCTTTTTAATTGATAATATTCGTTTAATAGTTTTGGGGCATTTATATATGTGTTTCTATGCATAACACCATATTTAATAAATTCTGCATTTCTTAATGCGGGAATTAAACTAAACACTCTTCTTTGTTCTGCCCAAGTTAGATGCGTTTGAAATCCAACCATATTAAAATAATCATTCATAACAGTTTCTCTTCTTAACTGAACAACTGCATATGGTTTTTCGTTGCTATTTGGATTTGTTAATCCAACAGGTTTTAATGGTCCAAACCTTAAAGCATCTTCTCCTCTTTTGGCTAAAACTTCAACAGGCATACACGCTTCAAAAACTTTATCATTTTCAAAATCGTGCAATTCTGCAGTTTGGGCATTTATTAATTCGTTATAAAATGTTAAATACTCTTCTTTATTCATAACGCAATTAATATAATCGCCTGTTCCTTTGCCATATCTATCACCAACAAAGGCATAATTAAAATCTATGGAATCGTATGCCACAATTGGTGCAATTGCATCAAAAAAATATAAATATTCTTCACCTAAAATTTCTTTTAAGTTGCTAAACAAATCATCACTAGTTAGTGGGCCTGTTGCAACTATTGTTGGAATATTAACATCTATTTTTTTAACTTCTTCGTTAATTATTTTAAGGTTTTCAAATTTTTTTAATTCGTTTGTTATAAGTTCACTAAATTTATTTCTATCAACTGCAAGTGCACCACCTGCTGGAACTTTAGTAATATCAGCACATTTAATAACTAAACTATCCAAAGTTCTTAACTCTTCTTTTAACATCCCACCAGCAGTTGAAAGCAGATTGCTTTTTAATGAATTTGAACAAACAAGTTCTGCAAAGTTTGGGTTTTTGTGTGCAGGAGAAAATTTAACAGGTTTCATTTCATACAAGTTAACATTAATTCCTCTTTTTAACAATTGATAGCACGCTTCACACCCAGCAAGCCCTGCACCTATAACATTAACAGTATTATTTTTTTGTTTCACTTTTATTTTCCTTATTGTTCAGCATTTTGTTCTTTTGAATTATTAGCATTTTGTTCTTTTTTTATTGTTTTTGAATAATTACATTTTTCATTAGAGCATTTAATTCTAACATTTCCGTAATATTCTTTTTTAGTCATATAACTTCCACAATTTGGGCATTTTTCTTCAACAGGAATTTCCCAAGAAACAAAATCGCAATTAGGATAATCTTCACAACCATAAAAAGTTTTGTTTTTCTTGCTTTTCTTTTCCAAAACATTTTTTCCACATTTTGGGCATTTTGCAATAACATGTTCTAACCTTTTTGCATTTTTGCAAGCTGGATAATTACTACAAGCTAAAAATTCGCCAAATTTTCCTGTTCTTATTAACATTGGACTACCACATTTTTCACATTTAATATCTGTTTGTTTTGGTTCCATTTTAAATTTAACAAAATCTTTATCTGCAACCTGCAACTCTTTTGCAAAATGGTCATAAAACTTTCTAATAACTCCGTGCCAATCTAAGCCTTCTTCAGCAATTTCATCTAGTTTATTTTCCATACTTGCAGTAAAATCAACTTCAATTATATCACCAAAATATTTTTCTAACATTTCGGTAACTTTTTCGCCCAATTCTGTTGGTTTTAAACTTTTTCCGTCTAGTTCGGTATATTTTCTGTTTGCTAAAACTGTTATTGTTGCAGCATAAGTTGATGGTCTTCCAATTCCGCTTTCTTCCATTTCCTTAACCAAACTTGCTTCAGTGAACCTGCTTGGTGGTTTTGTGAATTTTTGGCTTGGAACAATGCTTAATAATTTTAACAATTCATTTTCAGTTAACTCTGGCAAATTTGCATTTTCACTTTCATCAACTTCTTCATTGTTATCTAACTTTTTAGTTGGTTTTTTATCTAAATTATAAACTGCTGTGTAACCATCAAACAAGGGTGTTTTTCCAACAGCTTTAAATAAATATTTATCATTTTCAATTTCTGCAACAACGGAATTATATGTGCTTTCTGCCATTTGACTTGCTAAAAATTTATTGTAAATTAATTTGTATAATTTGTAGTTATCTGCACTTAAAGAATCTTTAACCAT
The DNA here is from genome assembly GCA_944341445.1 of uncultured Clostridia bacterium. Classification (GTDB taxonomy): domain Bacteria; phylum Bacillota; class Clostridia; order Christensenellales; family UBA1242; genus CALVLZ01. The sequence continues at coordinate 29,362 of CALVLZ010000010.1, read as the reverse complement.
CTCTGGTGTTCTATTCAAATTAATTGGTCTAATAGCCTCGTGCGCATCTTGTGCAGATTTTTTTGTTTTATAAACATTTGGTGTTGATGGATAATATTTCTTTCCAAATTTATCAATAATAAAATTTTTAGCCATGCTTTGTGCTTCTGGTGAAACTCTAACAGAGTCTGTACGAATGTATGTTATTAACGCAACTTTTCCTTCGCCTTTAATTTCAACACCTTCATACAATTGTTGAGCACAAGAACTAACCTTTTTAACATTAAAGCCAAGTTTTGAAGATGCTTCTTGTTGCATTGTTGAAGTTGTGAAAGGTGCTTGTGGTTTGCTTTTTCCAACACTCTTTTTTATGTTTTTAACAACAAAATTGTTTTGGTTTAGTTCATTTAAAACAACGTCTGCTTCTTCTTTGTTTTTAACATTAACTTTTTTGTTGCTAACTTTTATTAAACTTGCTCTAAAGTTTTGATTTTCATCGTTCAATTTAGATAAATTTGCTAAAAATGTCCAATATTCTTGTGGTTTAAATTTTCTAATTTCACGTTCTCTATCAACCAATATTTTTAATGTTGCACTTTGAACTCTACCTGCACTAAGTTTTGGTTGAATTTTTTTGTTTAAAATTGGAGAAAGTTTATAACCTACCAATCTATCTAGTATTCTTCTTGCTTGTTGTGCATTAAATAAATTTTCATCCAAAGGTCTTGGATTTTTTAATGCTTCAAGCACTGCTTCTTTTGAAATTTGGTTGTAAGTTGCACGAATTGGCTTTTTAGGGTCTAAACCTAAAATTTGACTTAAATGCCAAGAAATTGCTTCCCCTTCTCGGTCTGGGTCGCTTGCTAAATAAACATTATTTGCTTTTTTAATTTTGTCTTGTAATTTTTTAACAATATCTTTTTTATCAGGTATTATTTCATATTGTGGTTCAAAATTATCAAGAATATTAACTGCAAGTCTGTTAGTTGGCAAATCTCTAACGTGGCCATTTGTTGCAACAACGTCATAGTTAGAACCAACCAATTTTTTTATTGTTTCAACCTTTCCAATACCTTCTATAATAACTAAATCCATTATTCCTCCAAATAATATGCCAAACAAATATTAAAAGTTTTTTGTAATTTCGTAATAATTGTTAGGAAGTTTTTTAACAAGTTTTTTCATTTCCATTTTTATTAATTGTGTTGTTAAAACACGGCTTTCAAACCCTGTTTTTTCTAAAATTTCATCAAAATGGCATTCACCCTTTTGCAACACATTAATAATTTTTGCTTCTTGAATTGTTAATTGAATTGTTTTTTTGTTTTCTTCTTCAAGTTCTTTTTTGTAATTTTCTAAAATATCATTAGGATTTAAAACAATGCATCCTTGCATGCTTTTAATTATTTTATTGCAACCCAAAGAATACATATCTGTTATTCTTGCTGGAACTACAAACAAATCTCTGTTATATTCAAGTGCGTAATTTTTAGTGTGCATACTTCCACTTTTTTCTGTGGCTTCTGTTATTAGTGTTCCCAAACTAATTCCTGCAATAATTCTATTTCTTAAAGGGAAATAATAAGTTTGAGGTTTTTCGTTTGGTTTATATTCACTAATAATCAAACCACCACTTTCAACAATTTTATTTGCCAAATTTGTGTTAGTTGCTGGATAAATTTCATTTAAACCACTTCCTAACACTGCAATTGTTTTACCACCATTTTCAATTGTTGTTTTAGCAGCAACTGTATCAACACCATCTGCAAGCCCGCTAACAATTGTAAAATGCTTACACAAAGTTTTGCAAAACATTTCTGTAACCGTTTTACCATAATTAGTTATTCTTCTTGTTCCAACACACGCAATGCAATTTGAATTTAACAAATCAACATTGCCTTTTGCGTAAAGAACTAACGGTGCAGAATTTGTTTCTTTTAGTAGTTTAGGATAAGTGCAACTTTCATATGTAACAAATTTGATGTTACATTTTTCATATTTATCAATAATTTTGTCAATTTTTTGTTCATTCATTATTCCCAACATTTCTTCGTATTGAGAATTATCAACAATCTTCAAAATTTCTAACTTTTTACTTACAAAATTATCAAATAAATTGTTTGCACCACCACAAACATTCAGTATTAAATTTTGCTTATTCAGTGTTAAAAAATCAACACTGCAAAGCCAAATTAATTGTTTTTCTGTTTTATTATACATTTTTGTTAATCCCAATATTTTTTATCTATGCTTCTATATGAAATTGCTTCAATTAAATGATCTTCTAAAATTTCATCAGAATTATCTAAATCTGCAATAGTTCTTGCAACTTTTAAAATTCTAGAATATGCACGAGCACTTAAGCTTAATTCTTCAAACGCTGTTTTTAAAATGCTTGCACAATTTGAACTTAGTTTACAATATTTTTTTAATTGAACATCATTCATTTTTGCGTTGCAAAAGTTTTTATCATTTTTAAATCTTTCAAGTTGAATTTTTCTTGCAAAATCAACTCTCTTTTTAATTTCTTCACTGCTTTCTTCTAAATCGGTTGAAGTTAATTCTTCATATTTAACATTATCAACTTCAATTTGCAAATCAATTCTATCCATTAATGGTCCAGATATTTTACTTAAATATTTATGAATTTGTTGAGGTGTGCATTTACACTCTTTTTCACGGCTTCCATAATTTCCACAAGGACAAGGATTCATACTTGCAATAAGTGTGAAATTTGCAGGATATTCAACAGTTGCTTCAACTCTGGAAATTGTTATAACTCCATCTTCCAATGGTTGTCTTAAAGTTTCAATTGTATGTCTGTTATACTCTGGCATTTCATCTAAAAATAGCACGCCATTATGAGCCAAACTTATCTCACCCGGCATTGCATGCTTTCCACCGCCTGTTAAGGATAAAGTCGTTGCTGTGTGATGAGGTGCCCTGTATGGTCTGTTAGTGATAATTCCTTTGCTTTCATCCAAAACACCAGCAACTGAATGAATTTTTGTAACTTCCAAAGCTTCTTCAAAAGTTAAATCTGGCAAAATTGTTGGAAAACATTTAGCAAGCATTGTTTTTCCGCTTCCAGGTGGACCAACCATAATTATATTATGACCACCCGCAGCAGCAATCTCTAATGCTCTTTTTGCAATTGTTTGACCTTTAACATATTTAAAATCAACTTTTGAAACATTGTTTTCTCTAATTTCTTGAAATGTTGTTAATTCAACTTTGTTTAATTTTAAATCACCATTTAAAAAATCCACCGCTTCAGATAAACACTTAACAGTGTAAACATTAATTCCATCAATGTATGATGCTTCTTTTTCATTCTCTTTTGGAATAATAAAATTTTTAAAACCCAATTCTCTTGCTGAAATTAAAGTTGGCAAAACACCATTAACTTTTCTAACAGAGCCATCTAAACCCAACTCGCCTAAAATTATGTATTTTTTAATTTCTTCGTTGTTAACCTGATCTGTTGCAGAAAGCAAACCTAAGGCAATTGGCAAATCATAAAAAGCACCATCTTTTTTTGTGTTTGCAGGAGCCAAATTTATTGTTATTTTGTTAATTGGATAATTTAAAGCACTATTTTTTATTGCACTTCTAACTCTTTCTTTGCTTTCTTTTATGCTTGTGCCAACCATCCCAACAATATCATAACCAGGCAAACCCTTGTTTATATCTATTTCAATAGTTACCAAATATCCTTCAATTCCAGATAAACCAAAACTATTTAATTTTGCTAACATTCACTTCTCCAAAATTTTAATATTCAATTATACAATTATAAAAAACATTTAACAAGTATTATTTAATATTTTAGTAAGTTAAAAACACAAATTTTGCCCGTTTGCAACTTTAAATATGACATTAATATAATAAATATATCTTTAAATAATATATATATAATATTTAGCCCAAAATAACATATAAAAATTTAATTAGATAAAAATATTTAATATTTCATCTAACACTTAAACATTATAAGCATATCTAAATGTAATAATTTTAAAAACTTTTGAAATGTACTTTGTTTTACAAATATCATTTATTAATTTCTAATACAAACATACTAATTTTTAATAACCATTAAACTAATTAATTTAACTTGTAGTTTTAAAACAAAAAAAATAAAGCATATGTTTGCTTTATTTTTTTGTTGTTTGTTTTTCTTTAATTTTTGCAGCCTTACCTGTTAAATCACGTAAGTAATACAATTTAGCACGTCTTACTTTACCTTTTTTAACAACTTCAATGTGATCAATTCTTGGACTATGAATAGGGAAAGTTTTTTCAACGCCAACGCCAAAAGAAACACGTCTAACTGTGAAAGTTTCTCTTATGCTTGCATTTTTTCTAGCAATAACAACGCCTTCAAAAACTTGAATTCTTTCTCTAGTTCCTTCAACAATCTTATGGAACACTTTAACAGTATCACCAACATTGAAATTAGGAATATCTTGTTTTAAATTTTCTTTTTCAATTAAATCTACAAAATTCATGACTTTTAACCCTCCGAATTTTACTAGACGTTCTTGATTGTTACCTAAACAAACAGCGGACCATCCTAAGTCATACGCTATATATTACCATAGTTACAAAAACTTGACAAGTATTTTTTTGTATAATTTTGTAAAATTTTAATATTTTATGACTACTTTTGAAACTTTATGACTTGTAAAAAAACTATAAATAATTTAAAAATTAAACTAACAAAAAAATCGAAAACAACAATAAAATAAATTTTTTTAATTTATTATATATCACTAAACAATATAAAAAATATTACAAATGTAATAATCGATATCTTATTCAAAATATTTTCAAAATAGAACAAATAACTAAGAACTAATTTTTTTATTTCAATTAATTAATCTATATACTTTAAAATTTCTTCAAATTTTTCACCATATCCAGAAACAGCAGTAAAATGACCTGCTTTTTCAATAATAACTTTCTTTGCATCAATTTTATTTGCAAATTCCTCTAACGCATTAAAGTCATAAATATCTGTTGGAGAATAAAAACATATTCTTTGTTTTGCATAGATTTTTAAATCTTCTAAATTATCAATAAAAAAAGTTTCATTAATTTTATCCCATTCTTTGTTAACATCTCTATTATTAACTCTATTGAAAGAAACAACACCAATAAATTTTTGTATTTTTATTTTATGTTTTACTAAATAATGCACTAAAAAAATACTTCCTATTGAATGAGCTATAACAACACTTTCACTATTCAAATTTTTTGCATAACTTTTAAACTTTTTCTCCCAAGAATCATAACTCATATTACTAACATCTGGAAGTGTTGGCACATAACAACTATACCCTTTTGTTTCTATATGATTTTTAAGCCAAGGGTACCAACAATTTCCACTATGCCTTCCTAATGCAGAATAATAAAATAATTTTTTATATAATAAACTCTCTCCCTTAAACACTATCTAATTTTAACACATCACTACTCAACTCAACAAATAAAGTAATTATCAAAATTAAACAATGTAAATAAATAACAAGATTCTTAAAAACAATTTTGAAATAATCTAAAATATTAAAACAAATCAACATTAGTCAAAAGCATTTTTGATGAGCGTTATATTATCATTTAAAACTGAAACAACATCAAACCTAACTTGAACCTTATTATATAAATTTTTACTCACTAAATAATATGTTGCCACTTGTTTAATTTTTTGTTGTTTTTTAAAATTAACCGCTTCTTGTGGTAAACCAAAGTTATCTGTTGTTCTAGTTTTAACCTCAATAAAAACAAGAACATCTCTATCTTTTGATATTATATCAATTTCTCCAAGCGGACAAATATAATTTGTTTCAATTATTTTATATTTGTTTTTTATTAAATAGTTTTTGGCAAAAACTTCACCTTTTATGCCAATCTCTTTATAACTCATAACATAAAACCTTATTTTATAATATTTTTTATAAATGTTTTTCTGTGAATATCAGATGCGCCAAATTTATTTAATAGTTCAATATGTTCTTTAGTTCCATATCCTTTATGTTTTGAAAAATTATAAATATTGTATTCATCTGACAATGATGAAATATATCTATCTCTTGTAACTTTAGCCAATATTGATGCTGCAGCAATATTATAACTAGTTGAATCACCTTTAACAATGTTTAATTGCTCTGTATTAATATTATCTAATTTAACAGCATCAATCAAAATAATATCTGGTTTTGGTGTTAAATTATCAACACATTCTACCATTGCAAGTTTTGTTGCATTTAAAATATTAATTTCATCTATTACATTATTATCTTTAAAAACTATAGAATAAGCAATTGCATTATCTACTATTAATGAATACAATTCTTCCCTTTTCTTTGGTGTTATTTTTTTACTATCATTAATACCATCAATCATAAAATCTAACGGCATAATAACAGAAGCAACAACAACAGGTCCTGCCAAACATCCTCTTCCTGCCTCATCCATGCCAGCAATCAAGTTATAGCCTTTTTGTTTCAAATTTAAATCATAATCATAAAGTTCTTTTGTTTTTTCTTTTTTCATTTTAACCACCTAATAAATAATACCACAAACAAACATTTTAATAAATTAAATATTGCAGTATTAAAACAAAATCTCATACGAAATTAAGCAAATTTAATTTGTTATATTTATTAATATTTTTGCATTATTATACGAAAATAAAATTGAATTATTTTGAATAATGTTATGCCAACACTTATTTTTTATTTTCTTTTTCTTATTTTTTTATTAAATATTAATATTTTTTAATATTTTATTGTTATATTTAGTGTTGTGATAAACTAATTTAAAAATATATAAAATAAACATTATTATAAATATACAAAAAAAGATATTGCAGTTTGCAATATCTTATTGATTTTATTTTCAAAATTAATCTTCAATTTCATTATTAGTTTTATTGATTTTTGCATTCAATCTATCGTTAACTAGTAATGCTCTTATATCTTTTGGAGTTTCTAATATTATTTTTCCAAGTTTTCCAGATTTAAAATCATTCATTAAAGCATAAGCTCCTCTGTCATAATCAAGTTCACCTTTCTTTAACAAAAAGCCTCTTGCAACACAAATTTTTTCTAATATTTGTAAAGGTGTTTCACTTTCATCAAAATTAATATTATATCTTTGTTTTATATAATTTGTGTTTATTTTATTAATATCAGCAATAAATTCCAAACTTAAAGATGGAATATCTAAAACTTCTTCTTTAATGCTTCCGATATATGCTAAATGTTTTGCAACTTGATTGTTATCAAATGCTGGCCACAATGTCCCAGGAGTGTCTAAAAGTTCAATACCGCTTGCAATTTTAACCCATTGTTTACCTTTTGTCACACCTGGTTTGTTACCTGTAATAGTTTTTGCTTTTCCACATAAGTTATTAATAAGAGTGCTTTTGCCACAGTTAGGAACACCTAAAACAATTGCTCGGATTGTTGCATTTATGTTTTTTTCTTTTAGTTTATTAATTTTATCTTTTAGTGCATCCCTTATTGCATTTTCTAATATTTTTGATGCACCAGATTGAGTGCTATTTAAAGTTATGCAAAAACCTTTCTTTTTAAAATACTCTGTCCACTCACTCACACCATTCTTTTCACTTAAATCTGTTTTATTTAACACGTAAATGATTGGTTTTCCTTTAACCAAATTGTTCAACTTTGGATTAACACAAGAAAATGGTGCACGAGCATCCAAAACATAAATTATAACATCAACTATTTTTATTTCTTTTTCCATAACCCTTAAGGCTTTAGTCATATGCCCAGGGAACCATTGAATAATCATATTAAACTCCAACATTAATTGTTATTATTATTTTCCAGCAAATCTGGTCTATACTTTTTTGTTTGTAATATTTTTTGTTCCTTTTTCCACTTTTCAATTTCTTTATGATTTCCACTTCTTAAAACTTCTGGAACTTCCAAACCCATAAAATTTTGTGGTCTTGTGTATTGTGGATATTCAAGCAAGTTATCAAAAAAGCTTTCATCTTCTGTGCTATCTGAATTATGCAAAACGCCATCTACATATCTACTAACTGCATCAACAACTGCCATTGCTGGAATTTCACCACCTGTTAGCACATAATCACCAATACTTACTTGCTTATCAATAAATAAATCAATAATTCTTTCATCAACACCTTCATAATGTCCACATAGTAAAATTATATGATTTTCTTTAGATAATTCTTTAACCAAATTTTGATTAAGTCTTTCTCCTTTTGGAGACATATATATTTTTAAAGCATCTTTATAATTTGTAATACTTAAAAAAGCATCTGCAATTGGTTGTGGTGTCATTAACATACCAGCCCCACCACTAAAAGGATAATCATCACATTTTTTATGTTTATCTTTAGAAAATTCTCTAATATCAATAATATTAATTTCTAAAATATTTTTTTCGCAAGCTTTTCCTAACAAACTTGTTTTTAAAGGTGTGAACATTTCTGGAAACAATGTTAATATATCAATTTTCATACAGAAACCTCATTAAAAACTTCTTCGTTAAATTCCAACATTTTTTCTTCTTCATTGGTTGATTTTATTAAATTATCAACAACTGCACACATAATTTCACGTTTATCACAAGAAATTGTGAAAATATCTGATGCTCCAAAATTTGAAACATTAACAATTTTACCAATTGTTTTATTGTTAACAACAACATTAAAATTCATAAAATTAAAGTTTTTATTAATTTCTTTTTCATTTAGTTCAGCATAAATTTCTGAATTTCTTAAATTTTCAGCATCTTCAACACTGTTAATTTGTTTTGTTTTAACAATAAAAAAACTTTCTCTTTCAGTTATTTTTTCAATATCATAAGCTTTTGTTCCAATTTTTATTGATTTTAAATTTTTAATAGTTTTAAAAAACTTATAATCAACTTTAATTCTAAAATCGCCTTTTAAACCTTGTGGTTTTGTTACATATCCAATTAAAAAATATTTCATAATATATCCTTTTAAACACTTATTTATTATTTTAACACAATTAACCAATTTAATCAATTTTGTTTAATGTTAAAATAATTAAAAAAAGTGCTTAAAAAAGCACTTTAATTTTCGTTTATTTTAACAATAAAACGTTTTCCAGATTTTGCGGAAGCTGTTTTAACAATTGTTCTAATTGAAGATGCAACTTTTCCACCTTTTCCAATTACTTTACCCATATCTTCAGGGGCAACAGAAATGTTAACAATAACAATTTTTTCGCTCTCAACTTCTTGAGAAACAACCACTTCTTCTGGTTTATCAACAATTGATTTAACAATGTATTTAACCAATTCTTCCATCTTATTTCACCTTATTAATTATTTGCTTTCTTTTTTCTTTTTATCAGTTTTTGGAGCAGTTTTCTTGCCACTTTCTTTAATTGCGCCAGCTTTAACTAAAATAGTTTTAACTGTTTCTGTTGGTTGTGCACCATTAGATAACCAATAGTTAGCACGTTCAACATCAACTTTAATTTCTGCTGGGTTTACTAATGGATTATATGTTCCTAATTTTTCAATATATTCTCCATCTCTTGCTTTTCTAGAATCTGAAACTACAACTCGATAAAATGGTGATTTTTTATCTCCTAATCTTGTTAATCTAATTTTTACTGACATATTAATTTCTCCTTTGATTTATTTTTTTATATATATTAATTTAAGTTTCCTTAAAACTAAGGCTATTTTTTAAAAAGGCATTCTAAACAAACCTTTTCTTTTGTTTTGAGATAATTGTTTCATCATATCTCTTGCTTGAGCAAACTGTTTTAATAAAGCATTAACATCTTGAATACTTGTTCCACTGCCTAAGGCAATTCTTTTTCTTTGACTACTTTTAATGCTATCTGGATTTTGCCTTTCATACTTTGTCATACTTTGAATTATTGCTTTATTCTTTGCAATCTGTTTTTCATCAATTGCTCCGGCGTTTAATTTTAATTTGCTAGCACCCGGAATCATTGCTAAAATATCTGCAATGTTTCCCATCTTTTTCATCTGTTCAATTTGCACTAAATAATCTTCAAATGTAAAACTATTTTCTCTTAGTTTTTTCATTTGTTGTTTAGCAAGTTCTTCGTCAACATTTTGTTGGGCTTTTTCAATTAGTGTTAACACATCGCCCATATCTAAAATTCTTGATGCCATTCTATCTGGATGAAATGGTTCTAAGTCATCCATTTTTTCACCAATACCACAGAATTTTATTGGTTTACCTGTTACATCTTTAATGCTTAACGCTGCACCACCACGAGTGTCACCATCTAATTTTGTTAAAATAACACCTGTGATATCTAGTTCTTTGTTAAATGTATCTGCAACAGTTACTGCATCTTGACCTGTCATACTATCAACTGTTAAAAGAATTTCTGTTGGATTAACCGCTTTTTTAATTTCTCTTAACTCATCCATTAATTCTTCATTTATATGCAAACGTCCAGCAGTATCGATAATCACAACGTCATACGCCTTTTTTTCTGCATATTTTAATGCATTAACAGCAGTTTTTGCAGGTTTGTTTGTTCCTTCATCGTAAACTTCAACATTAACGCTTTTTCCAACAACTTTAAGTTGATTAATTGCTGCAGGTCTGTAAATATCACACGCAACAAGCAAAGGTTTTTTGCCTTGTTTTGTTAAATACTTGGCAAGTTTTCCACACATTGTTGTTTTACCAGCACCTTGCAATCCACACATTAAAATTATTGTTGGTGGTTTACTTGCTATTGTTAATTTTGAATTAGTTCCGCCCATAAGCTCGGTTAATTCTTCATTAACAATTTTTATAACTTGTTGACCAGGAGTTAAACTTTTTAAAACTCTTTCACCAACTGCTTTTTCACTTATTGATGTAATAAGCTTTTTAACAACCATATAATTAACGTCTGCTTCAAGCAATGCAATTCTAATTTCTCTCATTGCATTTTTAACTTCAAGTTCTGTTAACTTTCCTCGATTTGTAAGTTTTGAAAATATATGATTTAACTTTTCACTTAATGAACCAAATAAAGCCAAATTTAAACCTCCAAACCTTCTATTATTTTATTTATTAATGTTTTGTTACTTTCAATATTATTAGAATTTAAAACTTGTTGTAATTTATTTTTTACATATCTGTTTTTTTCTAAAATGCCAAGTTTGTTTTCATATTCCAATAATAAATTAGAAACTTTTTTAACAACATCGTTAACACCTTGCCTTGTTATTCCGTTGTTAACAGCTATTTCACTTAAAGAAATATCAAAATAAAAATATTCTTCTGCAATTTTACGTTGTTTTTCTGTTAACAAATTACCATAAATTTGCAACAGAGAACCTAATTGTAGAGATTTTTTAATTTCCACTTTAATCTCCTTGTAAAGCTAAATAACTTTACATAAATAATATCAAATATATTAACACAAGTCAACACTTTTTTATTATAACTTTAAAAAATAAAAAGCATACTTGCGTATGCTTATTTTTATATTATTCCGTTAACAAATTCTTCTGCGTTAAAGTCTTCAATATCATCAACACCTTCGCCAACGCCAACGTATTTAACAGGGATTCCAAATTCTTTTGCAATAGCAAAAACAATTCCACCTTTTGCGGTTCCATCTAGTTTTGTTAAAACAATACCATCTATGCCAACGCATTCGTTAAACATTTTAACTTGTGAAAGTGCATTTTGACCTGTTGTTGCATCAATAACTAGATAATTTTTATGTTGGTATTCCCATTCTCTATTTATTATTTTTTCGATTTTTTTCAATTCTTCCATTAAGTTAGATTTGTTATGCAAACGACCAGCAGTATCAACCAATACAACGTCATCTTTTTTTGCTAGTGCACTTTTAATACCATCATACACAACGGCACCAGGGTCTGCACCTTCAGTGTATTTAACAATTCTAGATTTTGACCTTAAACTCCATTCTGTTAACTGATCGGATGCAGCTGCTCTAAAAGTATCACCCGCAATCATTAAAACAGATTTTCCATCTTTTTTAAATTTATTTGCAATTCTTCCAATTGCAGTTGTTTTACCAACTCCGTTAACTCCAACAAAAGAAATTAATGTTGGATATTCAATTTCTTCATCATCTATTGTTAACATATTAGCCATTATTTGTCTTAATGCTTTGTTTAAATCTTCAGAAGTTTTAATTTTTTGTTTTTTGGCAACTTTTTTAACTTCTTCAATAATTTCTTCTGTTGCAGATGCTCCAATATCGCTTGATATTAAAACATATTCCAAATCTTCATAAAACTCATCATTCAATTCGCCAACAAAAATTGCGTTAAGTTTGTTTGCGATTGCATCTTTAGTTTTCTTTAAACCTTGAAATATTTTTGAAAAAAATCCCATAAAATTTCCTTTTTATTGTTCAATATTTTGCACTGCTTCACTTAATTTAACTGAAACAATTTTACTTACACCTTTTTCTTCCATTGTAACACCAAACAATGCATTTGCGTGTTCCATTGTTGGCTTTTTGTGTGTTATAACAATAAATTGTGTTTCACTACTGTATCTTTGCAAATATTTTGCAAATCTTGCAACGTTTGCTTCGTCCAAAGCCGCTTCAATTTCATCTAACAAACAGAATGGCATTGGCTTTAATTTTAGTATAGCAAATAAAATTGCAATTGCAGTTAATGCTTTTTCGCCACCACTTAAAAGTGTTATATTACTCAACTTTTTGCCAGGAGGTTCGGCGATAATGTCAACACCTGCAGCCAATGGGTCATCAGAGTCTATTAATTCTAATCTTGCTTTACCACCGCCAAATAGCTCTTTAAACACATAACCAAAGTTTTCATTAATTTTGTTAAACTCTGTTTCAAACCTATCCACCATTTCGTCAGACAAGTCTTTTATAATTTTCTTTAAGTCATCTTCAGCCTTAATTAAGTCTTGCGCTTGACTATATAAATTGCCATGGCGTTCTTCTAATAACTTACTATCTTCAATAGCATTAACGTTAATATTTCCTAATCCGTTAATTTCTCTTTTTAATTTATTAATTTCAACAAGTCCATTTTTAACATCAAATGTTTCAAGCTTATATTGCAATGCAGTGTTATATGTTAATTCATATTCAGTCCAAACACGTTCTTGCAACGCTTCAATATCTGTATCAATTTTAGTTAAATTCAAATCTTGTTGATATTTTTTATCTTGAAGTTTTGCAACTTCATTATTTAATATCATACGTTTATCTTCTAAACTTCTTAAATTTGCTTGAAGTTCTAATTTGTTATCACTAATTTTGCTTAGTTCTGAATTTGCGTTTGCAAGTTTTGAAGATAGTTCACTAATTTCTTGAGTTGTGTTTTCACTTGAAATTTTGTTTTTAAAATCATTTAATTTTTTAGAATTATTTGATAGCATTATTTCACATTCGCTTTTTAATTTAGAATTATTTTCCAATGTTGATTTTATTCTTGCAATATCTTGTTCTAAACTTAAAATTTCACTTGTGTAACTTGCTATTTCAATTTTTAACTTAGTTATATTGTTTAATAACTCATCACGTCTGCGTCTTAAACTATCAAACATAGAGTTATTAGTGTTAATATCTGTTGTGTTATTTGAATTAATATCAGATTGAACTGCACCAATTCTAACAAGTTCTTTATTAATGCCTTCAATAATTTCTTTTGATTTAGCAATTTCACTTTCTGTTTTGTTTTGTTCTTTAATTAAGTCGTTATAAATTTGAGCAAACTTTTCACAACGTTCTTTTTCTGTTGCTTCATTTAATTCAGCATTTCTTAAATTTTCGTTAATTTGTTTAATTTTATTGTTTAACTCATTTAATTCTTGTGTTGTTTCTTGTTGAGCAATTTTTAATTTATCAAACTCTGAAGACAAACTTTGCAAAGTTTTTTCTGCCATTTCAATGTTTGATTGTCTGCTTAACAAATTTGCAACTTGTGCTTTTTTACTACCACCTGTTATGCTACCTTGTGGATTAATTAAATCGCCATCTAATGTTACAATTCTGAATGCATATTTGCTTTTATTTGCTAAAGATACTGCTGTGTTAATGTTATCAACAACAACTGTTGTGCCAAGCAAACTTAAAATAACATTTTCTATTTTATTTGGATATTCAATTATTTCACTAGCAACACCCAAACAACCATTTTCTTTTAATAAGTATCTTAAAGAATTATCAAAATATCTTGGTTTTATACTTTTAATTGGCAAAAATGTTGCTCTTCCATATTCTTTTATTTTTAAATAGTTAACTAATTCCTTTGCATCATTATCATTTTCTGTGATTATATTTTGCAAAGCATTTCCAAGCGCCATTTCAATTGCAGTTTCAAATTTATTTGGAACTTTAATAATTGATGCAACAACACCAACAACTTTATTTTTTAAATTTGCGTTATGTTCTGCATCAGTTAACAATCTTTTTACGCTTCCAACATAACCTTCGTATTCTTTTTGCATATCTTCCAACATTTTTTTACGATGTTGCATACTTATTATGTTTGTTGAAGTTACGTTAACTTTTTCTTCAATATTTTTTAAATTGTTTAATTTTTCGTTTTGGTTTGAAATGTAACCATCTAACAAATTTTTGTAACTATTTTTTTCTTCTGCAAATTTGTTTAATTGAACATTGCTTTCGTTTAATGAATTTTTGCTTTGTTCACACTTTTCAACAATTTCTTTTAAAGAATCTTTTAAAGATAAAATTTGGTTTTGATAAGTTTGTTTTTCGGCTTCTAATGCGCTAATTTGTGCTTTAACATCACCCAACTCTTCCAACGCTTTAAACATTTTGCGTTGTGTTTCTTGTGCTTCATTTTCGCTTAATCTAACTTCATCATCAATACTTTTAAATTCAACTTCTAAATTTTTAACGTTATTATTAGCATTGTCTAACAAATTAGTTTTTTCATGCTTTAAATTTTGTTTATTTGTTAATTCTTCTGTTAAAAGCAAACTTTCGGAATTTAATCTATTCAATTCTGCGTATAAACGTTTATCTTCATTTTCACTAAAACGCAATTTTTCTTTTATTAAGTTGCTTTCACCTGCTTGTTTTTCAAGTGCAACGGTATATTTTAAAACCTCATCACGAACTTCTGAAATTTTATTATCAATATTGTTAATTTCGTTAAATATATTATTATAATCTTCATTAACTTTTGTTAATTCGTTTTGTCTATAGCCCAATTCTTCTAAAATTGCATTTATTTTGCTTTCAATTTCGGCTTTATTAACAGCGGCATAATCATATTGATAAATATATTCGTTAACTTCTAAACTTTTTAATTTTTCTTTAAGTTCTAAGTATTTTTTTGCAGTTTCTGCTTGATGTTTTAAAGGTTTTAATTGTCTTTCAATTTCACTTACAATATCAGTTATTCTAACTAAATTTTCCTGTGTTCTTTCAAGTTTTCTTTCTGCTTCAACCTTTTTATACTTAAACTTAGAAATTCCTGCGGCGTCTTCAAAAATAACACGTCTATCTTCTGGCTTACTATTAATTATTTCTTCAACTTTACCTTGTCCAATGATTGAATAACCACTTTTACCTAAACCAGAATCGTGCAATAAATCTGTTATATCTCTTAATCTGCAAGATGTGTTATTAAGCATATATTCGCTTTCACCGCTTCTATACAATTTACGAGTTATAACAATTTCATCATAATCACAATTAAATATTTTATTACTGTTATCAAAGCATAAAGAAACCTCACAAAAACTTAAGCTTTTGCGTTTTTCTGTTCCTTTAAAAATAACATCTTGCATACAAGTTCCACGAAGCATTTTGCTGCTTTGTTCACCCAATACCCATCTTATTGCATCTGCAACATTACTTTTTCCACATCCATTAGGTCCAACAATTGCAGTTATACCTTCTTGAAATTCAATTTTAACAGGGTCTGCAAAACTTTTAAACCCAACTATTTGTATTTGCTTAAAATTCAAAATATGCCTCCAACACAAATATACTAGTTTAATTATATCATACAACACAATTTTAACAAAATATTTAATATAAATTAAATTAATTTTAAAAAATAAAAAGTGCCTTTAGTTCGGCACTTTTTTATAAATTATAATACACAATCTAAACTAAAATAAAATTAATTAACAAGTGTTTTAAAAATAAAACAAATAGTAAAATTTTGCTAAAAATAATTGATTTAAATTAAATAAAAGTAAAAAAGAAAATAAAAAGGCTTCTCAAACAATGTTTGAGATTTTTAAGCCTTTTTATATGTTTATTAATGATTTACTTTAAGTTCCCAGCGGAACTGTTTATCCATTTTTCATTATTTTTAGTTATTCTTAATGTTATTGTGAATATTGATTGATTTCCAACCATTGTGAATGATTTTGAAGTTGTTTGTTCATAATCACCTGCATCATTAAATTTAATGCTTGAAATGTAATACATTGGATTGTTAAACACAATGATATATTCACCTAGTTTTAACTCTTTGTATAAAATTTCTTCGTTATTTTTTAATGTTACGTAGTAATTAATTCCATTTGTAACATCTTTAATAACAGCACTAATTCTTGTGTTTGCGCTAACACTATAACCTTCATCCGCATCAATAACACCTTTAATTGTTATGTCATAAGCACGTCTTACAAATGTTACTTCAACAGTATGATCACTTGTTATTGTGTTAAATGTGTAAGATTTGTTATTTGTTCCAACTTCAACACCATCAATTTTAACGCTTGATAATAATCCATTATCAAATTCAACAAAGTTCAACACTGCGTTTGTTCCTGTTTGGAATAAACTCTCCCCTTTCAATGTTGTTCCGCTTGAATTTGTAACTTTACCAAACTCTTCACCATTAACAATAACTGTAACAGTATTATAATCAAGTGTTTTAATAAGCATTGGGAAACCATTGTTATTGAATCCATCGCCTGCTGTTGAATATAACCAAACGTTCGAGAAATCAAATGTTTGATTTTCCAAATTACTTTGTGTTTTTAACCAACTGTCATCTTTGTGTTCAAAACGCTCAACTGGGAATTTTGAACCAAATGTTCCTGTGCCAAAAGCCCAAGAGTTACCATTATCGTACACATCTACTTTGTAAATACCATATTTAGTTTCGGTAAATCCTGTGCTTGAAGTGAAGTAGTTCGAATATAATAATGAACCTCTTCCAGCAGCCCAAGGTATATGTCTACCAGTGAAACCAGCTATAGCACCTGCGTGACCTTGTTCTATTGAAATGTATCCTAAACTATAAGTTCTTCTAATACCACCAGCATCGCTCTTGTTACCAGTACTATTATAACCAACTATACCACCAGCATAATCAAGTGTTCCTTTTGCAGTTATGGAGCCAATGTTATAACAATCTATAACACCCTTATTGTTAAAGTCATCATCAGTCGTTGCAGCTAAACCACCACGGTTAACAGCAACAATTCCTCCAATTTCCCAACCATTTTCAATAACTAAGTCACCAGCATTATAACATTCATTTATTAAGTTATTAGTGTTACTATTATATGCAGCAATTCCACCAACGTAAGATTTTCCATAAATATTAGCATAATTGTAACTATATGAAATTCTACCATTGCTTTCGTTAACTCCAACAATACCACCAATACCACTCCAAAGGTCATTGTTATTAAGTTGTAGTGTATTTTGAATATATCCAGATTTTACTTTTATGCTTTCAACAATACCATTGTTATAACCAACAGCAGAACCTGTATATCTTCCTGCATCATTTAAGTAAATATTTTCAATTGTAATATTTTTTATTTGTGATGCGGTGTCGGTATATCCAAATAGCCCTAAACCATTATCTCCAAAACTTACTTCATTAATTGTTAAGTAGTTAATAGTAAAGCTTCCGCCATCAAATATACCATTAAATTTGTTTGTTATATTACCTATCGGTGTGAAGTATTTTCCTAATAAATTGATATCATTAACAACTTTAAATGTTTTACCATTTGTAAAACCTGCAACACTATTTGTTTGTTTTGCAACCCAAGCAAGTTGTTCTGGTGTTGAAATTTCATAAACACCTTGTGAATTTGGAGTAATTTCTGTTGCATAATTAATCCAATAATCTGAGAATACACTTTCTCTTAACATTGGATAGCCTTCATTGTTTTCTGCATCGATAACCCATGGATAATTAAAATTAAATCCAACAAAACTATCTTTTTGTTTCATCTGCTCATCAGTTAAAATTGTTACGCCATTTTGAGCATTATTACCAATTATTGCATAGTTATTAACTGATGAATTGTTGCTAGATGTACCATATATAGCACCATTAGAAATAATTGATAAGTTATATGTGTTTGAAACAGTGCTGTTATTTGCAAGTTCATAAACGATACCTGCAGATTTTGTTCCACTAATTTCACCTGTGTTATAACAATTTGTAATGTTTGTTGTTGTTCTACCAGCAATACCACCTGCAGTTCCACAATTTTCAATACTTCCATTGTTAAAGCAGTTTGTTACTGTGCTTAAATTGTTTGCAACAATTCCGCCAGCAATATCTGCATTATTAATTTCACTTTGGCTATATGCATTTATAATTGTACCATTATTCTCTGCACTAATGCCTCCAATATATGAAGATCTTTCTGTTGCATCAAATATAACTTGTGTATTTGAATTGCTAATTGTTCCATTATTAATTCCAACAATTCCACCAAGTTTGTTAGCACCATTTAACACAGATCCACTAATATTCACAAATCTAATGCTTCCATTGTTTCTTCCCGCAACAATACCGGCAGTTGTTGTATTTAAAGAAACATGAACATCTGCATTAGTAATTGTTAAGTTATTAATAGTTCCTAAATTAGCACTAAACATACCATTTAGAGTATTATTGCAATCCAAATGCATATTTGCAATATTTCTATTTCCACCATTGAAATAACCTTTGAACATAAATTGTTCGTTAGTTACATCTCCAGCAGTATTGAAATAATAATTGTTTAAATCAATATCATTTGCAACTAAGAAATATTTATTTTCACTATAATTTGGAACTGTGTTCATTTGTTTTGTGAAATATCCAAAATCTTCTCCACTTGTAATTAAGTAAGGGTCATTTTGAGTTCCACTTCCTTTTAACGATGCACTAGCGTGGTCTTCCCATGTTTCTCTATTAACAAAAATGTTAACTTCGAAGTTTCCAACAATATTTGAATATTCAACATATTTTTCATTAATAGTTCCTGTTATAACTTCTTGTGTTTCAGCAGGTTTATTAATTGAAGTTATTTGATTAACTTTATATGTTTCATTTGCTGTAACTTTAATATTTAAAGATCCGCCATGGTTAACTATAACTTGTTTACTGTTATTGTTATTAACAGTTTCGCTCAATACTTCAAATGACGAATTGTTTGCGCCATTAATAGTTATTGTGTATTGTTTAATTTTAAATGTTGCTAATAATGACATATCACCATCTACAACAATTGCAAAATTTTGCAATGTTGAAACAATATTATTATCTCTTGTCCAATTAACAAATTCAAAACCAACATTAGGAGTTGCAGTTAAATTAATAACAGTATTCTCGTCAACATAACCTTCCATTCCAGCAAATGCGGTTGTTGAAACAGAACCATAACTTTCATCATTTGTTGCTATTGTTACTTTATATTGTTTAACAAATTTTGCAACATAATTGCCTTCTGTTAAACTTCCAGCTGTGAAAGTTAATCTTATTGCATTATCTGATTGTTCTAATGTATATACTTCTGTATTTGTTGTATCTAGCAATTCTCCGTCTTTATAAATACCTTCAAATCTATATGTGCCAAAGTTTGACCACATTAAGTTGACCACTTCACCATATAAATATGTGTTTGCTCCAGACATATTAATTGAAGTTATTTGTGGTTCAACATTCATTGAAATTTCAAATTTATCTGGTTCAAATTCAACATATAACTTGTGTTCTGAAACAACATTAGTTAATGTTTTTTGCATATTTACAACATTTTTTCCAACAGCGTCTGAAGTTTCATCAACTTTCAACACTGAAATATGATAATTTGATTTAGCTGTGATATTAAATGTTATATCATTGCCAACTAATACATAGATTTTTCCATTACTTATTGTTCCATAATCTGTTTCAACTGTTCCTTCTCCAATTATTTCAATATAAATTGGATTACTATTAAACATAATTAGAACAGGAGTTACCCCAGCTGGAGAATACATTGCCCAAACAAATTCAAAATCCCAACCAGAATAAGTGGATTTTTGTTGCAAAGCAACGCTTGCATATCCTGAACTTTGAACAACTGCGCCAGATTCTTTGATTGCATCAATGTAACTTATTGTACTGCCTGTTGATCCAACGTTCATCTTATCGTTTGCATATATAACATTGTTTGCACTGCTTGTTGCATCCATATTAAATGCAAAATAGTATATATTATCTTTAATTTCTAACCTTAACATACTTGCAAGCATTGAAGATAAATTATATTGTAAGCCGTAAATATATGCATAATTCAATGTTGAATTTTTCATTTGACCAACAATACCACCAGCATTAATTGCATTAAGTTCTGCATTAACACCAACATTTAATATGTTTGCACCATTTGCTAAACCGATTGCACCACCAATTGTTAAATAGTTGAATGTTTCTTCAAATGTAAAATCTTTATTGCCATATCCTGTGCTTTCATATTTTACAAAATCTAATGAAGATGCGATTGAAGAGTTATGTTCAATGTATGCTCCATCTAAAGAGCCACCTTCCATATTTCCGATAACCCCACCAACATTATAACCAACAGGTGTTGTTAAACTTCCAAAATAGTAAATATTTTTTAATGTTGTGTTTTGTGAATAACCAACAACCCCGCCAACATTTTTAACTGCAGAAATATTTAACATACTTTGAACGTTCGCAATGTTTGCATTTATTGTTTTACCAATCAATCCAACATTTTCGTAGCCAATAATATAGCCAGAAACTTTTAAATTACTGATTGAGCCACCAACAACTCCAAATAAACCAACATTTTTACCAACGGCACTAACAATATTAACTCCAATTATTTCGTAGTTATTTCCATCTAAATTTGCCACAAAAGGATTTGCTTCTGTTCCAATTGGTTCAAACTTAAATCCACTTAAATTAATGTCTGCATTTAATTTAAAGTAAACGTTTGAAGAATTATATTGTGTGTTGTTTGCATTTATTTGATTTTTGAAGAAATTAAACTCATCTGCACTTGAAATAATATAAGGATCTTCTTCTGTGCCACTACCACTTGCAAAAGAACTTTGGTTTACATAATTTTGCAATGTTTTTAACTCTGGATTTTTACTTCCCATACTCCAAATATTATCAAAATCAAAACCAACAAAGTTTTCTTTTATGTTTGCAGTTGTTAAAGCACTAACATTTGCTTGCGAGAATACTTTTAAGTTTGTATCTCCAAACAATGAAACACCATTTGCTATTGCATAAACATTTTGTAATTTTGAAATTACATATTGTTTTGCAATTGCAACTTTATTTTCTTTTCTTATATTCGATGTGTTATCAATTCTTACAAACACATTTTCAATAGTTCCAAGGTTAAAACCAAACAATCCTGTTAAATTAGATTCAACATATTCATTATTGCTGATAATTCCACTAATAGTTACATAACTATTTGAAACGTTGCAAATATTTGCATTTGTAAAGCCTGAATATTCATTTTCGTAATTGTTTGTTGAATAGTCATATATCTTTAAGTTTTGAACTGATGAATTATTGATAGTTCCGCCATAAGCGTAATTAATAAATCCAGCAATCCAGAAATCTTCTTGTCTATAGTTATAAACAACAGGGTTTATAACATTAACATTATTAATAAACACATTGCTTGCATATCCAGCAACAAAACCACCTTCAACTGAATGATGGTCTAATGAATCAACCATCATTATTGGATTGTCAATTGTTATATTTTCAATTGCAGAAATGTTTGAATTTGCATTATTAATATGTCCAAACAAACCAATTACGTTAGTTGTATAATAACTAGTTCTTAATATTGAGGTTGTTGAAGCAATAAACATATTTTTTATTTTTGCGTTCGATGTGCTAAACATTGAACCACCAAAATAAATGTCTTCACCGTGATCTGTTATATCACCATACACATCGTCTTGTGCTCCAATTGGAACCCAAACTCTACCTGATAAATCAATATCTTGAGTGATATTATAGAATGCATTTGCGTAATAATAAGTTTGACCATCAATTGTGTAACTTGCTTTAGTGTTTGTTAAATATGCAACTCTTGCCAAATGGAACGGTGTTCCAATTTGATAAGCTGTTTCTTTGGTTAAACCATCGTAATTTTTTCCACCAATAGTTTGAATACCTAAAGATTCATCACCTGTTACAAACACACTTGTATTTTCATCCCAACGCTTAGCTTTACTAAATATTATAATATTTAATTCTTCTAAGTTGTTAGTACTTATTGTTAGCTCACCATTAACAACAGATGAAACACTTTGTTCAACATTGTTAATTTTAATAGTTGATAATTCAAAATACTCATGTAATTCAATATTTAAAACAACATCTGAACCATAATCATAAGTTATATCAAAAGTATATCCATCTTCATTTGTAAATTGTTGATTATTATAAGTTATTGATATACCTAAATTTTTTAAAATATTAGCCGATAATTTTTCAACTTTTAGTTCAATTTCATAATCACCTGATGTTACATCATTAACAATAAATCTTATTGTTGATAATGTTCCAGCATTTGAACTTAAACCAAACGTATAATTAGTATTATCTTTTGAAATTAAATTACCATTTAAGTATAAATCTTTAACTAAATAATGTTCGTTGCAATTTATTTCTAAAACTATTTCAGTTCCGTCTACATAAGTATTTTCAACATTATTAAATTGTGTTCCTTTTATTGTTACAGAACCATTAACAACGCCTAAACTATCACTCTTGATTGTTGCTGTTATCTCTTGTGTTTTTATTAATTCAACAACATATGTTCCAGCAGTTTCTTTTGAAACAACAAAACTAATTGTTGTTGTGTTATTTTCTGTTGTTATTGTGTAAACGGAATTTTCTAAAATACTTTCTCCGTTTAAAACAATGTTGTTAATTAAGTAATTATTTTGTGTTGTTATTGTAATTGTTGCATTATCACCAATTTCATAAATTCCATTTGGTGAATCTAATACAGCGCTTGCATATTCTGGTATATTAAATTCAACACCAATTGTAACAGTTTCTGGTTTAAATACAACATTTAATTCACCATCTGTTAATACATTTGGAATTAGATATGAGCCATTAACAACATTAATTAATTCATTATTATAAGTAACACTTGATAATAACCAATCTTTATCTGCAACAAAGTTCAAATTTAAAGTATCGTTATGTTTTACATAAATTATTCCATTGTTTGCAGGTGTTACACTACCATTACCTTGAATACTTACAACAATTTCGTGTACATTTCCTGCTCTTAACAAATCTGGTCCATCTGTTCCAATAATACCATTTAATGTCCAAATTTCATCAAAATTATTCCAATCAACAAAGTTATCTCTGTTTTGCAAATAAGTATAATCTACTAATTCGCCATTAACAACTTTATCTACGGTTATTGTCCCCGCATTTGAAATATATGACCTTTGAATATTTGCATTTGTTGAATTTTTTCCAACAATTGCAACATATGAATTGTTATTAGATATTCCACTATCAGCTTGAATATATGTGTTGTAAATTGAAGTACTTCCTAACACATTTCCAACAATACCAGCTTTAGGATTATCTATTGTTCCAACGTTTGCAGTAACAAATTCATCAACATAAGAATCGTTAATTATTGTTCCAGCATTAGCAGCACCAACAATTCCACCAATAATTGAAGTGTTAGGATTGCTATTAGCTGTTACCGCAGAAGCAACTTCTTTAATTGCAATTGTAGAACTGTTTGTTCCAGCAACACCACCAATAATGTAGTTATATTTTGAATTAATTAACACATTTTCACTGTTTTGATAAGCAGTTCCAAAGTATGTATTAATATCCATAACTTCATAAAATTTGCAAATGTTATTTCTTAAAATTGTTCCTTCATTAAAACCAACTAAACCGCCCAAACTGATATTCTTATAATCAGCAACAGCAAAATTATAAATATTGGCAATAACTGAAGAATATTGAACTGTTCCTGTTTCACTATTTCTTCCAACAACACCACCAACATTTTCAACAGAACTATTTTCCATAACAAATATTGTTATGTTTTCATTTTGCATGCTTAAATTAATATTTTTTATTGTTCCGTTGTTTGTTGCAACAAATCCGTTATTTTGTTTGTTTGCTTTAATGTAAACATTTTTAATAGCATAACCAGATGCATCAAAAGTTTTTCCAGATGGAATGTTAAATTCCAACCACCAAGCACCATCGGCATCGATATCATTTAACAATATTGCATAATCAACAGCCCAAGTATTTTTTGCAAGCCATATTATATTTGAAATATTTGTTATTTGATATTTATTGTTATAAATTGCTGGGGCAACACTATTTTCGTTTTCAAAATATGCATTATTTAAATTATAAACAATATTTTTAGCAACTGGCACTGTGAACTTACTATCTGTTGTTACCCACATAAAGTCATTTGCTTTTTGCATTAAGTTTGTTTGTGATAATTTTTCTCCAACACTACCACTTTCAACATTTAATAAGTTTGAAGAATAGAAAGCGTTAAACAATTTTCCAGAAACATTTTCAGCAGTTTGTTTTGTTATGCCGTGAATAGTTGTTGTTAATTGAGTTTTATCTCCTGTTACACTTAATAAACTTGAAGCAAAAACTTCATTAATTAAACCACTTTCATTTGCAAAATTACCAATTCCTTCAAACACTAAGTTTGTATCTTTTGTGTTTGTTCCTGCAATTCGGCTAACTTCAAATGTTGTTGAAGCAGTGCTTAATGTTATATTTCTTGTTACATTACCAACACCCATAATTTCAACGTTTGTTGATAAGTTACTAAATACACTTAATTTTCCATTTAATATTGCTGTTGACAAGTTTATTTCTGTAACATTATTTGCAATACCTGAAACATAAACCTTTGTTGCATTACTAATTGCTTCTAAATTAATATTTGCAAAACTATTAGAAACTGTTACATCTGCGTTTGCACCATTTCCAACAATTCCACCAAACATAAATTCGCTAGATGCTTCTTGTGATTGAGTTATTTCAAAAGTTTGGTTAACATAGCAGTTTGAAATTGCAACATTTCCACTTGCTTTTGCAACTAATCCACCATAATATGAAACATTATTTTTTGTTGATTCAACAATTGCAGTTCCATTAATTCTTAAATTAACAATTCTAGCAGTATTTTTTGAGTTACCAACATAAGCAAAGAAACCAGCAAGAGAGTTATCATAGAATTCTGAATTTATTTTGCTTTGAATTAAACCTTTTCTGAAATATATTTCAACTCCATCAATTGTATATTCATCGCCATCAAAAATTCCTAGGAATGGATTTTGAATTGTTCCAATTCCAACCCACCACTTGCCTTGCAAACTAATATTTGAAGTCAACTTATAATATTTTCCAGCAGTTGGATTTGTTTGCAAACTTGTTGCAGATAAAATATTTGCTAAATAACCTAAATGCTCTGGTTTTGAAATTAAGTAAGGGTCTAAAGGTGTTCCACTTCCTTGCATTTCTTCCCCGAACATTGCCCAAGTTTCTGTTAAGAAATTAACAGTTATTGTTACTGTTCCAACAGATAAATCTATTGAATAAACCCCTTGGGTTAAATCAAAAGTAACATCCTTTCCTTCTGCATCAACAACCACAACATTGGCAAGAGTTGAATATTTACCCGGAGTGATTGTGAAACTGAACCTATCTACATTCTCTGGAACAGGCACTTCGTTAATTTGTTCTGAATATTCTATTCCATTTGAAATAACAGAACCTAAACCATTGATTACAACAGTGTTGCTATCAACAGAATACTGTGCAACTAAGTTAGCATCTTGATTAATAACAAACTCATATGCTTCTGTTGTTGCAACTTCAGAATTATTAACGTACCAACCTTTGAATGAATAAGTTTCTCCAGAATTATTAACTGCTGTTATTCTAACGTTTGTGCCGTCTCTTAAAACATAACTTGTGCCGTCATTAGATATATTTTCCCAAACGCCAGCCTCGTTCATTTTCTCTACAACAAAAGTTGCATCAACAACAGAAGGTTTCGCAGATAGATTTATTGTGTAAAGTTTAACAAAGTTAACTAAATATATTCCATAAGTGTTCTCATCAACAACAAATTCAAACACTCTTTCGTTATACTCAGTTTCACTTGATTGATGTTTTGCATTATCAAATTCATAACCTGCATTATCTGTTACTGTTACTGTTAATTTTGTACCAACATAATACATACCTTCAGAATGTGGGTCAATATCACTTTCAACTTGAACTTTTCCTCCATCTGCAGGAATAATTTCGAATTGAACAGGCAATGCTTTTGCAAATTTAGCTATATATGTAGCATCATTTTCCAAAGTTAAGTTATAAAATGCTTCAATCGATACTAACTCATTTTCTTCTGTGAACCAACCTGCAAATTTATAATTTTCATTTTCAATAGCGTTTAATGAAATTTCGTAACTAGCATAAACTTCAACACTTGTTGTTTCATTAAATGTAAATGATTCATTTGTATTTAAAACTGGGTTAAATCTAACAATTGTTAATTCTGCAGCTTCAGAATCTTCAACAACAACAGTTACTAAAACTTTTGTTGCTACAACTGCTGTATATAAGCCTTCGGTTTCGA
This sequence comes from uncultured Clostridia bacterium, assembly GCA_944341445.1. GTDB lineage: Bacteria > Bacillota > Clostridia > Christensenellales > UBA1242 > CALVLZ01. Next base: position 2,463 of record CALVLZ010000010.1, on the reverse strand, counting down.
CGCTTGCATACATTTGAAGAACAGCATCACCATTTTCATTTGTAGATATCACAAAGTTAGAGTCACTATTAATTCTAACACCATCTTTGCACCAATACATAAAGTCAAAGATAGCATTTTTTGGCAATGTTATTGTTACCAATTCACCTGTGTCAAAGTTTCCTTCTGTGTTTTTATTTCCAGTTATTGTTATATTAGTATTTTCAATTGCATCTCCATCAACACTAATTGCTCTAACCTCTGCCGCAAAATTATGAACTGAAACAAAAACTGCTTTAATTATAATTTGATTTGTTTCTGTGTCTTTATTAACAACTGTTATATTTTGAATGTTTAAGCTTTCCCCATTGGAGAATTCAAAATCTTCATCATATTGTTCAGCATGTTCAAAATAATCAAATCTAAAATTTTCACTTGGAACAGCTGTCAAAGTTAATTCACCAAACACACCAAATGTTGTACCATCGTTTGAATTAGCTGAAGCATCAACTCTTCCACCGCCAACAATTTCAAACTCATATGTTACATACTTTTCTTCAAAGTAAACATATGTTTCTAAATTTTTGTTAATTGTAAATTCTGCATTATCACTAATAAATGAAGTTCCATCTAAATCAAAAGATGCAAATTTAAATCCGCTAACTACATTACTAGTAAATCTAATTAATGAGTTTTCATCATACCAAACTATGCCATTATCAACATTTTCCAACTCGGTATCAACAGCAGCAAAAGCAACACCTGTTGTTGGAGCGATTGAAATTCCACTTGTTATATAATTAGTTTCAATTCCCAAAACATTTATATTATAAACTCTTGTTGTTTCAATAACATAATTTGAAGATGCAGTATCTTTACTTGCAACAAAGTTAAGAGTAGCATTATTAAATGTATCAATAGTTGCTTCCAAATTTGGATTTGTGCTTATATTTGTTCTAGTTATATCAACACCACTATTATCTGTTAATTTTTTATTTGAATATTTTGCAAATTCAACACCATCTTTTAACCATTTTGTGAATCTTATTTTGTTTTCTGATTCATTTATTGTTGCAGTAACTATAACTTCAGAATTCTCTGGAATAACAGCAAACACAGGTTCTCCTGTTCCTGTGAATTCCCCACTTCCTAAAGTTTCATGGCTATAAGATAATGTGATTGTAACATTTGGATCATTAGAACTTATTGAGAAACTATGATTTCTAATAAACATTGCATAAATCTTAACATTTTCATATTTTTCATCATATGTGAATGATATTGATTTATCTTCCAATAATGTTAAATTTGTTAATTTTTTATTTTCATTTGCAATATCAAATGGCATATATCTGCCAGATTCATCTTCAAAGAAATAATCAACAAAAACCCAATTACCACCAGCATTTTGAATACTAGTTGGATGAATACTTATTGTATCACCATAATTTGCAAAATTTTGTTCATTATCGTTAACAAATATTTCAATATCTCCAGCAGTTTCATTAATTACAGAATTGTTTATATTGCTGTTGTATTCTGCACTAAACACGTTAACATTTTTATCAACTTTTATTTGCTTAACAAATGTTGCAACATATGTTCCTGCAGTATCATTATCAACCTTTATTGAAATTGTTGCATTGTTAATGTTATCAATTCCAACATTTTCACTCCAGTTTTTAAATGCGTATCTAATTATATTTCCATCAACAAAATTTTCTTCAAAAGCTTTCAATTCAATTGTTGAACCAATGAATACAAAATCTGATTTTCCGTATGTTTGTTCATTTACAGGTTCGCCTTCTTCGTTTTCAATAACTTTGAAGCCTGCATAAGCATTATTTTCACCGTTTGGAACATTTTCTGTTTCAACAGTTATTTGAACAACTTCTTTAAATACAAATTTATATGTTCCTGTTGTTTGTTCATTTGCAACAAAAGATAATTCATATGAATAAGCTGAACCAGTACTTATTAACTTATAATTACCACTTATTCCATTTTCATCAAATATTAATTTGTTTCCGTTAACAAAAATAGAATCTAATCTTGTTTGGACATCTCCTTCAACAATTGGATTAATAGTAATTGTGTAGTTTTTATCTTTTATTATTTCACTAGAAGCATTTGTAATGTCTGAACCTTCAACATCTGTTTTTAATTGTAAAGTTCCACCACCGCTAACTTCTGTGCCATCTGCCTTTTTAATAACAGCAACGCCTTCTATATCATAAACGACGTAATAATCTGCGCTAATAGTTATAGTGTTATTATTTGTTCCTCTTAATCCATTGAAGGTTGCCTTATTAGTATCGCCTAAATTTTCAATGTTCACGGTTCCAAAATCTGTTGTGTTATATATCCAATTTTTAAATTTAGAACCTTTATTAGTTGTTGCTTTTGTAACAACTTTTGAATAGTATCCAACAACGTTGCCTGTTGTTTCCCAAGTTGCGTTGTTGTATGAGCCTGTTACACTTT
>CALVLZ010000009.1 GCA_944341445.1 uncultured Clostridia bacterium | reverse complement strand
AGATCCACCTGTTCTCATACCGAACACAGAAGTTAAGACTTTCAGCGCCGAAAATACTTGCTTGGAGACGAGCCGGGAACATAGGTCATTGCCAGATTCAATTATCGAGTAGAGTTTTTCTCTACTCCTTTTTTTTATTTCTTTTATACTTCGCTTTTATTTTTTTAATTATTTGGTTTTGTTAAAGATTTAAGATTTATTTAATTTTAATTTTTGAATTGTATATTTAATACCTAAATTAAGCCATTTTTTAATTAATTTTATTAAAAAAAATAGCTAATAAATTTTGGCTTGTTTTTTTATTTTGCTAAAATAATCTTTTATAATAGATTAATAGTTTATTATTTTTTTATATATAAAATTTAATTTTACATTTTGTATATAATAAATAATATATAAACATTATATTTATATGTATTTTTTTGAATATTTCACTATTGACAAAATCTTTAGTATGTTTTATAATTTATTATAATTATTGCTAAGAACTAAAATTATTTTAATTTAAGCAAAACTTATTTTATATAAATTAAAGTTTAAGCAAGTTTAGGGGGATTAAATGAAAAAGTTTTTAGTTTATTTATTTACAATACTTGTTGCAGTGGCAATTGCGTTTACTGTTTATTTTTTAGTGCGCGATAAAGAAGTTATTGCACTTTCTAGCACAAGAGTTTATGCGGAGGTTGGCGTTCCTTTTGAATTAGATGTTATTTATACTAATAAAAAGGCTTTCTCAGATTTTGAAGTAACATCAACAGATCCAACTATTGCATCATACAACAAAGAAACTCGCATGGTAACACCAGGTAGAGGTGGTATTGCAATTTTAACTTTTAAAACAACAAATGTTAAATACCGCAATTTAATTTGTGAAGTTCATGTTGGTGATGGTGGAAAAAATAACCCATTCTACATTTCAACACCTGAACAATTAGAATTAATTGGTGCTAAAACAGGAGTTGATGAAGAAGGTAACGATGTTTATAGATATGGATTAGACAAATGTTACAAACTAGTTGCAGATATCGACTTAAAGAATGGTTCAAATGGCAGTGGTTTGTGGTTGCCAATAGGTTACCAATTTGAAGGAGATAATGCTTTTGAAGGATTCTCTGGAAGATTTAATGGTGATGGTCATACAATTTCTAACGTTAACATTAACTTAAATGGTTACAATGAAGAGATGATTGCAAAAGGTGAAACCGATAATAGCGTTTTATTTAAAAATGCAGGTTTCTTCACAAAAATTGCATCAGATGGTATGGTTTATAATGTTAAATTTGAAAATATTAACATTAAACAAAATTTAAATGAAAACAATTATACAAATTTAACTACAGATACTTTCAAAAAATATGAAAATGTTGGTGCTGTTGCAGGCGTTAACTATGGAACAATTGAAAGAGTTGAAGTTAAACAAAAAGATGAAAGAAATGCTATATTTGATATTCAAACAGACATTGTTAAGAAAGATGGTTCTGTTGTTGCAAGTGTAGAGAAGATTAATATTGGTGGTATAGTTGGTAAAAATGAAAGCACAGAAGATTTAGTTTCAGAAAACAATTATACAAGAAAACTTGCAAGAATTGATAGATGCTCTGTTATGGGTAATTTTGGAAGTGAAATTATTCTTAATGAAGAAACAGCCAAAGAAGAAGTTGTTAAAAAATACATAAACAACGCAAATATTGGTGGTGTAGTTGGTTATAACTACGGTGGAAGAGTTGTTTATAGTTATGCACAAGGTGAAATTAACGCATATAAAAATTCAAATGTTGGCGGAATTGCTGGTTATAATTCATATTTTGATTGTCCAAAAACAAATGGCATAGGAAATCAAACTTTATATAAATATAAATATTTGGGTGGACATATTCAAGAAACATATGCAGCATTAACAATAAGTTTCCCTAATGATGACCAAACAACAGGTGGTTCAGCTGGAGCAATAATCGGATTATTGGTTGATTATGTTGAAAAATACGGTGATGTTGAAACAGTTTCAACAATTATTGCAGGAAACTACTATGATAGCACTTTATTAAGTAATGTTAAAGGTGTTGGAACATACAACGAATATTCTAACAACGGACCTCAATTAAACAAAGACTTTAATGATGATGTAATTGATGATTCTGGTGCAAGAACTGGTTATAGAGTTATGGGTTATCCAACAGAAACTTTAAAAACTAAACGCAATGTTTATGTTTTAAGAGTTTCTGATGTTGATGGCGTTCCAACAACAGTTAATTGGAATTTTGAAGCTGCATGGATTTTTAGCAGTGGAGATTATCCAAAACTTTCTTACATGGAAGTTGAAATTTCAGATAACATTGAAATGCCTTCTGAAACAATTTCAACTTTAGACGAATTAAAAAATATAAAACTTGATGGTAGTTATGTAATCAACCAAGATATTGATATGGAAGGTGTTAGTTGGACTCCAATTGGAACATTTGAAAATCCTTTCATTGGTTCTTTAACTGCAGCTAAAAAACAAGGAACTAACGAATACTGCAAAATTAAAAACTTAACTATTGATAGTTCTGAAAATGTTCAATATTTAGGATTGTTTGGGGTTATTGCAAACCCAGCAGTTATTAAAAATTTAACAATTGAAAATTCTGCATTTAATAACGGTTTAGTTGCTGGTGCAATAACAGCATTTAACGGATTTGATCCAACAGTTGCTCCTGTTCAAAATTCAGTATCAGGTGGTATTATTTCAAATTGTTCAGCATTGGGCGTAACAGTTATTGCTAAAGAAATTGCTGGTGGAATTGCTGGCGTAAACATGGGATCAATTCAAGACTGTGTTACATCTTTAATTAAAAATGGTGAAGAAGAAATAACTTCATCAGTTATAATCAATGCTTTAGAAACAGATATTATTAATAATGTTAAAAACTCAGTTGGCGGAATTGCTGGCGTAAATGCTGCAAACATTTCAACATCTGCAGTTTCAGGTAAAACATTTATTCAAATTAAAACTGTTGAAGGAACAACATACACATCTAAGCCAATTGCTTATGCTGGTGGTATTGTTGGTAATAACTTATCAAAGAGTCAAAGTTCAGTTGAAATTTCAATTTCTCATTGTATTGCAACAGATTTTGATATTCAATCTGATGCTAAAATTTTAGCAAGACTTGGTGGAATTGCCGGTGTTACAAATGCACCAATTGCATATTGTAATGCAAGCCCATCTTCAATATTATCAAGCGACCCAGACTTTAATGGTGTAAATGTTTCAACAGCAACATTTGAAAGAGATAAATTTAGCTTTGCTGGTGGTATTACAGCATTAATTCAAAACACAGGTAGAGTTCTATATTCTTCAGTTAGTGGCGGAGATATTTCTGCACCATTAGTTGGTGGAATTGCTGGTATTGTTTCTTATAATGATTTAAAACCAGAAGCACAATTTACAAGAATTAAAGATAGCAAAAATAAAGTTATTGAAGTTGATGCTTTATATAACACAATTCAAGAAAGTGCTGTTACAAATGGCGTAAGCTTAACAGGTAAATTTGTTTCAGGTCTTGTTTGTGATATTGAAAACGGAACAATCGTTAATTCTTATACTCAAGCTAAATTAAATGCTAAAGATGAATCTAGCTATTGCTCTGGATTAGTTGCAATGTTAAATTTAACAACAGACTCTATTGGATACATGGAAAATGTATATTCAGATTGTTCATTTAACAAAGTTGGCAAAAACTATTCAAGTACTATTGATGAAATATTAAAAAGTTCAGCAATTGGTGATAACAGCTTTATTCCATTGCAAAATTGTGGTGTTGCTAAAAACTTCTACTTTAACAAAACAAAAGCAGATGATGCAAATGCAAAACACCAAAACAAAGGAACTTTTGGTAATAACGATATTTGGCAAATCGGTGGAGTTGTTGGCGGTTTAGATTCTTCTAAAATGAATTCATTATCTTCATTTGGTGGATTTGATTCTAACATTTGGTCTGCAACTGGATCAGGTTCTCCAGTTTTGAAAATTTTAAACAACATTGGAACAGTTAATAATACAATAAAAATTGAATTTTCAGCTGGTGATATAAACGAAACTTTATTGCCAAATTTAAGCATTGCTTACAAAGAAGGAAACTCTAGCAGTATTTATGTTGGAGAAAGCACTTCATTTAAAATTATGTATAAAAACGCAGAAGGTGCTTTAGTTGATATTACAAGTGTTGAAGGTGCAAATGTTGTTGTAACATCATCATTTGGAAGTTATACAGCAGATGAACAAGGCTATTATAATATTGATAGAGCAGTTTCAGATATAAGAATTATTGTAACTATTAGTGCATAATTAAAAAAAAGAACTTAAAAAATTGTTTTAAGTTCTTTTTTGTTGCTTTAATTTTATTACTTTATAAAATAAAAAGGGTAGTGAGATTAACACTATCCTTTTTTATTTTTTATTTCATTTTAGTTGTTTTGCTCGTTTTTTGCTTTTTCATAAGCTTCAAGAACAACGCGGTTCAATTCTTCTCTTGTTGGAGTTGAAATTGGGTGAGCAATATCAACATAATTGCCATCTGCTGTTTTTCTGTTTGGCATTGCAACAAAATAACCTTGATTTCCTTCTATTACTCTAATATCACGAACAACAAAGCAATCATCAATTGTAACAATAGCAACTGCTTTTAATTTATTGTTTTCGCTTGATATTAAACGAATGCGTACATCTGTAAATTTCAATTTTATATACCTTCCTTGTTTAGATTTGCATTTGCTTACTTATATTTTATCATAATTGAAAAAATTATTACAACTTTTTAACTAGTTTTTCATATATATTTGTATGAAAAAGTTAAAATTAAATAAAATAACTTCTATTTTTTTTATTGGAATTGGTGGAATTAGTCAAAGTGCGTTAGCAAAATTAATGGTAAATTTAAAATGCACCGTTTCAGGCTCGGACATTAAACCTACAAAAATAACCAAAGAATTAGAGAATTTAGGAGTAAAAGTTTATTACAATCAAAGCATTGTTAACTTAAAAGGAAATGAAGATTTGGTTGTTTATAGCGGGGCAATTTCAAACAGTTGCCCAGATTTATTATTTGCAAAAAACAATAATATTTTATGTTTAAGTCGTGCAGAATTTTTAGGTATTATTTCTAAAAAATATAAAAACTTAATAGCAATTTCAGGCACTCACGGAAAAACAACAACCACAGCAATTATTGGTGAAATTTTTTTGTGTGCTAATAAAAAGCCAACAATACATATTGGGGGAGAGGTTGAAAATTTAAAAAGCAATATTCTAATTGGAAAAAATAAATTTTTTATAACAGAAGCGTGCGAATATAAGAAATCTTTTTTGCAACTTAAACCAAATGTTAGTGTTATAACAAATATTGAAAAGGACCATCTAGATTGTTATGGTAGTTTTGAAAATTTGAAAAATGCATTTAGGGAATTTTCAAATTCAAGTGATATGTGTTTTTGTGAATATAAAACAAAAAGCATATTAAAAAATAAACATATTACAACTGTTGCATTAAAAAATAAAAATGCTGATTATTGCGCAAATAATATAAAACACATCAATAACTGCACATACTTTGATGTGATAAAAAATGGTGAATTTTATTTTAGGTTTAAACTTAATGGAAAAGAAGAGTATAATATAAAAAATGCGTTATTTGCAATTGCAGTTGCAGATTATTTTAACATAAAAAAAGGAATTATATATAATGCATTATTAAATTTTAAAGGCGTTAAAAGACGAAATGAGTTCTTGGGTTTAATTAATAAAACAAATTTTTATGCTGATTATGCACACCATCCAACTGAAATTAAAAACTTTTTGAAAAGTAAAAACAATTTAAACGATAGTTTGGTTATTTTTCAGCCGCACACATATTCTAGAACAATATTATTATTTAAAGATTTTGTTAATGTATTTAATAAATGTGATAACATAATTATATATAAAACATACTCAGCAAGAGAAAAAGTTATTATTGGTGGAACTGAAACTGATTTGTTTGAAAAATTATCCTCAAAAAACAAAGTTTTATGCTTAACAAATATTGAATTAAAAAATTACATAATACAAAATTATTCTAAATATAAGAATGTTTACGTGATTGGCGCTGGCAATATATATGAAATTGTAAATGATATTATAATAGATTTAAAAAATTAAATAAAACTGTTGACTAATGGGTAAAAAGCATATATAATTATAAAGCGAAATAGAATTACGTACGAGGTGATTAATAATGAAAAAGGGTATGCATCCAGAAAATTACGATGTTAAAGTTGTTTGTGCATGTGGTGCGACTTTTAACACAACATCAACTAACCCTGGTAAAGATGGTGTTATTAAAGTTGACGTATGCAATAAATGCCATCCATATTTCACTGGCAAACAAAAATTAGTTGATACTGCCGGCAGAGTAGATAAATTCAAGAAAAAATACAATTTAGACTAATTGTTACAAAATATAGGTTTCTGCCTATATTTTTTGTTTTTTATTATGGAAAAAAAATATAGTATTAAGACCGTTAAAAACGAGGCAAAATTAATATTAGAAAAAAATAATATTACCGAAATTAACAGTAATATTAATTTTTTATTACAATATGCATTAAACTTAAACAGTGCAGAATTATTTTTAAAAGATTATTTAACTAAAAAAGAATATAAACATTTTATTAATTTAGTTAAAAAAAGAGCAAAACACGTGCCCTTGCAACATATAACAAAAACAGTGGATTTTGCTAATAATATTTTGTATGTTAATAAGCACGTTTTAATTCCAAGGTTTGAAACAGAAGAATTAACTAATTATGCAATTGAACACATCAATAAATTATCATATGATAATTTGAATGTTTTAGATTTATGTTGTGGCAGTGGTTGCATTGGTTTAGGAGTTTTAAAAAATTGCAAAAACATTAATTTAACACTTGCAGATATTAGCAAGCAAGCATTAAAAGTTGCAAAATATAATGCAAAAATAAACAATTTAAGTTGCAATTTTATTAAAAGTGATATGTTTAAAAACATAAAAGAAAAATATGATGTTATTTTGTGCAACCCTCCATATATTAGTGTTGATGAAAAATCAAAGTTAATGCCAGAGGTTATAAATCATGACCCATCTATTGCCTTGTTTGGTGGAAAAACAGGTTTAGAGTTTTACGAAATAATTGCAAAACAATGCACTGAATTTTTAAATAAAAATGGAATGTTGTTTTTAGAATATGGCGAAAATCAAGAAAATGATATTAAAAATGTTTTGAAAACAAACTTTAAATGTATTAAAATATTAAAAGATTATTATGGTGTTAATAGGTTTATTTGCGCCATTAAAAAGGATTAAGTATGATTGATAAATTAAAAGCTTTTAAAGATAAATATGTTGAAATAAGTTCACAAATTATTTTGCCAGAAGTTATTGCAGATAATAAAAAATATACTGCATTAGTTAAGGAATATAACAACTTAGAACCTGTTGCTGCTTTATACGATAAATGGGCAAAAACTTTGCATGATATTGAACTTGCTGAACAACTTATGAAAACAGAAACTGATGTTGAATTAAAAAATATGTTGTATGATGAAGTTGGTGAATGCAAAAGCAAATTAAGTGAATTTGAAGAAGAAGCAAAAATTTTGTTACTACCTAAAGACGAAAACGATGATAAAAACGTTATTATTGAAATAAGAGGTGGAGCAGGCGGAGAAGAAAGTTGCTTGTTTGCAAGCGTTTTATTTAGAATGTATTCTAGATATGCAGAACGCAAAAGATGGAAAATTGAAATTATTGACTTGAATGAAACTGAACTTGGCGGAATAAAAGAAGTTAGTTTTTTAGTTAAAGGAAACGGCGCATATAAAAGATTGAAATTTGAAAGTGGTGTTCACCGTGTTCAACGTGTGCCTGAAACTGAAAGTCAAGGAAGAATTCACACAAGCACTGCAACTGTTGCGGTACTACCAGAGCAACAAGAAGTTGACTTTGAATTAGACGAAAAAGATTTAAGAATTGATACTTATCGCTCAAGTGGTGCAGGTGGTCAAAAAGTTAACAAAACTGATAGTGCAATAAGAGTTACTCACTTGCCAACAGGTATGGTTGTTAGTTGCCAAGATGAAAGAAGCCAAACAAAAAACAAAGAAAAAGCATTAAACATTTTAAAAAGTAAGTTATATGATTACTACAAAACACAAGCTGATGAAGAGTATGCTGCAAACAGAAGAACTCAAGTTGGAACAGGTGATAGAAGTGAAAGAATTAGAACATATAACTACCCACAAAGCAGATTAACAGACCATAGAATAAATTACACAATGTATAATTTAGAAGCCTTTTTAGATGGCGATATTGATGAATTAATTGATAATTTGGAAATTGCAGACCAAAAAGCAAAACTTGAAAAAAGCGATTTTTAATTGGAGTTAATATGAAAAAAACATTATACACAGCAATTAAACCAACAGGAAGAATAACCTTAGGAAATATTATTGGTGTTGGAAATTCTTTAAAACAAATGCAAGAAGATTATAACAGCATTATTTGTGTTGCAGATTTGCACGCATTAACAATTAATATGCCAAAAGAAGAATTAAATTCTAATTCATATAGCATATTTGCGTTTTATTTAAGTTTGGGGTTGGACCCAGATAAGTGTTTGTTATATATGCAAAGCCAAGTTCCACAACACGCAGAAATGGCGTGGGTTTTAAATAACTTTACGCAATTTGGTGAAGCATCTAGAATGACACAATTTAAAGATTATCAAGCAAAAAGCAAAAATATTAACTGTGGATTATTTTGCTACCCAATATTAATGGCTGGAGATATTTTGTTATATGATGCTGAAATAGTTCCTGTTGGAATTGACCAAAAACAACACGTTGAACTTGCAAGAAACATTGCAATCAGGTTTAACAACAAAGTTGGAGAAACTTTTGCAATTCCAGAACCACAATTAAACAAAGTTGGTTTTAAAATAACAGGATTAAACGACCCAACAAAGAAAATGAGCAAAAGTGTTAATGGAGACACAGGAACAATATTCTTAGAAGATAGTGATGAAACAATAATTAAGAAAATTAAAAAAGCCGTTACAGATAGTGATAATTTTGTTAAATATGATGTGGAAAACAAACCAGGTGTTAGCAACTTATTAACTATTTATGCGTGCCTAAAAAATATATCAATTGAAAGTGCTGAAGAACGTTTTAAAAACGCAAATTATGGCACTTTAAAAAGTGAAGTGGCTAATTGTGTTATTGAATTTATTTCACCTTTGCGTGCTAAATATTTGGAATTATTAAACAATAAAGAATATTTATTTGAAATTATGAAAAAGGGCGCTGAGAAAGCTAGAAAATTAGCAGAAAATAAACTTAAAGATGTTTATGAAAAGTTAGGATTAGTTGATAGAATTTAAAAAAATGTGGAATATATCTCCACATTTTTTTATTGATTAGCAAACGGACAATTTCTGTTGCAATTTCTGCAATTACATCCGCAACCAGAATTATTTGTGTCGTTAGCAAGAACTAATAGAAGCAATAACAAAAAGTTTGTGTTAGTGTTCAAGTCAACATCTGCAGCATTTGTAAATATGCTTAAAAGCAAAATTAACAAAATGTCATTTGATATGTTCATTTATCTCTCCTTTCAACAAAAAACTTTATTATAAACTAATATGCTACAAAATAAGTTATTGTGCAAAATTTATTTAATTTTTTATTTATTTTAAAATATTTATATAAATTTAAAGGAGAATGATTATGGAAAAAATTATTTTATTACAACAAAAACAACAAAATGATATTAATACATATATGCCAACAGACAACACTTTAAATAAACTTGCATCTTTTTTTAGTGTTTTTGCTGATTATACTAGAATTAAAATTTTAACAGCTTTATGCTTGTGCGAAATGTGTGTTAATGATATTAGTGTTGTTTTAAACATTAATCAAACAACTGTTAGCCACCAATTAAAGTTTTTAAAAACAAACGGGGCAGTTAAAAGCAGAAGAGAAGGAAAAATAATATATTACAGCATTTCAAACCCATCAATTAACGATGTTATGCTTAATGGAGTTGATTATTTACTTGCAAATTAATATTTTTTTATTTAATATTTTTAATTTTTAGTTTATAATAATTATATGGATAAAAATATTATTGAAAGAATTAAGTTAAAAGTTAAAGATTTGCCATTATTGCCAGGTGTTTACATTATGAAAGACCTATATGGCAATATTATTTATGTTGGAAAAGCAAAAAAAATAAAAAACAGAGTAAGCCAATATTTTATTAACAATCACAAACCAGAAAAAGTTAAACAGATGGTTGAACATGTTTATGATTTTGATTATATTATTGTTAATTCAGAACTAGAGGCTTTAAATTTAGAGGCAAATTTAATTAAAAAAAATCAGCCCTTTTATAATATTTTGTTAAAGGATGGTAAAGCTCATCCATTTTTAAAAATTAATTTAAAACAGGATTTTCCTGTTGTTGAACTAACAAGAAAACTAAAAAAAGATGGCGCAAAATATTTTGGACCTTTTTTTGGAAGTATTAATGCCAGAGATTTGTTAGATATAATTAATTGCACTTTTGGAATTAGAAATTGCTCTTTAAGTATAAAAGAGGGTAAAACAATTAAAAGGGAGTGCTTAAGTTATTTTATTAATGAATGCTTGGCTCCTTGTACAGGTAAAGTTTCAAAACAAGAATATTTGCAAGAAATAAACAAAGTTATTGCATTTTTAAACGGAGATTTAAAATATGCAAAAGAAGTGTTAACCAAAAAAATGCAAATATGTGCAGATAATTTGCAATTTGAACGAGCAAGATTATATAGAGATTATATTAAACAAATTGAAAAATTGGGCGAGCAAATTATAACAGAACTTGTTAAAGATGAAACTATTGATGTTTTTGGATATTCAACAAATGGCATTTATGCAGATATTTGTGTTATCAGTGTTAGAAATGGAAAAGTTCTTGGTGCAACAAATTATAGCATTATAGAAACAGGAAATGCAGAAAGTGAAAATATTCAAAATTTTATAATGCAATTTTATTTAAGCAATAATCTTATACCTAAAACAATAATTGTTAACAATGTTGAAAATTTTGACGAGCTAAAAAAATGGTTAACTTTAAATGCAGAGCATAAAGTTGAGTTAGTTATGCCAAATAAAGGTGTTAAGAAAAAATTATTAACAATGGCAGAAAATAACGCAAAAGAATATTTAGAAAAAAATTTGGCAAAAGAAAAAATTGCAGAATTAAAAACTTTTGGTGCAATGGAAAGATTGAAAAATATATTAAACTTAACAAATCTTCCTAAAAGAATTGAGGGTTTTGATATTTCAAACACTTTTGGAACGAATAAGGTTTCTAGTATGGTTGTGTTTGAAAATGGACTTCCTAAAAAAAGTCATTACAGAAAATTTAAAATAAAAACAGTTGAAGGAATAAACGATTTTGCAAGCATGAAAGAAACCTTAAAAAGAAGGTTTGAAGAATATAAAAAAGGTGAAGATGAAAGTTTTAAAAATTTGCCAGATTTAATTTTAATTGATGGCGGAATGGGACAATTAAAATATGCATATGAAGCAATGCTTAATAGTGGAGTAACCACAAATATGATTTCTTTAGCAGAAAGATTTGAAGAAATTTATAAACCAAATTCCAACGTTCCTGTTGTTTTAGAAAGAAGCGATTATGCGTTAAAACTTTTACAAAATGTTAGAGATGAATCTCATAGATTTGCAATAACATTTCATAAAAATTTAAGACAAAAGCAAAGTTTGTTTAGTGAGTTAAAGAATATTCCATTGCTTGGAAATAAAAAATCAAAAGAATTATTAACACATTTTAAAAGCATTGAAAAAATTAAAAATGCAAGTGTTGAAGAATTAAAATCGACTCCTAATATTGGAGATAAACTTGCGAACAACATTTATAATTATTTTCATAAAAATTAACATAAAGCATAATTTTTTAATAATAAATTATTAATATAAACAATTACATTTTTTGTAATTGTTTTTTTGTTAGGAGATTATATGAAAAGCGATTATAAAAAAGTTTATAAAATTTTAAAAAGAAAATTAAAAAATAAAATTTTAGAAAATGTTTTTTTAAAAACTTTAACTAGTTTTAAAATTGGTGGAATAGCCAAGTATGTTATTACGGTTGAAAATTTAGAAGACGTTTTTTATTCATTAAAAGTGCTAGAAAAATATAAGGCAAAATATTTTGTTTTAGGAAACGGCACAAATGTTTTAGCAAGCGATAATGGTTTTGATGGTTTTATAATTAAATTAAGCAATAAATTTGCAGATGTTGAAGTTAAGAATAATGTTGTTTGTGCTTATGCTGGTGCTAGCATAAATAAAGTTTGTGCGGTTTGCAAATTAAAAGGTCTATCAGGTATGGAAAATTTGTTTGGCATCCCTGGAACTATTGGTGGTGCGTGTTATATGAATGCTGGTGCATATGGAACGCAAATTGGTGATTTGGTAAAATGTGCATATGTGTATTTTAATAACAAAGTTAATTATTTAACAAAAGATGAATTAAACTTTGGATATAGATATTCAAAATTAAAAGAAATGAAAAACGCAATAGTTTTAATGGTTGAATTAGAATTAAAATATGGAAATTCTAAAGAAATTGAACAAAATATGAACGAAATTATGAATTTAAGAAGATTAAAACAGCCTTTGGAATTTCCAAGTGCGGGAAGTGTTTTCAAAAAATTGGATAACATCATTGTGTCAAAGTTGCTTGATAAAGATAGATTAAAAGGTTATAATATTAATGATGCGTGTGTAAGTGAAAAACATGCAGGATTTATTGTGAATTTAGGCAATGCAACAGCAACAGATGTTGCAAACTTAATTAATTATATAAAGAAAAGAATCTATGAAAATTATAGTATAAAACTTCAAGAAGAAATTGTTTATTTAGGAGATTTTAATGATTATATACGGTGATTATCACACTCACACAGTATTCACACATGGCAAAGGAACCATTGAAGATAATGTTAAGTGGGCAGTGAAAAAAGGCTTAAAACAAATTGCTATTTGTGAACATAGTTTTTCTCATATGGCATATGGAATAAAACGCAAAGATGTGCCGGTTATGAGAGCAGAAATTGAAAGATTAAAAAAGATATACGATATAGATATTTTGTTAGGAATTGAAAGCAACATAATGTCAATAGACGGCAAAATTGACGTAACTAAAGAAGAACAAGATATGTTTGATGTTATTGTTGTTGGATATCATAAAAGTTTTAAACCAAGCAGTTTAAAAGATTTTTTCACTTTCTTTTTGCCTAACACTTTTAAAATTTTTAAGCAAAGCAAAAAAAGAGTGCAAAAAAACACAATGGCATATATTAATGCAATAAAAAATAACAAAATAGATATTTTGGCACATTTAAGTGCAGAAGGTTGCACTGTTGACCCTGTTGAAATTGCAAAAGTGGCTAAAGAATATAACACATATATAGAGTTAAACGGAAAAAGAATAAAATTCTCAGACCAACAAATTAAAGATATGATTAAAACAGGTGTTAAATTTATTATTAACTCAGATGCTCATTCACCTGAAAGAGTGGGGGAAAACAACAGAGCATTTAATATTATTGAAAAATATAAAATTCCACATGAGCAAGTTGCAAATTTGGATAAAATACCTGTTTTAAAAAATTTTAACAATAAAAATTAGGAGGTTATTATAATGGCATCTTTTGTTATGAGTGCAAAAATGGAAGCATTAAGTGAAACAATTCAAAACGATTGCTGTGCAATGGCTTTTTTAAGCGCTATAATAAAATGTAGTGGCAATTTGAATTTAACTAATGGCAAAAGATATATTGAAATAACAACCGAAATTGTTGCACTATATCCAAAAATAAACGAAATTTTAGAACAATATTATGGTTGTGAAGCTAACTTTGAAGAAGTTAAAGATGAAATTTCAACCAAACAAAAACATTATAAAATTATAATTCCATACTTAGTTACGGATAGGTTGCTTGAAGACTTAGGACTAACAGAAATATTATCAGATGGCACAGTTAGTTTTTATAATGGAATTATGCCATTTATAATTGAAAGTGACTGTTGCAAACGTTCTTACATAAGAGGTGCTTTTTTAGCGTGTGCAACAAGCAATATAGTTATAAAAAATTATAGCAATTCATTAAATCAAAAAAACACAAGTGGCTATCACTTAGAATTTGTTTTCAATTTTGAAAAATTAGCAGAAGATTTTGTTGAACTATTAAAATTTTTTGAAATTCCAGCAAAAATAACAATTAGAAAAAATTCTCCAATTGTTTATTTAAAGGAATATCAGTTAATCTGTGATGCGTTAGCTTTAGTTGGGGCAAACAAGGCTGTTTTACTTTTGCAAAATGAAGCAGCAATTAGAGATGTTAGAAACAACGTTAACAGACAAGTTAATTGTTTTAATGCAAACTTAAACAAAACTGTTAATGCTGCCGTTAAACAACTAGAAGCAATAAAAACAATTCAAAACACAATTGGAATTGAAAATTTAAATTCAGGGCTATATGAATTGTGTTTAATTAGGCTTGCAAACCCAGAAGAAAATTTAGAAAATTTAACAAAACTATATTCTGAAAATATTTCTAAAAGTGGAATAAACCATAGGTTTAAAAAGTTAGAAAAAATTGCAGAACAATTAAAGAAAAATCAATAAAGGGAAGTACATATGGATAAAAATTTTGTTCACTTACATGTTCACACTGAATTTAGTATGTTAGATGGTGCGGCAAAAATACCACAACTTGTTAAAAAAGTTAAAGCACTTGGTATGCCTGCTGTTGCTATGACTGACCACGGAAATATGTACGGAGCAATTCATTTTTATAAAGCGTGTAAAAAAGCAGGTATAAAACCAATACTTGGCTGTGAATTTTATGTTGCAAAAGATTTGCATTATAAAGTTGGACGTCCTAAACTTGCGCATTTAATTTTGCTTGCAAAAAATGATGAAGGCTATATGAATATTGCAAGGTTAAATACTATTGCGTTTAGAGATGGTTATTATAATGGAAAACCAAGAATTGATTTAGAAACTTTGGAAAAACACACAGAAGGTGTTATTGCATTGTCTGCCTGCATTGCTGGTGATATTCCACAAGCAATTTTAAACAGAGATTATGAAGAAGCAGAAAGATTAATTTTGTGGTTTAAAGAAAGGTTTAAAGATGATTTTTATTTAGAAATACAAAACCACGGTTTAACAGAAGAACTAGAAGTATACACAAAATTAAAAGAATATTCAAAGAAATTTAACATAAAACTTGTTGCAACAAACGACGCACACTATATTGATAAAAAAGATGCAGAAATGCAAGATGTTTTAATGTGTGTTGCAATGGGTAAAAGTTTAGATGACCCAGATAGATTAAAATTTGATACAGATGAATTTTATGTTAAATCATATGATGAAATGTTGCAAGTTTTTCCAGCTGAAGAAGAAGCACTATTAAATACTTTGGAAATTGCGGAAAAATGTAATTTTGATTTTGTTTTTGGACATTACTTATTGCCAAAATATGATGCTCCAAATGGAATGGATACAACTGAATATTTAAAACAGTTAATAGACGAGGGTTTAGTTAAAAGATATGGCACAGTAACAAAAGAAATTAGAGACCGTGCCGATATGGAACTTGGTGTTATTATAAAACAAGGTTTCGTTAACTATTTCTTAACAGTTTGGGATTATATTAATGCTGCAAAATCAATGGGAATTCCAGTTGGACCAGGACGTGGTAGTGGTGCAGGTTCAATTGTTGCTTATGCAATTAGAATAACAGATATTGACCCGCTAAAATATGACCTATTCTTTGAAAGATTTTTGAATGCAGAACGTGTTAGTGCACCCGATTTTGATATTGACTTTGCCGATGATAGACGTGCCGATGTTATTCAATATGTTAGAAAAAAATATGGAGACCCACGTGTTGTTAAAATTGTTATTATTGGCAGAATGAAAGCAAAAGGCGCAATTAAAGACGTTGCAAGGGTTTTAAAAATACCTTTTGCAGAAGTTAATAAATTAACAAAATTAATGCCAAATGTTGCAACTAAAGACACAAATATGCTTTTAAAATGGTTTGGTTTGTATGAACCAGATGTTGAAAAAGGTGAAAAAAGAGAAGACTTTTTAATTCAAGATTTGGTGGATATGTATAACACAGACCCTCAAATTAAAAGACTTGTTGACTTGGCGATTCAATGCGAAGGTATGCCAAGGCAGCCAGGAACTCATGCTTGTGGTGTTGTTATTGGTATGGACGCGTTAGAAAAGTTTATACCACTTGCTAGAAACGGCGAAGATATAACAACTCAATATGAAGGTGGAGATTTAGAGGAATTAGGCCACTTAAAAATGGACTTTTTGGGCTTGCGAAACTTAAACGATATTAACAAAGCGAAAATTTATATAAAAGAAAATTACGGAGTTGATATTGATTTTTCAAACTGCACATATGACGACCCTAACGTGTTTAAATTAATTGCGTCAGGTAACACTAAAGCGATATTTCAGCTTGAAAGTGGTGGCTTCCAAAAGTTTATGAAAGATTTGCAACCAACTTGTTTAGAAGATATTGTTGCGGGTGTTTCTTTGTATAGACCAGGTCCTATGGATAGTATTCCAAAATATGTTCACAACAAACATAATCCTCAAGATGTTACATATGCTGTTCCAGAATTAAAACAAATTTTGGAAGTAACATATGGATGTATTGTTTATCAAGAACAAGTTATGCAAATATGCCAAAAACTTGCAGGTTACACTTTAGGACGTGCGGACCTTGTTAGAAAGATGATGGGTAAAAAGAAAATTAAGGATATGGAACTAGAACGTGAAGTATTCTTATATGGTAAAGATGATTCAGATGGCAAGGCTGCTGTTGATGGTGCAATTAAAAGAGGCGTTCCAGAAGAAATTGCAAAAGATATTTGGGACCAAATGAAAGAGTTTGCTAAATATGCGTTTAATAAGTCACACGCTGCAGCATATTCTTGTGTAACATATCAAACTGCATATTTAAAGTGTTATTATGAAACAGAATTTTTAACAAGTGTTTTAAATAATAGAATAACAACTTCAGATGAAGTTTCAGATTACATAACATATGCAAGAGAAGAAAAAATTAAAGTATTGCCACCAGATATTAATAAAAGTGAAACTTATTTCACAACAAAAAATAAAGAAATTCGTTTTGGACTTGCAGCTTTAAAAAATGTTGGAATTGGTGTTTGTGATTTAATTTGTGAAGAAAGAAACAAAAATGGTAACTTTAAATCTTTAGAAGATTTTATAAATCGAATGGATGCAAAAGTTTTAAACAAAAGATGTATTGAAAGTATGATTTTAAGTGGTGCTTTTGATTGTTTTGGAAAAACTCGTTCACAACTAATGAGAGTTTATCCTACTATTGTTAACAGAGCATCTGCAGATAGAAAAGTTGTTGAACGTGGACAAATTTCTATGTTTGACACAATTTTAAAAGACGATGCAATTAATGATGTTGAATATCCAAATATTCCAGAATTTGATGAAACAGAAAAGTTAAAACTAGAAAAAGAAGTTGTTGGTATTTATGTTTCAGGTCACCCACTTAGCAAGTATATTGATAAGTATAATGGCTTTAACTTAAAAAGTGATATGATTAAAGTTAACAACGATAGTGATGACGAAGAAGGAATGGAAGAAGGTCAAATGCTTGAAGATTCTGTTATGAACGATAATGGATTAACTGAAGGTATGCGTGTTACTTGTGGTGGTATGATTACATACTTAAAGCGTTCAATGACTAAGAAAAATGAAGAAATGGGATTTGTTACAATTGAAGATTTGTATGGAACAATTGAGTGTATAGTGTTCCCAAGAGCATACGCAAAATTTAAAAAATTATTAGTTGAAGATGAACTTGTAACAATTTCAGGAAAGTTAAACTTTAGAGATGGTGAATCTCCTTGTGTTATTGTTGATAATGTTACTTTGTGGAAAGATGAAGAAAATAATTCAACTAGCGATAAAGTTCAAAGCCCAATTGTAAACAAAACTAAAACATTATGTTTAAAATATGATTTAACAAATAGTGAATTATCAAACGATATATTCCAAACATTAAAATCATATCCGGGAAATTCAGAAGTTATTGTTAAATGCACAAAACAAAACAAAGCATTCAAGTTAAACATAAAAGTTAACACTGATAGTTTCTTAATTAGTGAACTTCATGCTTACATTGAAGATGAATTTATAAAAGTTATATAAAATTCATTAAAACAATAAAAAACAAGCCAAAATAAAAAAACGCATAGTACTATGCGTTTTTTGTTTTTTTTATTTATGTCTATCATTTTTTGGGTGGTGCATATTATCACATGAACAATTTTTCTTATTTTCATGTGAACAATTGTGCATGTCATTATCTTTTGCGCTTTCTGTGTTTGTTGCTAATTTTTCTTCTTTAATTTTGTTTTTAGATTTTAACTTAATTCCAAGCATTTCTTTATCTGTTTGTTTTTTTCCGTTTAAAACAATTTTACCTTTGCTTTTAAAACTAGCATAAACCATAAGAAGTGCAGCAATTCCAATAATTCCATAAATTAATCGGCTGAAAATGCTTGCTTGTGAACCAAATAATCCTGCAACAAAGTCATATTGGAAAATAGCAATACAAAACCAATTAATGCATCCAACAATAGTTAATATAAAAGCACTTAAAGTAATCATAACTTCTCCTTTTTTTATTTTAGTTTGTGTAAAAATAAAAAAAGTATTCAAAATTATTCTGTTATATTAACTAATTGCAAATAATCAAAGTTACAAGATTCAATAAAATTATCAGGCATAAATCTAACGGATCTAAACATAATAAAATTGCTTATATGCTTTGCAACAATAATTGGTGTTCCAAGGTTTAGGTTATAGCAAATATCGTTCATATAATCAAAAAAATCCTGTATTTCAAAAGGTTTGTCTGTTTTAAATATGTAATCTTTTACAATTTTATTATCACGAATAACTTTTGCCCAAATCTTCATTAAAAAAACTCCAATACTATATGTTATGATTTATTTATAATATAATAACATAAAAGAAATAAAAAAGCATATATATAAAAATATAAATTTTTTTTAATTGTTTGACTTTTTGCCTTAAAAGGTATATCATCTGCATATATGAAATGTAATAGTAGCAGGAAATCTGTTATTTTTTTATTAATCAGCAAACAAAAATAAATAGGAGAGGTTATAATTATGGAAAACGAAGTTTTTTTAACAAAAGAAGCATATAAGGAATTAGAGAACAAACTTCAATACCTAAAAAGTGAAAAGAGAATTGAAATTGCAAACAAAATTGAAGTTGCAAGAAGTTTTGGTGATATTAGTGAAAACAGTGAATACGATGCTGCACGTGAAGAAGAATCTGCTCTTCAACAAGAAATTGCTCAAATTGAAAACACTTTAAGAACAGCAAAAATAATAAGCAAAAGCAAAGTTGATACTTCTCAAGTTTCTGTTGGGGCAACTGTTGTTGTTGAAGATTTAGAGTTTAAAGAAACTTTGTCTTTTAAAATTATGGGTAGTTTTGAAAGTGACCCAACAAAAGGTTTAATTAGCAATGAAAGTCCAATCGGCAAAGCATTAATCGGTGCAAAGAAAGGCGATATTGTTGAAATTAAAACTCCTGTTAGCAAAATGAAATTAAAAGTTAAAGACATTAAAAATTAATTAAAAGTTCTGCTAGAATGCAGAACTTTTTTTATTTATTTTACTTATTTTTTTGTATTTGATATTATAAATTAATGATTATTAATTAAAGAGATGCGTAATGAATTTAAAATTAAATAATAAGAGAACTTTTTTAGTTGGATTTGCTTTTTTTACAATTTTAATGCTTTGGCAAGTGTATAATTATTATTGTCCTTTGTTTTTGGAATCTTTGCTAAAAACATACAAGGGAGATAGTGACTATCATTACATAATTGGTTTAATAATGGCTTTAGATAATGTGTTAGCATTGTTTATGTTACCAATTTTTGGTTCTTTATCTGATAGAACAAAATCAAAAATGGGCAAACGAATGCCTTATATTATTGTTGGAACAATTATTTCATTAATTGCTTTTCCATTTATTCCATTTTTATTTTTAAAAAATTCCTTAGTTGGTGTTATTTTAATGATGGCAATAATATTAATTGCAATGAATGTTTATAGATCTCCAGCAGTTGCTTTAATGCCAGACATAACACCAAAGCCATTAAGAAGCAAAGCAAATGCAATTATTAATTTTGTGGGTTATATTGGCGCTATAATTGGAAGCGTTTTAACAATGATTTTTTCAATAAAAAATCCACAAAGTTTAATTTGGCCGTTTGTTATAACTTCAATTTTTATGGCTGTTGCATTAATTGTTTTAGTTTTAAAAATTAGAGAAAATAAAATTGTTGAAAGCATGAAAGAGGAACTTGAATTAGGTGAAAAATTAAGCGAAACTAATGAAGAGATAATTCCTGATAAACCTCTTAGCAAATTAGATAAACGCAATTTAATTTTATTAATTTTCAGTGTATTTTTGTGGTATTTTGCATTTAATGCTGTTGAAACTTTTGGTTCAATTTATGGCACGCAAGTGCTAAAAACAGATAAGTGGGGAATTTTAACCGCAATTTTAGCAATTTCAAGCTTAATAACCTTTATGCCAAGTATTCTTATATCCAATAAATTAGGAAGAAAAACAAGCATAATTTTGGGCTTAGGCTTAATGATATTTAGCTTAGGAATGGCTTGCATTATAAAACAATTTAATTTTTGGTTAGTTTTGTTGTTTATTATTGCAGGTGCTGGTTGGGCAATTATAAATGTTAATTCATATCCAATGTTTGTGGAACTTGCTAGTTGCAAAAATGTTGGAAAATACACTGGTGCATATTATAGTGCAAGCCAAATTGCACAAAGCATAACTCCAATTTTAATTGGTTTTGTGTTTGATAAAATTGGTTTGCAAGCGTATTTCCCATATGCAACAATATTTATGATTATTGCTTTAGTTGTTTTTGCTTTTGTTATTGTTCCAAAAAAGAATGTTAAAGTTGAAAATAATGTTGAAAGCAACGAAATCAGTGAGAACAAAATTAATGAAGAAAAATAAAACGAGGGTAATATTTCCTCGTTTTTTTGTTTAATAAAAAATAATACGTATTTATAATTTTTAAATATTTGTTAAATTTTATTTAGTATGTTAAAATAATTAATATGAAAAGTGTTTTAAATAATATATATAAAAGCAGTTTTGCTTATACAATAATAAATAAAGATATTCAAAACAATATGTTAAATCACGCGTATTTGTTAAGTGGAGATGATGATGCACTTAATAAGTTTTTTTGCGTTGAAATTGCAAAGCATATTTTGTGTGGAAATGATGATGCACCTTGTGATGAATGTGTAACTTGCAAAAAAATTTCACATAGCAATTGTGTTGATATTAAAATTCATCCAGAAAAAAATAAAAACTTTGTGGTTGAAGATGCTAATGCAATTGTTGATGATTGTTTAATTAAACCATATGAAAATGAAAAGAAAATATATATAATTAACAACTTTGAAAATGCAACAATTCAAGCACAAAACAAACTATTAAAAACAATTGAAGAGCCAAATGGTTGTGTTGTTTTTTTAATTAACACTAAAAACTCTAACAAAGTTTTAAATACAATTTTAAGCAGATGCAAAAAAATATTTGTTGGAAACGTTAGTAAAGAAAACATAAATTTGTTTTTAAAAGAAAAAAACATTGATAAAGCAGATGTTATTTCTAATATTTCAGTTGGCAACTTAACAAAAGCAATTGAATTAAGCGAAAATGAAGAAATTTTTAAAATTAATGAATTAGCAATTAGTGTTTTTGAAAGTTTAATCAATAGTTCACAAGTTTTAGAATATAGTTATAAGTTTATTAGTTTTAGTGCACACATTCAAACTTTGCTTGAAAATTTAATTAATGTTGCATACGATATTGCAATGCTAAAAAATGGTAAACAAAATACAATAATAAACAAGCACGCACAAAAAAGATTAGAAAACATTTTAAACATATATAATATTAAAATGCTTAATAAAATTGTTGAACAAATTAATGAAGCAAATTTAAAGTTGCAATCTAATTGCAACATTCAAAGTGTGGTAGATTCTCTTTTAATGAATATTTTGGAGGCTAAATATAAATGCAAACAATAATTGGAATAAAATTTAAAGATGGCGGTAAAGTGTATTCATTTTCAACAAATGGTTTAACTTTAAAAGAAAACGAAAAAGTGGTTGTTGAAACTTCTAGAGGTAAAGAAATAGGCATTGTTGTTGGAAGTGAAAAACAGTTAGATAAAAATGAACAAATTGAAAATTTGCAAAACGTTGTTAGAATTGCAACTAAAGAAGATTTGCAAAAAATGGAAGACTTAAACAAAAGATATGATGAAGTTAAAAATGTAACCAATGACCTTATTAACAAGTTTAACTTAAATATGAAGTTGGTTGATATTGAATTCACTTTGGATGATAACAAAGTGATTATTAGTTTTGTTTGCGAAGACCGTGTTGATTTTAGAGATTTAGTTAAAGAATTAGCAAACAAATTAAAATTAAGAATTGAATTAAAGCAAATTGGAATTAGAGACCAAGCAAAAATTGTTGGTGCAATTGGTGCTTGTGGGCAAGTAACTTGTTGCAAAAGATATTTGTGCGAATTTGATAAAGTTAGCATTAAAATGGCAAAGAATCAAGGCTTATCACTTAACCCAACTAAAATTAGTGGCGTGTGTGGAAGATTGATGTGCTGTTTGGCATATGAAAACGAGCATTATGCCGAAACACTTTCAAAAATGCCAAAATTAAATTCTTGTGTTATAACTCCAGATGGCAAAGGCCTTGTTCAATATAACGATGTTTTAAGTGAAAAAGTTACTGTTAAAGTTGGCGAAAATGAAAATGTTAAATTAAATGTTTATAACTTAAGTGATGTTAAATTTGAAGTTCCAGCTTTAAAAAGAGAAAAACAAGAAGATGTTAACGCAAAAGAAATTAAAGAAGAAACTGTGATTGAAAAATTTGAAGAAAATGCAGAAAATTTGAATACAAAAACAAACAAAAAGTCTGAGGATAAAAAGTTTAAAAAGAAATTTAAAAAGAAGAAAAAATAATGAGTTTAATTAAAGAAGAAGAAAGATTAGACGATTTGCAATTTAAAAATTTATTTTTAATTCAAAACCCTAAAAAATATTGTTTTACATCTGACGCAGTTGCTCTTGCAAATTTTTGCAAGTGTGAAAAAAATGGTGTAATTGTTGATTTGTGCTCTGGAAGTGGAGTGGTTGGAATTTTGGCTTTGAAAAAAACGCAAGCTAAAAAAGTTATTTTAGTTGAAGTTCAACAAGAATTAGCAGATATGGCAGAGCGTAGTGTTCAATATAACAAACTAGAAGAAAGTGTGGTTGTTGTTAATAGTGCATTACAAAATGTTTATAAAAAAATTGGTGCTAACTTTGCTAGCACAATAACAGTTAATCCTCCGTATGAAGAGAACAAACAGGTTAAAAATGAAAGTGAAGAAATTGCAATTTGCAGACATGAAATTTTAGTAACTTTGGAAGATATAATAAAAGAAAGTCAAAAACTTTTAAAGTTTGGTGGTAAATTTTATATGGTTCATAAGGCTGAAAGATTAGCTGAAATTTTAAGTTTGTTAACAAAGTATGGAATAGAAGCAAAACGTTTAAAGTTTTTAAAAGGCAAAACTGTTAGAGTTTTAGTTGAAGCACAAAAAGGCGCTAAAAAAGGCTTAAAAATTGATTTTGAATAGTATTAAATTATACTTTGCATAGTAGTGGGAGTGTTGTATGTTATATTTTGTTGCAACTCCAATTGGCAATTTAAAAGATATAACTTTTAGGGCAATTGAAGTTTTAAAAAATTGTGATTATATTTTGTGTGAAGACACAAGAACTAGTTCTGTTTTATTAAAACATTACGATATAAATAAACCACTATATTCTTATCATAAATTTAATGAACAACAACAAAAAAATAAAGTGGTTAGTGATTTAAAAGATAACAAAAATATTTGTGTTATATCAGATGCTGGAATGCCTTGCATATCAGACCCAGGCTTTGTGTTATTACAAGAAGTTATAAAAGAAAAACTTGAATACACAGTTATTCCAGGTGCAAGTGCGGGATTGATGGCTTTTGTTTTAAGTGGCTTTAATGTTCCATTCACTTTTATTGGATTTTTGCCAAACAAAAAACAAGAAACAATGAATTTGTTAAAAGAAGTTAAAGATTATAAAAGCACATTAATTTTTTATGTTTCTCCACATAACATAGAAGAAAATTTTAAAGTTATGTTTGAAGTGTTGGGCAACAGAAAAGTTGCAGTAACTCGTGAGTTAACAAAAGCTTTTGAAGAAGTTAATTTCACAACATTAAAAGATGGATATTCTGGTGTTGTTAAAGGCGAGTTTGTTTTAGTTGTGGAAGGAAATAACGGAACAAATGAATTTGAAAATTTAACAATTGCTGAACATATTCAACATTACATTAATTTAGGTTTTTCAAAAAATGATGCAATAAAAATTGTTGCAAAAGAAAGAAACATTAAAAAAAGTGAGGTTTATAAAGAGGCAACACAATTATCTAAATAAACCTACAAAAAAAGCAACCAACAACGGCTCCTAAAAAATTTGCTATTAGAGCAACAGGAATTCCGTATTTTAAATTTTTAATTTTGGTTTGTGAAAAATAAACTGCGCTAACAAAAAATATTGTTTCACCGCTAGAAACAACTGCACACGCACATTTTGAAATGTAACTATCAACACCATATGTATTAAAAATATTTTCTAAAACAGCCAAACTGCCACTTCCAGAAAAGGGTTTTAATATTATTAACTCACTTAATTCTTTTGGTATTCCAAACACACTTAAAATTGGTGATAATGCGTTTGAAATGTTGTTAGACAAACCAGAGATTGTGAAAACTTCAATTAAAATAAATATTGCCACTAAATATGGAATTGTGGTTATAATTAAATCAAAAGAACTTTTAGCACCTGTTATAAAAGAATTATAGGTGTTATTTTTTTTAAAAATAGAGTATAAAATGATTGCAATAATAAAAGCAGGAACAATATAATCTGAAATCATATTAATTTTCGTCCTTATAAAATTTGCTACATATTTTGCAAAGAATAATTCCAATAACTGTGCTGCATAAAGTTGCAATAAAGCACGGCAAAATAATGCTTGTTGCGTTAGTGCTGTTATTTAACAACCTTAAACCAATAACAGTTGTTGGTAACAATTGCAAACTTGTTGTGTTTAAAATTAAAAACATAATGGATGCGTTTGTTGCTTTCTTTTTGTTTTTTAATAATAGGTTTATTGATTTTATTCCACTTGGAGTGCAGGCATTGCCCATTCCTAAAAAATTTGCTGTTATGTTAATTGCAATTTGTTTGTTGGTTTCTGGGTGCTGATTGCCCATTAAATATTTAATAAGCGGGTTTAATAAATTTGCAATTTTTTTATCTAATTGTGTATCTTCAATAATTTGCAATATTCCAAGCCAAACTGCATAAATTGCCCAAAGTTTAATGCCAAGATTAATTGCTTTTTCACTTCCATCAATTAACGCATTAAATGCTAAATTGGGGTTTGTTACTAGCAAAACACATAAGCAAATTATAGTTAAACTTGTCCAAATAATATTCATAAAAATTCCTTTAAAATATATTTATGAAAATATTTGTGTGTATATGTTATAAAAATTGTAAAAATGGCACCATAAGCCTTTATATATTAATTATTATTAATTTATAGCACTTTACAATTACTGCGTACTTTGTTATAATTCTAGGTAGTATTATTAAAAGTGGTGAAGATATGAAAAAAGAAAAATTTTTTGTTACAACTCCAATATATTATGCAAGCGGAGATTTACATATTGGTCATGCTTACACAAGCATTATTGCAGATGCTGTTGCAAGATTTAAAAGATTAGATGGCTATGATGTTTTATTTTTAACAGGTGCAGATGAACATGGTCAAAAAATTGAAAGAAATGCAGAAAAAGCTGGTTTAACACCAAAACAATTTGTTGATAAAATTGATGTTAAATTTAAAGATTTGTGGAAATTATTAAATATTTCATATGACAAATATATTAGAACAACAGATGAAGCACATGTTAAATTAGTTCAAAAAGTTTTAACTAAACTAAAAGAAAATGATGATATTTACAAATCTGAATATGAAGGTTTATATTGCGTTCCTTGCGAAACTTTTTTTAGCGAAGCACAACTTGTTAATGGCAAATGCCCAGATTGTGGAAGACCTGTTGAAAAAGCAAAAGAAGAAAGTTACTTTTTTAAACTAAGCAAATATCAAAATTTCATTGAAGATGTTTTTAAAAATAAAGAAAATTGGTTAGTTCCAGAAAGCAGAAAAAATGAAATATACAAAAACTTTGTTGAAGCAAAATTAACAGACCTTTGTGTTTCAAGAACAACTTTTGATTGGGGCATAAAAGTTCCTTTTGATGAAAAACATGTTGTTTATGTTTGGGTGGACGCACTTTTAAACTATATTTCAGCTTTAGGGTATGGCACAGAAGATGAAACATTGTTTAAAGAATATTGGCCAGCAAATGTTCAATTTGTTGGAAGAGATATAACAAGGTTCCACGCAACAATTTGGCCAATTTTGTTAAAAGCATTAAATTTGGAACTTCCAAAACATATTCATTCACACGGTTGGTTTGTAACAAACTCTGGTGAAAAAATAAGCAAAAGCAAAGGCAATTGTATGGATATCAACATTCTTTCTAATTATGGTGTTGATTCTATTAGATATTATGCTTTAAAAGAAGGTCCAATTGTTAAAGACGTTCCTTATTCAACAGAAAAATTTTTAAACACATATAACAGTGATTTGGCTAACGATTTAGGTAACTTGTTAAGCCGTACTTGTGCAATGATAACTCAATATTTTGGAGGAATTGTTCCAAAGGCTAATAGCTTAACAAATGAGGATTATGATTTAGTTAAACAAAGTGAAAACTTAATTAAAGAACTTAAAAATTTAATAAGTGATTATAGAGTTGATTTGTGCTTAAATAAAATTATTGAATTAGTAAGAAGCGCTAATAAATATATTGACATAACTACTCCTTGGGTTTTATATAAAGAACAAAATATAGAAAGATTGCAAACTGTTATGTATAATTTGTATGAAACTTTAAGAGTTGTTGCTGTTTGTTTGCAAGCATTTATTCCAGAAACTGCAGAAAAAATGTTTAATCAACTTGGAATAACAAATTCTGAACTTAAAACTTTTGATTCAATAGCAAAATTTAATAATAATTTAAGTGGAAATGTTGTTGTTAAAGGTGAACCATTATTCAAACGTGTTAAAGTTGAAGAAGAGTTAACTAAAATTGAAAATTTAATGAAGAATAATGAAAACAAAGGTGCAGATAAAAAAGTGGAAGAAACAAAACAAGAAGTTAAAAAAGCAGAAATAACTATTGATGATTTTGATAAAATTGAATTAAAAATTGGAAAAGTTATTGATAGTGTTAAAGTGGAAAATTCTGATAAGTTATTAAAAAACACAGTTCAAATTGGAAACGAAGTTAGAACAATTGTTAGTGGTATTTCAAAATTCTATAAGCCAGAAGATATAATTAACAAAAATGTTGTGGTTGTTACAAACTTAAAACCAATAAAATTAAAAGGTATTTTAAGTTCTGGAATGATATTGTGTGCAGCAGATGATGAAAAAGGCTTGTTAACACTTGTAACAACATTAAAAGATATTCCTAGTGGAACAGAGGTTTGCTAATGTTTATAGATACTCATAGCCATTTAAATGATGAAAAATTTGAAAATAACTTTGAACAAATTATTGCAAGTTTAAAAAGTAACAATATTAGCAATGCTTTTGTGGTTGGTTATGATTATAAAAGTTCTTTAAAAGCGTTAGAGATGGCGGAAAAATATGAAAATATTTATGCCATAATTGGTGTGCACCCAGAAGATTGGAAAGATTTAACAAACGAGTGTGAAGAATTTTTATTAAGAAATGGCTCAAACCCAAAAGTTGTTGCAATTGGAGAAATTGGTTTAGATTATCACACAACAAAAGAAGAAAAGTTAGAACAAAAACAAGCACTAATAAAACAACTAGAAATTGCAAACAAATTAAATTTGCCTGTTAGCATCCATTTAAGAGATGCAACAGGAGATTTAATGGAAATTTTTAAAGAAAACAAGCATTTGTTAAACAATGGCGGTGTTTTGCATTGTTTTAGCGAAAGTTATGAAGTTTATAAATACTTTAAACAGTTTGGTTTTTCAGTTGCATTTGGTGGTTCTTGCACTTTTAAAAATGCAAAAAATGTTAGAGAAAGTGTTAAAAATATTCCACTAAAAGATATAATTTTGGAAACTGATTGCCCATATTTAACTCCAGAACCATATAGGGGCAAAATGGTTAACGAACCAAAATTTGTTAATATTATTGCAGATAAAATTTCTTCAATAAAAGAAGTTAATATAAAAGAAGTTGAAGAAGTAACAAACAACAATGTTAGAAGAATATTTCCTAAATTTAAAGGTTAAAAATGATAAATTCTGAATTAATTAAAAAATATAATTTTAAATTTAATAAAAATTTTGGTCAAAACTTTATTTTTGATAATAATTTGCTTTCTGCAATTGTTAGTGATGCCGATGTTGAAAAATATAAAAATGTTTTAGAGATTGGAACAGGGGCAGGAACACTAACAAAACAAATTGCAAAAAAGGCAAACAAAGTTGTAAGTTACGAAATTGATAAAAACTTAGAACCAATTATTAGAGAAAATTTAAGTGATGTAAATAATGTTACGGTTGTTTTTAAAGATATTTTAAAAGAAGATATTAAAACAATTGAAAGTTATTTTGATGGTGATTATATTATAATTGCAAATTTGCCATATTACATTACAACACCAATTATTTTTAAATTTATTGAAGAAGCAACAAACTTAAAACAACTTGTTATTATGGTGCAAAAAGAAGTTGCAGAAAGAATTGTTGCAAAAGAAGGAACAAAAGATTATGGTGCAATAACAGCTCAAATAAGTGCTGTTGCAAATTGCCAAATAACAAGAATTGTTAATAGAAATATGTTTATGCCAGCACCTAACGTGGATAGTGCAATTTTAAAAATTGTTTTTTGCGATAAGGGCGTTCAAATTTTAAGTAAAGAACTTTTAAGCAAAGTTATTGCTTGTGCATTTAATATGAGAAGAAAAACTCTTTCAAATAACTTAAAAAAAGGTTTCAACCTTTCACAAGAAGCTATTGATGAAATGTTAAATAAAATTCAAGTTCCTTTAAATGTAAGAGGGGAATGTTTAAACTATAAACAATTTATTGAATTATCAAATTTAATTTATAAAACAAAATAAAAACATTAAAAGCAATTTGTTTTTAATGTTTTTTTTACAACAAATATGTGTGTTTTTAGTGTTTTTATAACATATTTCGACAAGTCAAAATAACATTACTAAAAAAAAATTAATATATAATTATATTGAATAAATAAGTTGGTGAAATATGTTAAGAAAAAACATTCTTTTATTAAATAAATCAAAGCTAAATAATTTTAAGGCAATATTAACAATTGTTAGCACAAACAATAAAGTTGATGGCGTTTTAACAAACTACAATATACCTAATGGCAATTATTATTTAGGCGTTGCTGTTAACGGGAAAGAAGTGTTTAACAACAAAATTCAAATAAGTAATAATGCAATAAGTTTTAATTTGCCAAATGTTAATAATTCAGATAAAGTGGATGTTATTGTTGTTACAATTGAAAATAATGAAGTAAAACCAATTGTTTGGGGAACCTCTTTTGGTGAAATTTTAAATAAAAATAGTTTAATTCAAGCATTTTCAAATAAATTAAAAAATGAAAATCGTGTTTGCGAAACTGAAAACAACAGTAAAAGTGTTTATTATTCAGCACAAAAAGAAAACAAATTATCAGAAGAAGAAATGTTTAACACAGATATAACCGATGAGGTTGAAAAAACAATTGAAAATGAAATTAATAACGAGCAAACTGAAAATAACATAAATATTTTAAGTACTTCTAAAAAACAAGTTAAAACTGCTTTTGAAGATGAAAATGAAACTTTTTTTGATTTATTAAAGGATCAAATAGAAGATATTTTTAAAAACTATCCACACGACAAAGATTTATCAAATGTAATACCTAACAGCGTTTGGGCAAGTGTTGATTTTGAAAACAATGGCAAAATTTATGTTATAGGGCTTATTTATGAAGATGATAAAGTTAAATATATTTGCTATGGCGTTCCTTCAAATTTTGGAGATTTAAATAATGAAGAAATTAAACAATATGCTCAATGGTTGCCTTTAAAAAACAACAATTTTGAAGGGTATTATATTATGTATCAAGATGCAATTTCTGGCGAACAAATAAAAGTTGATAGTGAATCTGCAATTTAATGCAGATTTGTTTTTTTGTTAACATTATTCGCATTTTATTATTTGTAATATTTGACTATTTTTGGTATATTTGATATAGTTAGTAGTAACGTATAAAAATTTAAATTTAAAATGAAAATTTTTGTATAGATTGTTAATAATATTTCAAATATTTATATTTGTGGAGTAAAAATGAAAAGTTTAAAAAAGATTAGTGTTGCAATAGTTTTTGTGTTATTTGTTTGTATTGCAATTTTAAGTGGTTGCGGAGGTTCTCCGATTGTACTACCTAACAAAAATGACCCTGTTATTGGTAATGGTGGTTTAACTGTTCAAAAGGGTGATTATTTATATTTTGTTAATGGTTATTATTCAAAATCAAATTTAAGCACAACATCAATTGATGATAACGATTTTGGTAATGTTTTAAATGGTTCAATTTGCAGAACAAAACTTGGAAATAATGGCAAAATTGAAAAAGATGAAAAAGGTTTTTTAACAAATGTTGAAGTTATTGTTCCAAAACTAGTTGGCTTTGAACAAGGCGGTTTTTATATTTTTGGAGATAAGTTATATTATTTAACACCTGTTAATAAAACAGATAAATCTGGAACTGTTAAAAACGAATTAACTGAAATTTCAAAAATTAATTTAGACGGAACAAAACAAGAAATTGTTTATGAAACAGAAAATGAAGTTAATGCAAGCAACATTCAATTCTCATATGTTAATGGGGAAGTGCATATTGCTGTTTTAGATGGAACAAACCTAGTTTATATTAATGGCAACACAAAAAAATCTGTTAAAGTTGCTGAAAATGTAACATCTTTTGCAATGGGACAAAAAGAAGCTTATTACGATTCAACTCTTGCAAAAAATGTAGATGAATTTGCAAATAATATTTACTACACAAGAAACGCAAGTGAGGATGAAACTTCTAATTTAACAGGCAATGTTGTTGCAAGTTATAACATAACTAGCAAAGAAGAAACAATTTTAAATTTTGATAACAATACTTTTGCTATTGTTGATTGCAAAAATGGAAGTTTATACTATAACAAAACAGATAGTGTTGTTGGCTCAACATATTTAGCAAAAATGCCATTAAATAAAACTTTTGATGTAACAAACGAAATTAAATTATTATATGCTTCATACACAACTGTTTATATTGCAGATTTTGATAGCAATGCAACAAATGAAAATTTTGTTATAACAAGTGATGGTAGCAAGTTAAAAGTTCATTATATTGAAAATGGAAAATTTTCACAATCTAAAGAAATAGCAAATGGCACAATAACTATTTTAAGTGTTCGTGGTGGTCAAATTTACTATTTAAATGGTGATTCAACAAATCTATATATTGCAAACATTAAACCTAATGCTAATGGCGAGTATGAAATTAGTTCTTATTCTTTTGAAGGTAAAACTTTAAAAACAGATATGGCTGTTAACTTTGATACAGATGGAAGAAATATGTATTTTTATGTTGAATACACTTCAGAAAGTGGAACTCAATGTTACTACTTAAATAGATTAGACACATTATCACTTCAACAAAACGCTGAGTTTATGGGAAAATTAACTGAAGAACATATGCCAGCAGAACCTGAAGAAGAAGGAGATTTGTGGATAGAATAAAACAAGTTCAAAACGAACTTGTTTTTTTATTTTTTAATTAAAAATTATGAATAACAATTAAAAATATTGTTAATAATCTGTAGCAAGAGGTGTGAAATGCGAAAAAGGTTATTAACAATTTTTATTTTACTTTGTGGATTTTTGTTATGCGGTTGCAGTGTGCAAGCAGAAGAACTTAATGCTAATAGTTATTTAAGAATACATATTCGTGCAAATTCAAATTTGGAGGTTGACCAAAACATAAAATATAGCATTAAAGATGCTGTGGTGGAATATTTAACTCCCAAAATTGCAAACGTTAAAACAAAAGAAGATGCACTGAATATGGTTAACGGAAACAAAGAAAATATTGAATCATTGGCTAATAACATATTAAAACAAAACAACTTTAAATATGTGTGTTCAATGGAACTTCAAGAAGAATTTTTTCCAACAAGAGTTTATGGTGAATATTCACTACCTGCAGATTTTTATGATGCAATAATTTTAAACTTAGGTGAAGCTAAAGGTGATAATTGGTGGTGTGTTGTTTATCCGCCATTATGTTTTGTTGGTAATGATAACTTAAATGTTAGTGGTTTTAAATACAAAAGCAAACTATGGGAAATTATTAATAATTTTTTTAACTAATTGGAGAGAATATGAAATTTAATAATAAAGTGTTAAAATCTTGCGTTATTATAAACATTTTAATAATTTTAACAACCATTTTAGTTTTGATTTTTAATTGTGGGGTAACAACTAAGAAAGTTAGTGGAATAACTCAAAGTGAAACAATTCAAATTCAAACAAATTTAAAAAATTGGGGTTATTATAGTGGTGAAATAACAGGTTCGTATGATTGGGCAACAAAACAAGCTGTTATTAAATTTCAACAAAGCAATGGGTTAAATCCAACAGGTGCAATTGATGGTGCAACAGCGCAGGCTTTAGGAATTTATATGAGCACACAAGCCAATTATGATTTATATTTGCTTGCAAAAATTATTCACGCCGAAGCTAGAGGAGAACCTTATGTTGGTAAGGTTGCGGTTGGGGCAGTTATTTTAAACAGAGTTAATAGCCCAGATTTTCCAAACACAATTTATGGTGTTATTTACCAACCTTGGGCATTTACTGCAGTCCATGATGGACAAATCGACTTAGAACCAGACCCTGAAAGTTATCAGGCAGCTCAGGATGCACTAAGCGGTTGGGACCCAACTTATGGTTGCATTTACTACTACAATCCATCAGTTGCAACAAGCAGTTGGATATTTAATAGAAAAGTTGTAACAACAATAGGTAATCACGTTTTTGCAATATAAAGGAGATTTATGGTTAATAAAAAAACAGTTTGGGCAGTGTTGGTAACAATGATTATTGCAATTGTTGCATTGTTTACTGCTATGGTAATATTTTTAGTTTACTATAAAACTTATTCAACTCAGTTAGAAAATCTGTATGAAAGAAGTTTGTATGAACTTACCAGCAATATTAACGATATTGAAGTTGATATGAGTAAATTAATAGCAACAAATTCTGCTGATAGTCAACGAGAAGTTTTAAACAATATTTATAACAATTGCAGTTTAGCAAATAACAATTTGTCGTGCTTGCCAATTCAAAATAATAAAGTTGATAAAGTTAATAAATTTATTAATAATCTTGGTGGATATGCATATAGTTTGTTAACACACGTTAACACAAATAATAAATTAACAGAAGAACAATTAAAACAAGTTGAAGAACTTTATTCAACTAGCCAAATAATGAGTTATGAAATTAACACATATTTTAATAGTTTAAAGTTTGATTATTCCATTATTAAAGATATTGATATTTCAAACGGTGATAATTCTAACTTTATGGGTGGGCTAGAAAATGTTCAAAGCAGTGCAAGTAAAGTTCCAACTTTAATATACGACGGGCCATTTTCTGAATCTGTTGTTAACAAAGAAATAAAAGGTTTGCCAGCAGAAGAAATTTCTAAAGAAACTGCATTAAACAAAATTAAAGAGTATTTCAAAAATTATAATTTGCAAGATGTTAAATATTTAAGTGATACTAATGGAAAATTTGAAACTTACGATTTTATGGTTGAATTAGATAATTCTAATTTATATGTTCAGTTAAGCAAATTAGGTGGGGTTGTTGTTAACATAACAGGTTATAATTCAACAGGTACTAAAAATTTAACAATTCAAGAATGTGAAACATTGGCTCACAATTTTGCTAGCGACATAGGCTTTAGTGATATGTATAGTGTTTGGAGCGCACAAACAGGAGATATTGTTTACATTAATTTGGCTCCAATTGTTAATGGAATAATTTATTATCCAGATTTAGTTAAAGTTAAAATTAATGCAAAAACTTCTGCAATAATTGGTTTAGATAGTGCAAATTATTGTTATAATCACGTTAAGAGAACATTATCAACTCCAAGTTTAAGTTTTGATGATGCACAAAAATTAGTTAGCCCACTTTTAAATGTTGAAGAAAGAAATTTAACTGTGATTTCAAACGATTATGTTGGAGAAACTTTGGCATATGAATTTATTTGCAGTTGGAATGATTATGTTTATTACGTTTATATTGATGCAATGACTGGGGAAGAGTGCAACATAATGAGAGTTATTAAAACTTACAATGGCGATCTTATTATGTAAAAAAATGTTATTTTAAATATTACAAATTTTTATATAAATTTAGTTAAATTCGTTTTTTAATATAACACATCTTATGGTATAAAATAAGATGTGTTTTTTACAAAAATAACAATTTTGTATGAATTACGTTTACAAAAAAAAATGGTTTAAGTATAATATTATTAACCAATATTGGTTATTGGGAGCGGATATGGAAAAATATACTAGAGAACGTTTAGATGGGCTAAGTATACACAATTTGCGTGAATTAGCACGTGATTTTGGTGTTCAAAGTCCAACTTCTAAAAGAAAAGAAATTTTAATTAGTTTAATATTAGAAATTCAAGATGGCGTAAGAGAAAAGTGTTATAATGTTAACAAAAAGGGTAGACCCGTTAAAAATGGTTTTGCTTCTGGTTCTGTTATTCCAAGTGATTTTAATGAAAAAGAATTGCAAGATTTTAATTATGATTATGACACTCAACGTTTTGTTGGCTTAATAAACGCAAGTAATTTGGATTTAGAGGGCTCTGTAGGAACTGTGCATAGCGGTATTGTTGATATTCATAATAATGGTTTTGGTATTTTAAGAACAAAAACTTTGTTGCCTAATAATAACGATTGTTATATTCAATCTAATTTAATTTATAAGTATAATTTAAAACAGGGTGATGAGTTAGAATGCAGAACTAAAGTGCTAAGATTGGGTGAACCAAGTAGGGTTGTTGATATTTTAAAAATAAACAACGTTAGCGTTGAAAAATGGGGCAATATTACCAGATTTGAAGATTTGCCTTATAATTTATCAAACGAAACAATTAACCTAAAATTGGGCGTAGATTATGGCTCTAACAAATTGGGAGTTAAATTAGGTGGCAGAAATATTTTAGTTTTAAACAAAACAAATAACAATTTAATTAATTTAGATTGTTTTAAAAATGCTTTTAATAATTCTGAAAACATATTTGTTAATTTTATGTCAATGCCAGAAGAGCATGCAAACCAAAACGTTATAAACATTCCTTTTAATGTAAAGCGTGATTTTGCAATAATTGGTTTAAAACTAGCATTAGATTTTGCTAAAAGAAAAGTTGAAAGCGGAAAAAGTGTTGTTATTATACTAAATAAATTTAATGAGTACATTAAACTTTTAAATGATTATTATAATGGTGTTGTTGGTTCTACAAATCTTAATGTTAACACTTTGCAAGATGTTAAAGAAATGTTGTTAAGTGCAAAGTTTGTAAACAATAATACTAACTTAACTTTTGTTGGTGTTTTAAACGATGATAATAGCAAACTAATTCAAACAATAATTGAAGAATTAAAAATGTTTGTTAACTTAATTAAATAAAATTTGTATGAACAAAAAAATAACGGCGATTGCCGTTATTTTTTTATCTAAATTTAATATGTTTACGCAAGATTATGAATACAACTGTTAATGCAACAACTAACACACAAACAACAACAATTATAATTATTGCAGTTGTGTTTAGTGGTTCAACTTTTGTTATTTTATATGAAGTTATAATTTTTCCATCTTTGCTTGTTATTCTAATCCAATATTCTCTGTTTTCTTTTAACACAACATTTGCTTGAGTGTTAGGTGATTCGCTATTAATTTCAATATCTTTAAAGCCAGATATTTTAATATAAGATTCACCAATTTGAGAATAGATTGCTTGTGGATTATAAGTTATTGTTATTTCTTTATTTGTGCTTGTTCCAAATTCATAATTTGAAATTAGAACAGGTTGTTCGTCGCCAATCCAAACACTAAATGAGAATGTTTGTTTTATTCCATTAACAACATCATCATATAATAATGTTATATCATAAATACCATTTCCTGTGTCTGCAGGTGATAACCATAAAGAATTTAAAGAATCAAAACTATCTGTTATATTTTCATTTTCATTTTTTATAACTTCAACAATTCTGAAATTATAACTTTCTGGAATGTTGAAACATAAATTTGATTGATTGTTATTAATTATTGTGAATGAATAAATTGTGATTAAATCAACAATTTCACCATTAATTGTTATTTTTGTTGAAATTGTAACTTGATAGTAGCCTTGTAATTTGAATATATAAGAATC
The DNA here is from genome assembly GCA_944341445.1 of uncultured Clostridia bacterium. Taxonomy (GTDB): domain Bacteria; phylum Bacillota; class Clostridia; order Christensenellales; family UBA1242; genus CALVLZ01. The sequence continues at coordinate 40,849 of CALVLZ010000009.1, read as the reverse complement.
AAGTGTATTTTCAACTTTTTCAATTTCAAAAGTTTCGCCATTTCTTGTTGCTGTTACAATAGGGTCACCATAATACAAGGTTGAATCTTTTAAAACTTTTATTATAACTTCATCATTAAAGTATTGGTTTTGTATTGGTTCATTGTTGTTAACAGTGAACAATACATCATTTGCAATTGTTATATTTAAGTTGCTAGAACCATTGAATAGGTGAGTGTTGCCTGCTAAATCTGAAAAGGAAATAACATATTTTCCAGCTTTTGTTAAAGTGATATATGCTTTAGCACTTTCTTCATCAATAGTTATTGCAGGTGATAATTTAACTAAGTTGTTCAAAGCATCTCTATATAAAACTGTTATATTAACTTTGTTGTATGCAGAATTAATATCGAAAATTTCATCAGAATTTTTTATTGACCAAGAAATTTTTAAATAATCCTTAATTGTTTTAATTGTGTTATTGCTTGGAATGTCAACTGCTTCAAGGTTTCCTTCATTGTTTGGTTGTTCAATTAGAGGCTCTGCAAAGTTTGTTGAAGCATTAATAAATTTAATTTTGATGTATCTAATGTAACCGAAAGAAGTGTTTTCATCCATTGAAGAAATTTTGTAATATTTTTCATTAGGAACTTCTATTCCAGAAGGGTTAGGTATTGATTCAGATTGTAGTTGTTGGTCTGTGTTAACCCTAATTTCAATATATTTATTGCTGTTAGAACCATCAAAATCTGTTGTTGCATAATAAACAATTAATGGATGCTCCTTGCCTTGTTCATCAACATAAACTTCATTATTATCAGCATTTTTCAAGAATGTTTTATCCATTCCGTTTTCCACTGCAATAACAGAATACAATTCAACATTATCTTCTAAATATTTAAAGTATCTGTTGTATTCAGTGTGAGTATAACCAAATTTGTTAGTTATGCTTGCAGTGTAGAAGCCTGGTTTATCAATTAAGTAATTTTGAGAAATGTTGTTAATGTTTTCAGTTTGTGTTCTTCCCAAATCATCAGTATAAACACGTGTTAAATTAACAACAGTGTTAAAGTTATCAGTTTCCCAATTAATTCTAAATGGTTGAGTTAGAATTGTTGGATTTAATTCATCGTTGCTGTTTGGCAAAATTGCTCCAGATAAATTATATAAATTAATTTCTGGTAAGATGTTATAAATACTTAAAATGTAAGTTTGAATTTGTTGAATTGTTCCTCTTGTGTAAACAAGTTCAATTTTAAATTTTCTTTCAACTGCATTTTCGTTATTTTTAAATTTATAAGTTATAATGCTACCAACAACTCTAGATTCTTCAATAAGAGCAGAATATTGTGTTAACCAATCTGGGTTATTTGCTGTGTTTATTGGAGTTTTTGAGAAATTTCCATTTTCTGTTGGTAAATAAATGTTTAAATTATAGTAGTTAGATTGATATGTGAATGTGAAAGGCTTTGCAGTGTAGTTAACAACATTTCCTCCTTCAGCAGGTTGTTGATTATTGTAAAAATCACTAAAGTATGCAACGTTACTAATTCCAACACCTTTAAAGAAAGATTCGTTATTTTCAGATAAACCTCTTCCAAAATTATCAATCAATTCAAATTGATATTCGCCAGCGCCAAAATTATAAGTATCACCAGCTAAAGATTCTCTTCCAACTAATTCAGCGCTTGTTATAATTGGTTTTGGGTTAGGTGAGGAGTTATCTGTATTTAATAACTTCCAAGCACCATTTTCGAATTTATAAACTCTGAATGCAACAATTTTTGTTGTTTCGTTATCGTTTGGAATTGTTATTTGAATTGTTTGTTTAGTTTCGTTAATGTTATAAATTGGTTCTAATTGAGCGCCTGCAATTAAGTATGTGATAACATAATTTTCAAAGAACCTGTTTGTTAAGGTTATTGTTACTTTGTAACCATTTTTCAAACTTGATTCTGTTTGAGTTTTTATGTAACTATTAATTTCTGATAAGAAACTATTTAAATTAGAAAGTTGTTTATCTTCTGCAGTGCTTATAAATGTTTTTTCACGTTGATTGTTTATATTAACTGTAACTTTTTGGAACAAGTCAACATAATTATAAGTTTTAATGTTATTAATACTGAAGTTTTCACCTAATATTTCAGTTGTGTATTGTGTTGTTAAAATATCATTATAATTGCCAGATATGTCTTTAGCAATTGGTGTATCTGAGTTAACATTGTTGTAACTAATGTTTAAATTAGGAACATAGTTAACTAAATCAGATGCTTTAACGTAGTGTACAACATAAACAATGTAGTTTCCAGCTTCATCACGTTCAATAATTTCATAATAACCGCTTTCTCCCAAAGTTTCAAGGTTAATAACACCTTCTTCATTATAGCCTTGTAAATTAACATAAATACTGTTGCCTTCTTCAAACATTGGATTGTTAGGGTAAACAACTAAATTTTTGTAATTTGGATTGTCTGGAGTTATTGTTTGCAAATAATTTAATGGAGAAGATAGGTACCTAGCAAAAATCTCATCACTTTCATTTACGTTGTTATTTTCTCTTGTGAATTTAAAGAATGCAGAACTTTGTTGCAAATCTGTTACCGCAAACATATAACTTTCTAAATTAGCGGTGAAGCTAGAATCTGTGAATTTATCATTTGCTTTTAATTTGTTAACATTTGCGCTAGGTTTTGTTCTATCAACTGTTATTGAGAAAGTTCTGTAGAAATAATTAACAGTTTCGCCATTTGCAGATGTTCCAATATAATCATTCTCATTTCCAACAAAACATAATTTAACTTCATATGTGCTTTCTGTTCCTGTTCCGTTCATTATGCTTGTTTCAGGACTTGTTTCGCTTGTTATATGAATTATGTAATTGGTTGCAATAATGCCAGGGTCGTTATCTTCAACAACATCTCCTGCAGAGTTAAAATTAACTTTTTCAATTAATCCTTCTGCAATTGCAGTGTTAAGTTGTTCTTGGTTTTTAATTGTATATGTTTTTCCAACTGCTCCGTTTGGCAATATTTGTTTAACTTCGATGTTTGTTGGGTCAATTTCGGCTTTGAACATATCAATTCCATTAATTCCGCCAACTTCACCTTTATCGTTAAATGAAAAATAAATTTCTTTCTGATTTGTGCTTTTAAAAATTGTTTTGTTCGCTTCTGTTTGGGAAGGTCTTTCTGAATAAGAATAATTGTTGTTAATAAATTTTCCATTAGGAGAGTAGTGGGATATTGTGTAATTAAAAGTTGTTGTGTTGCTTGGGAACTTATCAATGCCAGAACTATCACTAATAGTAACAGTAAAACTTCCAGCTTTGTTAAATCCACTTTCTCTAACACGAGTATCGCTTGATGGGTTTATTAAAGAACCGGTATCATCAAAAATTTTATAAGTGTTGTAATTTCTATTAACAACGTTATCAACAACAACATTTTCAGTTGTGTAACCATTGTTTAATAAATATTTGTTTGTTAAAGTTAATTTTAAACCAAACAATCTGTTATTTAAATTAATTGCATTTATTAAATATTCAGAATCAATATTAGAAATATTGTTCAAAGTTGTTTCTGCATCATATTTATCATTTGGCAATGTGAATTTTAATGGTAATTTATTAGTTGTGAAAAGATTTGTTTCACCTGCACTAATATAACTCTGAATATCTTCTGCAGTGAATATAACAGGTTCTTTGTTTCCATTTGGCATACTAAATGAAATATTTTTTCCTGTTGAAATTGAATCTGAAATGTTTATTATGCCTTCACGTGTTACGCAAACTGCATAATATCTAATTAAAGTATCATTGCTATCTTCAACGGTTGCAAACTTTTCTTCATCATAAACTCTTTTGAAAATGTAGAAACCTTCTTGTGTGAATGTTTCTCCATTAATTATGGTTGGGTTAATTATGTTTGAGAAAACTCTTTCAGGGTCTTCAGGGTCTGAATATGAAGACATATCAACAATTGAGCCATTGCTAATTAATGTTTTTGTTATTGTTGGGTTTTTGCTGAAAGGGTATAATACATTAGGTTTTCCATCACTGTTAGCTTGAATTGTTAAACTAGAACCATCTTGCAAGTTTTCATATTCACTAACTGCAACAGGGTAGTATTCATAACTTAATTCAATAACTCTGTTAGGATCTTCAACTTCGTCAAGTTTTGGGATTAAACTAAAACGAAGTTTGTTTGAGTTAGTTGAAGTGTCTTTTAAAATTCTAATACCTGTGCTGTTATCAGAATGTTCATCATAATAACCATTAAATATTCCAATGGAAGAATCTAAGTTCATTGAAATGTTAAACTTTGATTTAACATCGTTGTTTAAAGAAGTTGTGTAATTTGTGTTTGTCGATGGTGTTATTGTTATAGTGTAATCTTTTTCACCAATAAAATGTTCTGAAGTTCCTTGTGGTGCATCTTCTTGTGTTGGGTAAATTGTTTTGTGCCAATCATCAGATGTTGCTCCAACATTAATAGTTGTTGTTTGTAATACATTATTTAAATAATATTCAAAAACAACGTTTGAGTTTTTAACAGACATATAATTTTTGTTTTCAATTTGTGAGAAATAACTTTGGAAGTTACTTTCAGGGTCATTTAATAAGTTATTAAAAGATTCATCTCCATCATTAACTTTTTCAACTAATGTTGCTTTGCTTTGTCCCCAAATGATATCTGTTGCAGAGTTAACAATGTTATATTTGTTTTCAATTTGTGGGTTAAACACAACTTGTGGTTTTGTTAAATCGTAAATAACAAAGAATGTTGCAGTGTTGCCTGCTTCATCAACAAGTTCAAAAATGTATAAACCGCTAGTGTTATCAACAAATACATTTTTTTCAGGAACTTCTAAAGAATTTTTATCAAACGCAAAGTAATCTGAATAAGCGGAAACTTTGTTAACTAATTTATAGCCTGTTGTTACATATTTATTAGTTTCAAGTGCAGTAACATTATCTAATAAATTTCCAGAACTTGAAATTAATTCAAAATTAAATTTTTTATATTTAACTTCTATTTTTGCATCACTTAATTTTTCGTTAAATAAGAATGTAAATGGGTGACTTGTTAAATTTGCGTTGCTTGTTGAAATATCACTTTTTAATGTGTAGCCAATAACTTGGTTGTTCTCATTGTAAACTGCATCAATAGGTGAGTATTTCATGCCATCAATATCTAAAGTATCAATAACAAATTGTTCAATGTAGTAACTATCTGTTTCGCCAAATACCAATTGAATGCTATAGTTACCATCATCTATTAATTGAGTTCCTGATGTGTAATTAAATTCAACACCATCAAAATTGTTTGAGAAACCTGTTCCTAATTCTGTTCTAATATATCTTGCTCTGATTGGAGCTTGGAAATATGTTTGTTTAGGAAATTCAAATTCAACAATCTTGTTTGTATATTTTTTTGTTAAAATTTCTTTATTGCCATTTTCAGCATCGTATGTGTACAAAGTTGAAGTTGGAGAACTTTTGTCAATGCAGAAAATAAATGCTTGAGCAAAATCTATTCCATTATATTCATAATTAATTAAAACTTCGTAATAGCCAACTTGTGTTAATTTTGTGTCTTTTGTAATAACACCTTGTTTAACAATGTTTGAATCTGTTGTGCCATTTAATAAATCATTAAAAGTAGGGTAAATTTTATATTTGCTTTTAGTTTGATTAATTGTTCCAAATCTTTCAAAACTAATTGGGCCTTGGTTTAAAACAGGGAAGTTGTTATTGAATTCTTCAACTGTCTGAATGTTTGCACCAAATATAGTTTTAAATAATGAAGTGTTGTAACTAGTGTTTAAATAATTTGTTAAACTATAAGAACCAGTGTTACTTTCAATTTTAGAAGCAATGTTAGCTGTTAACCAATTAGTGTCGCTGTAATTTTGATTGTTTTCTTTAATAACGGAATAGTTATCAATTTCTTTATTTACTTTTGAATAATCTAAAAAGAATGATTTAATACCAACATTGTTTAAAATAAATGTGTTTTTGCCATATGCATCGCCACTAACAGAAACATCTTTTTCAACATTTTTAAAATATTGCAAACTTTCAGTTGGATTTGCTAAAACATTTGAGCCTGTTGCCATTTGGAATGTTCGAGTTGCTGTTGAACCTTCTTTTGTTGTTTCAACCATATAAAAGTTTTCAACAGTGTAAACACCAAAATCTTCAAATTCCAACTTGTAAATATATTTTCCGCCATCGTTAGGAATTGTAACAGTATCCTTTTTTATTAGGGTTTGTTTGTCAGCATTCCAATAATTTATATTTAATTTTCCTGTTTGATTTTCATCAATACTAAATTCAGTTGTTATGTATTCAATTAAATCGTTATATTGTCTAGTAATATTCAAACCATAAAGTTTTGCGTCAAAAACATAAGATGGTAAAACTTTTTTGGTTTCAACTATATTATTTTTGTTATTAAAGTTGTAATAATATTGTAAAGGTGAACTACTTCCTTCACTTGTGAAATATGTTGAAGTGTCAACATTTTTTAAAGTGTTTTCAAAATATGGAAAATTATCTTTATAAGTTTTTTGCGAAAGTGTAGTGTAGGAAACTTGATATGTAACAGCATTGCCAATTTGATTATTTTTAACTGTTGAGAATTGGAATGTTAATGTAAATGTTCCTTGTGGATTTTCAACTTTTTCACCTTTTTGGTTTGGGTCGTTATCTAACGAATAATACATATTAGTTAAGTCTATATATTGATACCAATAGTCAATGCTTGTTTCTTTGTTGTCAACCATAACATTTGTTGAATTTCTTGGATTAATATATAACATTTTTCCATTTAAAAACATATTAATTTGCAAAGCTGTTAAATATGTTTTGCTTGGGTCCAATGTTGCATCAGGTCCGCTTACGGCAGTTCCAATTGTAAAGTAGAAGTTTTCTGCAATTCCACTTGTTACATAACTATCGTGGCTATTTCTTAAAATGTTAAAGTTTGTGTTTTGAATTGCTCCATTTTCATTATTTTCAAGCATTTCAACATATTTGCCATTTACGTCTGAAATTATTTCATTTTTGGTAACGTATTTTCTAGTGCCTTCTGCATACACATAACCAGTATCTTCTGAATATTCAGTGAAACTAACGCTCTTATCGATATAAGCAGCATATTCAACGCCTTCAGGCAACTGGTCTGCATTTACTTTGCTTGTTGATTTTATAATAGAAAAAATTCCCCAAACAGTGAAAAGGGCTATTGCCATAGATATAAAACTAAAAATCCACAACTTTTTAATCTTTTGCATTTTAAATCTCCTAAAATGATTTTCCATATTTAATAATTCATTTACGAATATTTTATCACACAATAAAAAATTAACAAAATAATTTTAATTTGTTTATTATATATTATATATATTTTATATAATTATTTAATTTATATTCTTTATCATAATCATATACTTTTATTCAACATTTAAGTTAAGTTAAAACAAAATAAATTTAATAATTTATTTATAATGCTGCGTTTGTAATTATATAAATTGTAAAATATTTTTTCATATGAAACGGGGAAAAAAAAGAAAATTAATAATTTTTAATTTTCAAAAATTTTTTTAATCAATCGTTCTTTTGTTGTAGTTTAAATAAAATTTTAATTAAAAATTTTATATAATAATTTAACTTCTATGTGCTATGCATGTTTCTATAAAACACCTAAAATATAGGCATAATTAACAAGTTTGCATAATAATTAAAATTGTTAAAATTGTAAAAAATGAACATAAAAATAAGTTTAAATTTTATTAATAAAAAATAAACTTGGAATGTGATTCCAAGTTTAAAATAAGTTAAAACTATCAAAACCGCCAAAATTTGAGTTGTTAGCAGATGAATTGTTTTTTCTGCTTTTTTCATCTTTTAATTGATTGATTTTTCTAATATCATAAGTTATTTGTTCAATGTTTAATCTTTTAGGGATGCTTGGCAATTGTCTTGCAGGGGTCCTGTCATAGAATTTACTCATTGCAGGGTCGTAAGCAGATGTAAATTTGCTTTTAGCAGGGAAGTCTTTTTGGAATAAAATTAAAACTTGACCATTTTTTTGAATTGTTGATAATTCCTCTTTATATATTAACGGTCTAGTGTCAATAGCAACACTTTCATTTTTGCTTTCGCCACCTTTATCTTCTTTGTTATTGCTTTTATTTGAACTATAACTTGTTGTTGTGGTTTTAAAAGAAATTGTTCCACATTTTTCAGAAATTTTTTGTGCAGTTGCTTGGTCGTTTGTTGCTAAGAATAGAACAACGTTACAGTTGTCTTCAATTGTTGTTGCAACATCTTCACCATATGCAATTTTTAACTGAACATAAGATTGAACAATAAGCATAAAGAATATTCTTCTACCACGAGAAACTGTTATAACTGTTTTAAAGTTAGGTATTTGAGGCATATTTGCAAACTCATCCATTATGAAATAACAAGGTCTATCAAGTAATCCTTCTTTAGTGTTTGCAATTTCAACTAACTGTTTATATAACTGTGTTATAAACATTATTGCAATTGGATAACGGTTGACTTTTTGGTCTGGAATTCTTAAGTATAGTGCACTTGGTTGTTCGTCAAAGTTGTTTAAATTCATTTCGTTCGCACTTGTAACATAACACATGCCCATATCGTTAAACATACTTAATTTTTCAGTGATTGTACCAAATAAGTTTTGTTGTGTTTCAATTCTATTATTAACAACGTTACTTGCTAAAATTTTTGCTTGAGAAAAGTTATCTCTATCATTAAAATATTTGCAAATTGATTTATATGGGTTTGTTCCCATACTGTCAACGTCAACCAAGTTTGCAATTTGATTTACGTTGTAGAAATTAAATTTATCTTCAGTCATTTCAAGTTCTGGGTCGTTAGAATCTTCTAACATTGCAGTCATTATTGCTTGAATAAAACTTCTAGCAGAGTTTTCCCAATATGGGTCGTTAGATTTGCTTTCTGGAACAATAACACTTGCAACATCTTTTAACTCTTCAACACATCTTGATTCCAATTGTTGTTTTGTTGAAATAATAAAATCTTCCAAACTTTGTTTATCGGCTAGAGCATAACCATCTAATTCATACCATTCATTGTAATATTCGCGTTGTGGACATTTTAAATTTAAAGTTTTTGGATTATCTCCTCTGTGAACCTTAACTAAATCACGTAAGGTTTGAGCTTTTCTATACATCCTATAGATGCTGGATAGTGGATTCCAACGTGTGCTGGAATAAGGATCGTCAATATCAAAAACTATTACGTTGTAGCCTTTTTTCTTCAAAGATTCACTTGTATCGTGGAATAATTCACCTTTTGGGTCTGTTATAACCAAGTGAGGTTTAACGCCTGTTTCACTTAAAATATGAATTGTTGGTTCAACAAGTCTTGAAGATTTACCAGAACCAGAAGTACCAACTATAAGTGCGTGGGTATCTGCAGAGTACATATTGACTTCTAGTCTATTATTAATCAATTCTCCTCGAATTGGTATTCCACAAGGAATAAAATCTGATTTTTTTCCATATGGACTTTTCTTAATTTTTAAAGTTTTAAGTTCTTCCCAATAATGGAACATAAAATTTTTTTGTTTTCGTAACTCATCTAATGTTAAAAAATGAGAATCGTAAAACTTTTTAATATTATTTTCTGTTTTAATTTCAGATTTAGGCTTTTTATCTGCTGGTTTTTTTAATACGGAATAGGTAACAAAAATTAAACCTCCTATTAAAACAGCAAAAGGAATAAAAAAACCTGGTGTAGATATTAATGCTGTATCAAATTTAATTTCGTTGTATTCCAAATAACCAGCAACTGCTAATGAAATAATAAATGATACAACTATAAAAGCTAATAAAAAAATAACTTTTGTTGTAAATGATTTCTTTTTCTTATTTTGTTCGTCTGCCATCATAGCCTCCCTAGATATGTTACAAACATTATAAATATTTATTTTAAATTTGTAAAATAAAAATTATTATATTTATATTATTCAACATTAATTAACAAATCAATCACTAATCACTAATTTGATTTAAAAGAAATTGGGTAGTTGATTAGTGTGAATTAAGTTGCAACAAAAAAAAATTAATCTAAAAACTTGCAATAAATTAAATTTTTAAATAATGTTGTTTATTATTTATTTTTAATGTTCTATTGGTTATTTTTTTATTAATTTGTGAAATAATATTAATAAACTTATTTTTAGAAAATAATTTTTGTAAAAAAATGTTTTTTTTATCAAAATATGTTAAAAAATGTTTGTTAAAAAAAATTTGTTGTGATAATATAAAGTCAAATAAATACGATTTAAGTTTTAAGGGAGAGAAAAACGATGTCTTTAATGAATTTAATTATGGGCTTTTCTAAGTTTTTAGCTGAAGATGCAGAAAGTACTGGTACAACTGGAGATGTTACAACACAAGACTGGTATAAAAGCATATTTGAACCTATTATAGAAGTTTTAAATATGATGATAGTTCCTTTGTTAATTTTAGTTGGAACTGCTGGTTCAATTTATGCAATTATATTAGGTGTTAAATATTCAAGAGCAGAAAGTTCAGATGCTCGTGAAGAAGCTAAAAAACGCTTAATAAATGCAGTTATTGGTATAATTGCAATGCTTGCGTTAATGGCACTTTTAGCATTATTTGTTAAATATGCTCCAAATATTGCAAATTTAGTATCTGGTTATGGTTGGAACGGAGGAAAAGCTGCTGAAGAAGATAGTTCAATTGGCATGTTAAAAACTATGGCATGTGCAGTTGGTAGAACATTTGGTGTATTAACATATTAAAAAGCTTCAATTGAAGCTTTTTTTGTTTTCTGAATACAATTTAAGCGGTAATAAAACATGTGTTTTTGTGACAAAAACACATGTTTTTAATTATAGAAAATTATTTTTGTTTCCATTAAATCAGACAGATTAATTTTTCATAGGAATGTTTTTCCAATTTATATTTTTATAATGTCCTTTTTGTTTTAATTGTTTATTTGTGCAAATTTTAATATAAACAAATGTGCATTTATTGTTTTTTTGTTTATTAATATATTTGATTTTTCTGTTGTAATATTATATAATTATTGTTAGATAATATAATTATAAGAAGTTGCTGAATCGAATTATTATTCAACTATTTTTGATTGGAGGAATATATGCATTTTATTTCTATGAATTTAGGTGTTTTAGATTGGTTAATAGAAAAAATCACTGAACTCTTTTTATGGTTAGTTGATGTAATAATGTTTTTAATTCAAAATGTATTGGGTGGAGTATTGTTTGGCATTGGTGCGCAACTGATGTCTTTAATTGATTTTTCACAAAACATTTTTAGGATTCTTGCAGGTTTAGATACATCATACAGCGGCATTGAATCAAATTCTAGTGATTTGATTTTGCAGATGTTATTTCAACGAAATGTTTTGGATGTTTTATTAGCACTATCAATTTTAAGTGTTTGCATTGTTATGATTGCAACCATTATTCAAATTATAAGAAGTGAGTATACAACTGAAGGTGCAAAAAATACAAAAGCTACAATATTTGCAACATCTATTAAAAGTTTGGTTATGTTTTTTATAGTTCCATTATTTTCTGTTATGGGAATAATTCTTTCAAATTTCTTATTGAGAGCTATTGATGCTGCAACACAAGTGGGAAAAACTTCAAATATATCAAATAGTATTTTTATTGCCAGTGCATATAATGCAAATTGTTTTAGAACTCCTACAGAAAGTGACCTTGAAGATTCGAAAACGCAAGCAGCTTTTGGTGATTTATCAATGCATATTGATGGTAAAGATGGTTCTATAACTTGGAAATTTAAAAACGAAGACATAAAAATTGGATATAAGTATAGACCAGAAGACCCTCAACCAAAATATATTGATAGATTAAATAATATAACAGAAAACACAGAAGATGTAACGGCATCTGGAACATATAACGCAGCAGATTTAATTGACTTGCTATTCAAAGGTGGGTATTATGTTTGGGCAGAAGGTCCTGGTGCTGAAGAGTTTCTTGAAGAAGCCAACATAAATGCATTAAAAGATGGTTCAACAATTATAAGAATAGACTCTGTTTATACTTATACTAATGGTAGCCTTGTTAAAATGTTTTACAAAACAAGTAATATGAATTTTGTTATTCTATTTTTTGGATGTTTCTTTTGTATTTATGCCTTGTTTACTGCAGCATTTGGAATGGCAAAACGTATGTTTAAGGCTGTATTGCTTATATTAATTTCACCACCTATTGTTGGTATGATGCCATTGGATGGTGGGAAAGCTTTTGGAACTTGGAAGAAAACATTTATTAGCGAAGTTTTGATGGCTTATGGTGTTGTTGTTTCATTAAATATTTTCTTTTTATTGCTTCCAATGTTACAAAGTATTAATATTTTTGATCCAGCAACCACAGATGAAACAGCAAATTTGTTAGCACAATTAATATTTATTATAGTTGGTTGTTTAATGGTTAAAGATACTCCAAAATTAATTGGAGGATTGATTGGCGCTGGTGATGCTATTAGCACAGGTGCAAGCACAATGAAAAGTGTTGGCAGAACTGTTTCAAATGTTGGTCATGGTATGGCTGCAGCTGGACATGGTGTTGCATCTATAGTTAATAAGGGTAGAGCAATTGCCACAGGTTATATGACAGGTGATTCAGATAGAGTTAAACAATTAAATGCACAAGCAGAATATCATAAACAACAAAGAAAATCCCATAATAACGTTTTAACTGAACAAGTTAAAAAGGCAACAGGTATTACTTCTATTCCTTCAGCAGAAAAACCAAAAAAGGACAAGTCTGTTGCTGCAAGTAGAAAGAGAGTTAAAGAAGGTAAAGGCTCTATAATGGACAGAATTAGAGCAAAAGATACAGGTCTTATAGGTAGCATGAATAAAGTGTTTAGACCATATCAATCTTCATTAGATTATGCAACACAAAAAACATCAGAAAAGAGTATTGCTTCTGAAACTTTAAGAAAGCAAATGCAAGGTGAAATTGGCAAGTTATATAAAGATAAAGATTATAAAAATTTATCTGAAGAGCAAAAGAAAGCAGTTGATAAAGAACTTGCACCAAAAATTAAAGAAATACAAGATAAATACAATTCTCAAATGTCAAATATTATGAGTTCTAGAAAGATTGGATTTGACAAGGATGGAAATTTAGAGCTTCATAGAACATTAAAACAAACTTTATCAGACAATATAATTAATAGAACAAAAAATAGATATGAAAATGCTAAATATGCAAGAGCCATTGCTCGTGAAGAAATGAGTAATAATGGTCTTGAGAGAACTAGAATTGAAAATAGTAGTAGGATCAAAGAACTTAAAGAAGATATTAAAAAAGCAAAAGAAAAAGGGGATCCTTTATCATTAGCAAGAATTGATAATTTGAAAGCACAGATTCGAGAATTAGAAAAGGAAAATAAAGATATTGATAAAATTTATAAGGCCGGAGTGAAGGAAAATAAGAAAATTTTAAACGAATCAACAAATAACAATACAAGTCAGATTGCGGCTGGTAAAATTAATCAAGGCATAAATGAAAAAGGTACAAATATGCATCGTGAGTTTTCTAAAATTCAAGAGCAAGCAGAAAAAAAGAACAATAGTTCAAAAAAATAAATTTAAAAGTCAACAAATATAAAAAGGAGATAAATGTATATGTCAATGTTTTTAGCAAACATATTTGAAGGTTTAATAACGTTTTTAAGTAATTTACTTATTGATATTGTTACAAAAATAATGAACGCTATTATTGCTTTAGTTGGTGAAATAATTTTTGGCTTGATTTTAAAAGTTCTATATTTTGTTGACTTTTTCCAAAGTTTATTTAAAAGATTAGTTGGCTTAGATACAGTATGGATAGGAGATACTGCTTCAAATAATGATATCGTACTGGCATTAATAACATCGTCTCAAGTAATGGATGTGTTTGTTGCTTTAACCGTTCTTGCTATTGTAATTATGTTTATAGCAACTATAATTCAAATTATAAGAAGTGAATACACAACAGAAAAAGCAGAAAATAATAAAAGTGCAATTTTTAAAAACTCATTAAAGAGTATGGCTATGTTTGCAATAGTACCAATTGCAGTTGCAATGGGGATTATATTATCTCAGTTTTTATTGCAAGCATTAGATTCTGCAACAACAAAAGTGAATTCGGCTAAAATATCAAATTCAGTTTTTAGCGCGTCTTGTTCATCAGCTAATAAATTAATAGTTAATAGCAAAGATAAAGATAAGCAGCTAAATCCAATTGTTTCAGAAAATACTGTTGTTTGGAATTACAAACATAATAATTCTACATCTGGTCAAGTTTTTCTAGGATATAAAATTAACTCAACAAGTGATACTATTAGTTTGCAACAAATACCATCTACACCAATAACAGATGTAACAGAATCTGTTTCTTATGAACAAAATATGGCAAGTATAATAAACAATTGTTTTTCGTCTGGTTATTATATAATTGTTGCAGAAAGTGAAGAAGAGTTATTTAATAACGAGATTTATATATCAAAAGATTCTATGGCTTATAGATTTGCAACAAAAGCAGATTTAAAGTTAACTTTAAGTTCTGATGGAAGATATTTGGTTGGTGAAAAACAAGCAGATGGAACCATAAAACTAAATGTTTTTGATGCAACCAATGGTAATTTAGCGGTTCAGTTCTATGATACAAACAGCATAAACTATGTAATACTTGCTTTTGGAACATTTATTTGTGCTTATATAATGCTAATGTCTGCGATAGGCATTGTTATGAGATTGTTTAAAAGCGTGATGCTTTATGTTGTAGCACCTCCTATTGTTGGTTTAATGCCACTAGATGGAGGAAACGCTTTTGGAGAATGGAGAAAAGCTTTTATTGGAAATATTATAGGTGCTTACGGAACTATTATTGCTTTAAATTTATTTTTCTTAATGTTGCCATTTTTTCAATCTATAGATTTTTTCAATTCTGGTAATGCAATCAAAGGTATTAATTTGAGTTTTCAAAATAGTTTAATGAGACTAATTTTAGTTATAACAGGATTAATAACTGTTAAAGAGGGCGGAACACTAATTTCAAAATTAATTGGTGCTGATGATGCTCTTTCTGCTGGTAGCGATATGGCTAAAAGAGTTGGTAATACAGTAGTTAATGCGGCGACTATTGCAACAGGGGCTGGTGCTTTGGCAAAGGCAGCTATAGCCAAAGGAGCTTCACTTGCTTTAAAAGCTGGTGCCAAAATTGGTGATAAAATTGATGCAAAAATGGGTAAAACAACAAGTAATAGGCAAATAAGAAACCGTGGACGAGCAAGAGATTTAGCAAATAAATTAGATCAAAAAACTTCTCAATCAATGGCAAACTTTAGGGTAAAAAGAAATGCAATAGGTAAACAATTGGGTGCTGGTTTGGGTATACAGATGAGAGATCCTAAAAACAAACCTGTAAATCCTAAAAAAGCTGAGAGAGCTAAGAAAAAAGAAGAAAAGTTTGAAGCACAGCAAAAAAATTTTAGATCCTTAAAAGAAAGAGATAAAGAAGTTAAGAAGAAATATCAAGAAGAAGGTTTAACTTCAAGACAATATTATCAAGATAGACGTGCTTCTGAAAAACAAGATAGGCTAGATGAAAAATACGAAAGAATGAGTAGAAATCTGAAAGATGCAGAGAATGAAAGGGATGAGGCACAAAAAAATGTTGCAGGATATCATAGATCTGACAAAGAATCTGAGAGGGATGTAAAGGCTTTAGCTAAATCTGAAAAAAGAGTTAATAAAGCAAATTCAAAATATTTAAATGCTCAACAGAAAAGTCAAAACAATACTTTATTTGGACATAATTTTGATAGGACGGCAAGATATAAAAAATATAGTGAAGATAAAGAATAAAAGTGATTTTAATCACTTTTATTCTTTGTTTTTTATATGTTCATTAATTTAATCATAAAGTACTATTCAAATATTGTTTTTATGCTTTAATAAAGCCATAATTTATAAATTTAAGTTCATTATAACAAACAAATAAATTGCTATGTTGCTTTAATTTATTATTAATTTTTTTTCAAAAATCAATTTATTTTCTTATCATATTGTTTTGAATTTTTTATTTTTTATAATATACTTATTGTAATTATAATATGTAAATATGTGCACATAATAAAAAGGGAGAATCAAAATGTCTAAATTTATTCCAAGAAAGGCAAAAATTAAAACAGAAGTATTTAAAAATTTTACTTTTTTAGACTGTATAATAGCACTAATTGGTTTAGTTGCTGCAGTTATGGTTTTTGCTAGTAACATACCATATAACATATACTTGGGTATTGCTGTTGCATCACTTTGGGTTATGTTATTTGTTCCTGTTTCTGATGGTGTTAAATTATATTTTAGTGTTGTTTTGGCTTTTAAGTTTTTTGCTTATAAGAAAAAATATTTTAAAAACTTTGTTAAACAAAATGAAAATATTAAAAGAATTATTCCATTTGAAGGATTAAATAGGAATCAATACATTAGTTTTGGTGAGTATTATGCAATGGTTTTGGAAATTTTTCCAATAGACTTTTTCTTATTAGATGAAGAAAAACAAGAAGTTGCAATAAATACATTTGGTAATGCAATAACACGTTTGAATAAAAATCAAAAGATGAGTGTGGTTAAAATTAAAAAGGCTGAAGTTTTGGATGAAATGGAACAATATGAGGACTATAGATACACAAAACTTCAGGAAATGAGTTCTAAAGGATTATATTCACAAGAAGAACTTGATTTACGTGCACCAATTTTTGAAGAACGTTTAAGAAATATAAATATTTTTAACAACTATGATAGAATTTTAAAAGAGCATTATTATATTGTTGTTTATGATACAGACCGCGAAATGCTTGAATCAACAATAAAAGGTATGTCTGCTTCTTTATCTTCAAGTGTCACACCAATATATTCTAAAATTTTAGTTGGTGATGAATTGTTGGTTTTCTTAAAAAGCACATTTACAGATTATTTTGATGAAAGAGAATTGAAAAATTTGAATGGCGAAGAAAAAGTTAAATGGGCTTTCCCAGATAATGTTCAATTCAAGAGTATGACTACACAAATTGACAAAAAGTTGTATAGAACATTCACAATTTCAGAATATCCATTGGAAGTTCCTAATGCGTGGTTGTATCCAATATTTATGTTGCCAGACACAAGAGTTGTTGTTAATATTGAGCAAATGGATAGATTTAAAGCTGAAAAATTGCTTGATAAAAGTTTGATGGAAATGGAAATTAAACTTAATAAAACAGCAAAAACAAGTCAACAAATTGAAAATCAAACACACTATGACACATTAAGAGAATTGTTAACAAGTTTAAAAAATAATGGTGAAACTTTGTATAACACAAATATTCACATTGTTACATTGGATGAGAATAAAAAAGAAGTAAGGTCACTTTTAAAACAAAATGGTTTTAGATTTGCTGAAAATTTTGGAAGGCAAATAGATGCATTTGTAAGTGCAAATATTTCAAGATTAGATACTTTAAAAATGTATGAGCGTGGAATACACACAAGTTCACTTGCTGCAATGTTTCCATTTATTAGCAGTATGATGCAAGATGACCATGGTATTTATATTGGTTGGAGTGAATATCCGATGTTCATCAACTTCTTCTCAAGAGATAAAGATAGAATGAATAGCAACATGGTTGTTATGGGAAAATCTGGTGCTGGTAAATCTTTCGCAACTAAAACATTATTAACAAACTTTGCTGCAGACCAAACAAGAATATTTATACTAGACCCAGAAAACGAATATGAAGTTATTTGTAATAACTTGAATGGTAAAATTATTGATGTTGGTTCAAATATTCACGGTATTTTTAACCCATTCCATATATTCACAGATTTGAAAGAAGATGAGGGTGATTTAAGTTCTTCTTATAGTGCGCATTTGCAATTTTTGGAACAATTTTTTAGAATTATCTTGCCTGGAATTGATTCTGATAGTTTTGAAACATTGAACAGTTTGTTGATTGAAGTATATAAATCTAAAAACATAACAGAAAACACAGACTTAAGCACTTTAGAACCAGAAGATTATCCAATATTTGATGATTTGTTAAAAATTATAAAAGATCAAATTAAAGAAGAAACTGAACCATACAGAATGAAATCTTTACTTACTGTTAGAACTTATATAGAAAAATTTGCTTCTGGTGGTAGATATAGTAACTTGTGGAATGGACCTACAAGTATCGTAACTAATGAAAACTTTATCTGTTTCAATTTCCGTAACTTATTAGGAAATAACAACCCATTAATCACAAATGCTCAAATGTTGTTAGTTTTCAAATTCTTAAATAATGAAATAACAAAAAACAAAGACTTTAATGATAAATATTATAAACCAAATTTGGAAGAATTGGAGTATAGAAGAGTTATAATTGCAGTTGATGAAGCGCACGAATTTATTAATAAAAAATTCCCAACATCACTTGAGTTTATGACTCGTATGGCAAAACGTATTCGTAAATACCACGGAATGCAAATTATTGCAACACAAAACATTAAAGACTTTGTTGGTTCTGAAGAAATTGCTCAGCAAAGTACTGCAATAATAAACGCAAGTCAATATTCTTTAATATTCTCACTTGCTCCAAATGATATGACAGACTTAATTGCATTATATAGAAATGCTGGTGGTATAAACAAAGAAGAACAAGATGCAATTGTTACAGCTGATAAGGGAACATGTTTCTTGGTTGTTAGTGCAACACAAAGAACAACAGTTCATATTGAAGCATTGCCACTTGTTAGAGATTTGTTTGAACACGACTATACAAAAGATGCTTCAGAGTTGGAAGAAGAAAATAAAGACAATTTAAGTGATTTCTTAAAAAGTTTGGACGAAATGTAAAAATAAAAGATTGCAAAATCTTTTATTTTTTTTATTTAAAACTTTGTATTTGCAAATACTATTATAGAAAACAAATTTAAAATATGTTTAATTTAAAAATGAATTAAGTTTTTACTTTTTTAATTTAAATATTTAGAAATTTGTATTTTAAATTTTTAACAATCGTAATTGAGAATTTTAGATATAAATTCTAAGTTTTATATGAATAAATACTAAAATATTATATATAAATGCTAACTAATATTGTTTAGTGTATTGCAATTTTTGGCGAAATATGGTAAAATATTAAGTAATTAAAAGAACAATGCAATTATTGCTATATCTTAAATTTTCAAATTATTGTTCAAAATTTTTATAAAGAGAGTGTGAGAAATGAGTACAACCAAAAAATCAACAAAAAAAACAACTAGAAATAGTAAAAAAACATTTGAAGAGTTGCTTTATAGTGAGTTAGAATCTGCTGGTTTGGTTAAAAGTTTAAGAGGACAAAAAGGTGCAAGTTATAAGAAACCAAGCACTGCAAAAAAGAATAAAGATGTGGTGTTCAAAGTAAACAAAAACAATAACAAACAATTTGTTGTTAAACGTGCAAAAGGTTCAGATTCAAGATTATATGTTGAAGATATGTTGGAGCAAATGAGAGATAAAGGCTATCCTGAAGATATGTTAAGTGTGCTTGAAGATGGTAAAAAGTATTCCATTGAAAATGACATTCTTAGAAAAGCAGTTGAAAATGCATCTACAAAATTTAAAGAACAAAACGCTCCTAAAAAGACCAAAGTTGTTAAACCTGTTGAATCTGTTGAATCTAAAGATGAAGCTTCTTTTTATGATTTTGTATTAAAAGCTATTAATAAAATTGGTGATGAACTTAACAATGTTAGAACTAATTTAACAAATAAATATAACAAGTGGAAAGAAGAAAGACAAAACAAGAAAGAAGAAGAAAAACAAAGAAAAGAGCAAGAAGCCAAAGATTTTGAAAAAAAATTGTTGGAAAAGGGTATTACTAGTATAAACGGAAAGTATTACTACGATGGAACAACTGATTTAGTGTCTGAAGAGGATTTAAATAGAATTGTTAATGGCGAAAAATCTCCTGTGTCTGAATATATTCCTACTGATACAGAAAGAAAAATTAGTGATAGAATTAAAAATGAACAAAAAGAGATGAATGACGATTATAAAAATAACTTCGTAAAAGTTTTAGAAGAAAAAGGTATTATTAGAGTTAATGATAACAAAAACGATGAAAGGGTTATGAATTTAAATGGTGCAACTGGTAAAAAGACCATGAGAAAATTCAAACCTCAAGAATTCATTTTTGGTGGAAAAAGTTACATAATTAATAGTGATACTTTACAAAACGAATCATTAGGTGATGAGCAAACAAAATATTTAAAGAGTTTGTTAAGCGATGACGAAATTTTTGAAATTGGTTCAGATTTAGATTCTAAACTTAAACCAGAATTTAAAGAAGTAAATGCAGTGTTTAAAGAAGCAAGAAATTCTTCAACTAAAATTGTTGAAGAAAGAATTGCAAGCATAAAGAGAGAAGAAAATGAAGCTGCAATAAAAAGAGAAGACGAAAAATTTGCTGAAGAACAAGCAAAAAGCAAAGAAAAATCTAAAATTGCAAAGGGTTTTGAAAAGGCTGTTAATGTTGCTTCAGATGTTTTGTCTGGTATTAAAGATTACACATCAAGTAAATTTAAAAAATTAAAAGAAGATTTAAGATATAGAAGAAGAATTTATAATGATACTAAAAAGTTAAGACAAGAAAATCCTTACAACTTAACTTCTGATATGTTTAACTCATTAATTTCAGCTAAACCAGAAGATGTTTCAAATATCTATTATTTAAAACCAGATGAAAGAGATTTTTACTTAAATTTAACTAAAGAAGATATTCATGAACAAGCAAAAGTTTTTGCAGAACTAGATGTTTTAAAAGAGTTTAGTTTGAAATCTAAGGATAATGCAGATTTAAGAAAATCATTTGCTAAACGTGACTTCTTAAAATTTTTAGAAAATAGTGGCTATTTAACAAGAATTGATGATAAAACTAAAACTGATTTTAGTGTTGATGTTGAAGTTAAGGGCAAACAAAAAACTTATGGTTATACAGTTTCTAAAAAATATGCAGAAGATAAATCTAAAATTGTTGAAGTATTTGGCAAAGTGTTAAATAATCTACCAGATTTAGAAGATGGAAACTTTAGAGTTGACTTTATAGATCAATTGTTAGATGAAGAAAATGCTAATTTAAACAAAACTGTTAAAGATGCATACGAGTATGTGGTTGAACAAAACGTTGCAAACGGCAAAAAAAGATACTTTGAAAGCGAATGGAAAAAAACACATACTGAGAAATTCCCAAGTGAATCTTATGATAAATTTGTTAGCGATGACCCTAAAACAAAGAAAGACGAAAATTTTGCTGAATTTGAAGAAATTGAAGCAACTTATAAATCTGCAGTTGAAAAACGTGCTAAGATTATAGAAAGAGGTTTAAACTATAAAGTAAGCGAAATAGAAAATGCTGCTATTATGAAAGGTGGCAGAATTAGAAATGGTATATTAAGATTCCAAATTAGAAATTCTATAGTTGATCAATTAGCAGTGTATTATGATTCTGAAGAAAACACAAGAAAAGATTATTATTCAGCTAATAGCAAAAAAGATGTAAAAGATAAATCTTATGACGAATTGGTTTCTTCAATTATATCTATTGAAACAGATAGTGATTATGTTAAAAAAGTTGGAAAACGTAGGATATTTAAAAGCAAAGAATGCTTAAATATTATTAAGAATAATCCTGAGTTAATTGAAGATCTTACAACAAAGTGTTTAGAAATTAGAAGTATTGAATTTAAAGCTAAGAATGGAAAAGCTACTAGTGAAGAAATTCAAAAAATGAATGAAAACAAAGCATTAGTAAAATTGCAGTTGCAAAATTATATTTTAGAGCAAGAAGTTCATAGAGTTGCAAGAATTGCTTCAGATGAAAAATATGAACGTATAACTAATGCTGTTAAAAATAAAGATGATAATACTAGTAAAATTGCAGATGAAGTTGATGCAGAGAAAAAATCAATGTTAGAAGAATATGTTGATGAAATTGATTCTAAATTGTTGTTCATAGTTGAAGCTAGTAAAAAAATTATTGAAAAAAATGCTGGCAAAGATATGGAACTTGTTGAAGTTCAATATAAAGAAAAAGATGAAGTTAAAACAATTTTAATTCCTAAAAAATTTGAAAGTGATTTTAAATCTGTGTCAGGTGTTAAATCTTTGGTTGATGAACAAATTCAAGAGATTGTTAAAGTTGAAGAAGAGAAAAATCAAATTATTAATACTGTTAAAGAAGAGAAAAGAAAAGATTTAAATAAAAGATATAATGAAGAATTTGTTACAGCTTTAGAAGAAAGTGGATTAATTAGAAATATTGTTGGAAAAGGCTCTAAACCTAAGAAATATGCTAATGTTGGCAAAACTGAAGTTGATTACAAATATAACAACACTCATCAATATGTTGTTAATGATAAGGAATTAGATGATGAAGAAGTTGAATATTTAAGAAGTATTGTTAAAGATGGTGAAGTCTTCGACTTTTCAACAGATTTGGAATCTAAATTATCAAAAGATCCAAAATTTGAAAAAGTTAACAATGCGTTGTTGAATGCTAAAGGAAGAGCAGATAAAAAGGTTGAAGAATCAGTTAAATATTATGTTGACAATGGATTATATACACCTAAAAAAGATGAAAAAGCAGCAACAAGTGCAGAAGTTGAAAACGATAAAGTTGTTGAAGACAAGGTTGAAGATAAATCTGCAAAAGTTGACGAGAACGTTAATTCAAAATTAAAGAAATTTAAAACTAAGTTTGAAAGTGCTGTTGCAAAAGTTAAAGAAAAATTTACAAGAAAAGAAAAGAAAAATACTGAACCAGAATACAATTTTGTTTTATCAGAAGAATATATTTTAGGTAAATTAAATATTGAGAAAGGGGAAGATGGAAAATACTTTGATAAAGATTCTAAAAAAGAAATCGATAAACAAAGTGTTAATAATAGTATGATTGATTTTGAAGAAAAAGCTTTACAACAAGCAGGAATTACAAAAATTGGAGAGCAATTTGTTGATAGTTCTTTCTATGCAGTTTCTAAAGGTGATGTTGAAAACATTTTAAAAACAAGCATTGAGAACAAAGAAAAAGAGGAAACTGTTGTAAATGCTGAAATAAAACCTGAAGAAAAGGTTGAAGAAAAAAATCCAGAGCCAAGCAAAGATGAAAAAGAAAAGGTTAATGCTGTTAAAGTTGAAGATTTACACAAATTTATATATGGTGATGATGTAACTCCAGATAAAGATGTTGTAAATGCTTTAGAAGTTAGTGGCTTAAGATTTGATGAATCTGGAAAATTAATCACAACAGATAAAGATGGAAAAGTTACAGAAGTTTCCAAAGAAGAAGCTAAAGAAATTATTAATGCAACAAAGAAAGATATTGCTATAGTTAATGCTATTTATGGCGATGAGTCAGAACCTAGTGCTGATTCTGATAAAGCAACTGAGGAATCTGTTGATATTGATAAATTAAAAACAATTGCGAACGCACTTAAAGATTTAGGTGTTGAGATGTCTGAAGATGGTAAGCTATTTGTTGCAGATGGTGAAAGTAAAAAAGAAATAAGCAAAGAAGATGCTAAAAAATTACTTGATGGCAAGTTGTCTGAAAAAGATAAGGCTGCAGAGAAGTCTGCAAGTGAACATACTGAAGCTACTGAAACCGCAGAAGGTAAAGAAACAACAGTTGCTCCTAAAACAGAACCTGAAGCAACTGAAACAGAAGATAGAGAAGCAGTTGTTAGAGAATCTGCAACAAGGACAAGAATTTATGAAGAGAGCGATAGTGAATTGATGAAGTTCAAAAAAGAAATGGGTAATGATATTAAAGCATATGTTGCATTGCAAACAATTCAATTAGCTATTGATCTTGCAAAAAAAGAAATTCACAAAGATGAAAATGCTGAAAGAATTGGTGAAGTTGCAAGTGAACAATATAATGAAGTTTATAATGAGTATATTTCAAGTCCTTATGCAAGTGCAGTAGAAGAAGACGTTGTATTTATAGAACCTGAAACTTTTGACAAAATGGCTGATGAACAAAAATTGACATATTTAAACACAATTAGAAAGTCAACAGAAAATAGAATAAATAGAATTTTAGATAGACAATGTAAATTTATTGGTAGAGAAGGCGTTGTTAGACCTGGCTTTGCTAGAGACCAAGCTGAAAAATTCTTTGAATGTGCAAAAGATGAATTAATTGATTCAGTTAAAGATTCTGCAAATCCTGAAAAAACTAAATATACTATTGATTTAGCAAATAGAATTGTTAATGATGTGGCACCAGCAGTTGTAAGTCATATATATGGACCAGATGTTGATTATCAATCAATAATTGATGAAGTATTAAATAAGAAAATTGCAGGAGAGTATTCTTTAGATTACATAAAATACACATTATCTAAGATCCCTCCATACAATCCAAGAACAATTGCTCCTGAATATCCAGAAGTTAAAACAAGAGAAAGTGTTAATAGCGTTCGAGAAACTTCAGATCCAGAAAGAGTTCATGCTGTTGTAGAGGATCCTGATAAATCAAAGGGAGAAGATGAAACAGAAAGTAAAGAAAGTAAGCCTGAAGAAAAAACAGAAGAAAACACTGAGGAAAAAGAAGAATCTAAAGCTAAAAAACCAGCTACTGTTGAAGAATTTGTAAGCAGAATAAAAGAAAAAGAAAGTAAAGAAGTAATTCGAAATATAGCTGAAAGTAAAGAAATTAAAAAAATTGATGAAGTTAGTAAAAAAGGATCAGTTATTCAATATGTTGGTAAAATCTCAGAAGTAGCAGAATCTTGGGATAAGCTTGATGATGAACAAAAGAAGGGATGGAGCGAGCATATACAAAACTTATTAAAAGATCCTGAAAAAGAAGATGATAAGTTGGCTATGGCAATTGTTAATGATGCAATTTTTGATCTAGCTGGAAAATCTGAAGAGGAAATAAAGAAAGGCATTGAAGAATTGGCTAAAAAAGTTGGCGAAAAGGTGGTAAATAAAGAAGAAGATAAATCGAAAAAAGAAGCTAAAGATTCATCAGTGTTGCCTCCCAGGTAATGATTAAAATATAAATTAATTATTAATAAATATTGATTTTTTAATGAAAATAGTTTATTCTTATACTATAAAGTTGTTAAGGAGTTTGTTATGGCTAAGAAAAGTAATGTTTCTATTAACAGATTTAGCGTTATTGAAAAAATAATTAAATCAGTTGATTTTAAAACAAAAGAAGAAGTTGTTAAAGTGGCAGAAAAAATGAAAGATATTGCTTTAAAGAATAAAGAATATTCTGAAGAAGTTAAAAATGCTTTTGTTGAAGCCTATGAAGAACTTAATTCTCCAGAATTAACATATGATAATCTTCTTGAAATAAAACAATTTATTGATGAAGAATAAAAAAATAAAAAGTTGCACAAAATTTGTGTGACTTTTTATTTTTAACACTCAATATTAAGTTATAAAATATTACAAAGTTTGATTTTATATAATAAAATATTTGTTTGTGTTTTTTACATAAATTTTATATAATATTAAATAAATAGTAATAAAAAGTAGGGTTTTTATGAAGATTGGTGTTGTTATTCCGATTTTAGCGGATATAGATTTTAATAAAGCATATGAAACTATAGATAAATCTTGCACAGAATGTGGTGTTGATTTTGATGTTATTTTTGCTATTAATGCAAAATTAAATGTTGTTTTCACCAAAATTCGTGGTGCATTTAGTGATGCTTCAAAAGTTAAAGCATTTATGGTTGATAGGTCTGTGGATGAACATATGCTTATCTCTGTTGCTTTAAAGAAATGTGTGAATTACGATGCAACAATAATTTATTCTTCTAAAGAAGAAGTTAATTCAGATGTTGTTAAAGCATTTATCACAAGTTGGCAAGCTGGATATAAAATTGTTTATTTGAAAAAAGTTTACACAGGTATTAAAAAATGCACGAGAGCAATTTCTAATGGAATTTATAAATTGGGTATTAAAATGCTTGGAGTATATAAAGATAATTTGGCAGAGAACGATATTCAATTACTTGATAATGACGTTGTTTTAACATTAAACCAATTGCCAGAAAAAAGCAGACAATTAAGAACTTTAGATTCTTTTGTTGGTTATTCAACAGATATTGTGCATTTGCAAGTTGACTCTCGTGAAAAAGTTAATCCTTTGTTTGTTGAAAAAACCAAGGATTACTATAAAAACAGCATAATATCAATTACAAGTTTTTTAATTGCGTTGCTATGCGCTATTGGAAGTTCTTTATGTTTAATATTAAATTTAAAAATGCCATTTTACGCACATTTAATTTTGTGGATTAGTTTTGTTGTGTTTTTAATTTTATCTATGATTTTTAACACAAGAAAAACTTTAATTTTTAGAGCGGGAAAGCCTGTTGAAAGAAGTGAAATTAATGCGTTAAATGATAAAATTGAATTTTATAATATGTTTTAAGATTGCGCTAAGCAATCTTTTTTATTTCTTTTATATTAAATGCAAAATTGGCAACAATATTAAAAAGGAGTTTAATATGAAAGATAGTAGAATTGAATTGCTTGCAAAAAATATAGTAAACAAATCTTGTAAGGTAAAAGCTAATGAAAAAGTTTTAATTGATTTTTCTGGTTGTGATGATTATTTTGTTATTTGCTTAATAAGAGAAATAAAAAAAGTTAAAGCATATCCTTTTATTTGGGAAAGAGAACCGAGAATATTTAAAGAATTGCAAAATTATGGAAAAGAAGAATATTATAACATGCTTTCTAATTTTGATTATGAAGTTATGAATAATATGGATGTTGTGATTATGGTTAAAGGCTCTGAAAATGCGTTTGAAAGAATTGATAATTTAAAAATAAAGCAAATGTATGACAAACTATACTATGAAAAAGTTCATGGCAAAGCTAGGTTATTTAAAAGATGGATTTTGTTAGTTTGGCCAACAAAAGCTTTTAGTCAATTGGCAAATATGAGCACTGAAGAGTTTGAAGATTTTTATTTTAAAGTTTGCAATTTAGATTATTTAAAAATGAAAAAAGCAATGCTGAACTTAGAAAAGTTAATGAATAAAACAGATAAAGTTAAAATAGTTGCTAAAAACACGGAATTAACATTTTCTATTAAAAATATTGGTGTTGTTAAATGTTGTGGTGAAAATAACATTCCAGATGGCGAAATTTACACAGCGCCAGTAAAAAACAGCATTAATGGTTATATTACTTTTAACATTCCTGTTATTTATAATGGTGTGGAGTTTAATAATATTTGTTTGCATTTTGAAAATGGTAAAATAGTAAAATTTGAAACTAGTAATGATAAAGCATTTAAAAATATTATAGATACTGATAGTGGTAGTAGATACATTGGCGAATTTGCTTTTGGTGTTAACCCATATATTAAAGAGCCTGTTAAAGATATTTTATTTGATGAAAAAATGGAAAAAAGCATTCATATGGCAATTGGGGCTTGTTATTCCGACGCTAACAACTCTAATAAAAGTGCAATTCATTGGGATTTAATTCAAAGCCATAGCAAAAAATATGGCGGTGGAAAAATATATTTTGATGATGTTTTAATTAGGGAAAATGGATTGTTTATTTTGCCTGAATTAGTTGCTCTAAATCCTGAAAATTTAGTATAATTTATAAAACAAAAGGAGTAAACATGAAAGACGAAATTTTAAAAATTGGTATTAATGGTTTTGGAAGAATTGGCAGACTTATTTTAAGACTTTCTTATAATTTTCCAAACATTCAAGTTGTTGGCATAAACGACCCATTTATTGATGTTGACTATGCAAAATATATGTTGGAATACGATTCAATTCATGGGAAATTTGATGGAGATGTTTCTGTTAAAAATGGGGATTTAATTGTTAATGGCGTTGCTATTAAATTTTTTGCAGAAATGAACCCTGAAAACATTAATTGGAAAAGTTGTGGCGCTGAATACATTATGGAAGCAACAGGCAAATTCACAAAAGGTGAAGACGCAATTAGACACTTAAAAGGTGGTGCTAAAAAAGTTGTTATAACTGCACCAGGAAAAGAAGTTCCTATGTTTGTTTATGGTGTTAATGAAAAAACTTATTCAAAAGATATGAAAGTTGTTTCAAACGCAAGTTGCACAACAAATTGTTTGGCACCATTGGCAAAGATTATTAATGATAATTTTGGAATAAAAGAAGGCTTGATGACAACTGTTCACTCAACAACTGCAACACAATTAACAGTTGATGGTCCAAGTAAAAAAGATTGGAGAGGTGGGCGTGCTGCAAGTGGAAATATTATTCCAAGTTCAACAGGGGCAGCAAAAGCTGTTGGAGAAGTTATTCCAGAATTAAAAGGCAAATTAACAGGAATGAGTTTAAGAGTTCCAACTTTGGATGTTAGTGTTGTTGATTTAACATGTAATTTGGAAAAACCAACAACATATGAAGAAATTTGCAAAGTTATTAAAAGTTACAGCGAAAACCAATTAAAAGGGGTTATGGGATACACAGACCAACCACTAGTTTCATCAGATTTTATTGGAAACACTTGTGGAAGTGTTTTTGATGAGAAAGCAGGTATTATGTTAAGCCCAACTTTTGTTAAATTAATGGCTTGGTATGATAATGAATTAGGTTACACAATGCAAACATTAAGATTTGTTGATTATATGTTTAAAGTTGATAGAAAATAAGCATTAAAATATAATGCTTATTTTTTATATAATTTTATAATACTATGTTAATTGTTATTTTACTAAATTTATGATATAATCAACCTTAGTAGAGGTATATATGAGATTAATTTGTCCTGTTTGTGGCGCTAAAATGGTTGAAGGTAAAATTTGCAGATATTGTGGAACAACACAAAATCAAGTTTTAACTTCAAGCAATAAAAAAGCAAAAACTGAATTAAAATTAAAACATAAAAATGAAGTTTGTTATTCAACTTATATTCCAAGTGATGTTAGCAAGAAAAAACTTATTTTGTTAACTATTTTCACAGGTTTATTAGGCATTCATAGTTTATATGTTGGCAGAATGTTTAAAGGTTTATATAGTTTAATTTCATTTTCGTTAGCATTTGTTAGCCAATTATTTGTGGTGATAGCCGAAAATAATAGTTGGAGTGCCTTGCAAGTTCTTAATAACATAAATAGTATTTTTGCATTTTTTGCAATGTTTGCATTAATATTTTGGTTTGTTGATATAATTGCAGTGTTAACAGGAAAGTTTAAAGTGCCTGTTGTTTTAGGTGAAGACAAGTATAAAAATAATAAAAAGGAAATATAATGAAAAAAACAGTTGTTGTTGGAATGAGTGGTGGTGTTGATAGTTCAGTTGCCGCTGCTTTGTTAAAAGAAGAAGGATATAATGTTATAGGCTTGTTTATGCATAATTGGGAAGAAACTGAAAATGATTGTTGCACAGCTGCTAATGATTATGAAGATGTTAAAAGAGTTTGCAATAAAATAGGTATTCCTTATTATTCTGTTAACTTTGCAAAAGAATATTTAGATAGAGTTTTTTCATATTTTTTAGAAGAATATAAATTGGGAAGAACTCCTAATCCAGATGTTTTATGCAACCGTGAAATTAAATTTGGACCATTTTTAAAATTTGCAAAAGAATTGGGCGCTGATTACATTGCAACAGGGCATTATGCAGATGTTGAAAAAGATGAGAAAGGATACACTCATTTGTTAAAAGCAAAAGATACAAATAAGGACCAAACATATTTTTTAAATCAATTAAGCCAAGAACAGTTAAAAGATGTTATTTTTCCGTTAGGTAAAATTGAAAAACCAAAGGTTAGGGAAATCGCTGCTAAATATGGATTTTCAACTGCAGAAAAAAAAGATAGCACAGGAATTTGCTTTATTGGAGAAAAAAAGTTTAGGGAATTTTTAAAAAATTATATTCCTGCAAAGCCTGGTAAAATTGTTGATATGCAAGGCAATGTTGTGGGAGAACACGAAGGCATTATGTATTACACATTAGGGCAAAGAAGAGGCTTAAACATTGGTGGAATGCATGGCGGGAATGGTGATAGATGGTTTGTTATAAAAAAGGATGTTGAAAACAATTTATTAATTGTTTCTCAAGGGGAAGATGATGAATTGTTTACAGATGGTCTTGTAACAAGCAATGTTAATTGGATACCAAATAAACCCGAAAATAACAAGTTTGAGTGCTATGCAAAGTTTAGATATAGACAACCAGATCAAAGGGTTGAAGTTGAAATAAAAAACGATAAAGTTTATGTGTATTTCAAGGAAAAACAAAGAGCAGTAACACCTGGGCAATTTGTTGTTTTCTATAATGAAAAAGAATGTTTGGGTGGCGGAATCATTGAAGAAGTTTGGAAGAACAAATAGTAAAAACAAAAAGAACTTTCTTTTACGAAAGTTCTTTTTTATTTTTATTTGTTTAAAGCAATGTATGCTGAAACTGCTAAACTAACTGTTGCGCCAACCATTGGGTTGTTGCCCATTCCAATAAAGCCCATCATATCAACGTGAGCAGGAACGGATGAAGAACCTGCAAATTGTGCGTCGCTGTGCATACGTCCCATAGTATCGGTTAAACCATAACTAGCTGGACCTGCTTGCATATTATCTGGGTGCAATGTTCTGCCTGTTCCGCCACCTGATGCAACTGAAAAATATTTTTTGCCTTTTTCTGTGCAAACTTTTTTATAAATGCCTGCAACAGGATGTTGGAATCTAACAGGGTTAGTGGAGTTACCTGTGATAGAAATATCAACATCTTCAAGTTCCATAACAGCAACGCCTTCGTTAACATCTTCGCAACCGTAACATTTTATATCTTTTTTAAATGTGTTTGAAAAAGGAATTTCTTCCAACACTTCAATTTTACCTTTTTCAAAATTGTATTTAGTTCTAACATAAGTAAAACCATTTATTCTTGAAATAATGTATGCTGCGTCTTTTCCTAAACCATTTAAAATAACTTTTAAAGGAGTTTTTCTTGCTTTATTTGCATTTCTAACAATTCCTAAAGCACCTTCCGCTGCAGCAAAACTTTCGTGTCCAGCAAGTAAACAAAAGCATTTGCAATTTTCATTTAAAAGCATACTTGCAAGTCTTCCGTGGCCTAAACCAACTTTTCTGTTATCTGCAACAGAACCTTCAACACAAAATGCTTGCAAACCAATTCCAATTGCTTCTGCGCATTCTTCTGCAGTTTTGCATTTTTTTACTAATGCAATTGCAGTTCCTAAAGTGTATGCCCAAACGGCATTTTCAAAACATATTGGTTGAACACCTTTAACAATTTCTTCCACATTAATGTTATGTTTTAGGCAAATACTTTGAGCTTCTTCTAAACTTTTAATTCCATACTCTTTTAAAGTTGCATTAATAGATTCAATTCTTCTTTCTTTTCCTTCAAATGTAATCATATATTACTCCTTTCTTGGATCTATAAATTTAACGCCATCGTTAAATCTGCCATATTGTTTAATGCTTTCATTGTATGCTTCTTTAACATCTTTGTTTGCACTTATTAATCTATACATATTTGCAAAATTAACAAATTCATAACCAATAATTTCGTTGTTTTTATCTAATGCAAGTTTTGTAATAAAACCATCTGCAGTGTTTAAATATCTTGTGCCTTTTTCTTTTGTTGAATAAATTGTTCCAACCAAACTTGACCTGTTTTTGCCTAAGTCGTCTAGAGCAGAGCCAATTGGCAAGCCATTTTCACTAAAAGCAGATTGAGTTCTACCATAAACAATTTGCATAAACAAATTTTTCATTGCATCATTAATTGCATCGCAAACCAAATCTGTGTTAAGTGCTTCTAAAATAGTTTTTCCTGTTAATATTTCGCCAGCCATTGCTGCAGATTGAGTCATACCAGAGCAGCCAATAGTTTCAACAAGTGCTTCTTGAATAACACCGTTTTTAACATTTAAAGTTAATTTGCAAGTGCCTTGTTGTGGAGCACAAGCACCACATCCATGAGTGAAACCGCTTATTTGAGATATTTCTGTAACTTTATCCCAATGACCTTCCTGAGGGATAACTGCAGGACCATGATTTGCATTGTTTTTAACGCAACACATATTTTTAATTTCATTTAAAATTTCCATTGCTTTCTCCTTAAATAATTCTCACAACAAATTATACCAAAAAAAATAAATTATTAAAATTAAAAGAATAATTATTAAAATATAATTTTTTAAAATTCAACAAATTTGTTATAATAAACATATGGAAAATAGTATTTTTGGTTTAAAAGAAAATAAAAAAATTGAATATGTTATTGAAAAGTCAAAATTCATTTGTTATGTTTTTAACGTTCTAGATATTGACAATGTTAATTATGAGTTAAAAAAAATTGAAAAAGAGCATACTTCATCCACACATATTTGCTATGCTTATATTGTTAATTCTCAAGAAAAATGCAGTGATAATGGAGAACCTGCTGGAACTGCGGGTAAACCAATTTTAGAAGTTTTAAAAAAATCTAAATTAACAAACGTTTTGGCAGTTGTTGTTAGATATTTTGGAGGAATTAAACTTGGTGCAGGTGGTTT
This sequence comes from uncultured Clostridia bacterium, assembly GCA_944341445.1. Lineage (GTDB taxonomy): Bacteria > Bacillota > Clostridia > Christensenellales > UBA1242 > CALVLZ01. The sequence continues at coordinate 8,234 of CALVLZ010000009.1, read as the reverse complement.
AGTTAGAGCATATTCAAAAAGTGTTAGTTTGGCATTAGAAAACAATATTGCCAATTTTTGCAAAATGAAAAAATATGAAATTGAAGTTGAAATAAACAAATATAACAATATAACTTCAATACTACAAAAAAATGGAATTAAAGTGAATAACACAAACTTTGGAAATTCTGTTACAATTGTTGTGTGTGTTAAATCTGAAGCAATAATTCAAAATTTTAAAATGTTAAATTTAATTAAAGACTTTAAATATATTGGTGAAGAATTGGTTGAAGAGTGATATGTTAAAAATAACAAAATTAGAAATTCAAAAAAATAATAAAGATAAATATAATTTATATGTTAACGATGAATTTTATTGCGGTGTTTTTATGGAAACTGCAATTAAATTGAATTTAAAAGAAGGCTTGGAAATTGAAAAAAACAAGTTAGATGAAGCAGTTTTTGAAAATGAAAAAACAATTGCATTAAATAGATGTGCAAAATTGTTATCAAAAACCTTAAAGACAGAAAAACAAATTAAAGATTATTTAAAAACAAAAGGTTTTAATGAAAATGTAATTTTAGCAGTGCTAGAAAAATTAAAAGAATATTCATATGTTGATGATAAGAAATATGCAGAACTATTTATTAAATCTAATTTAAACAAAATGGGAAAATTAAAATTAAAACAAAAATTAACAGAAAAAGGAATAAAAAAAGATTTAATTGAAAGTTCTTTAAGTTTGTTTGACACAGACTTAACTAATGTTTTAAATATTGCTGAAAAGTACATAAAAAATAAAGAACTAAATCAAAAAACAAAAGCCAGCACTTATAGGCATTTATTAAGCAAAGGCTTTTCGTATGATGAAATAAAGCAAGTTATTGAAAAACTATTTAGCGAGTGTGATTATGGAAGTTGGGATTGATATTGTTAACATTTCAAGGTTTAATAATTTAGAAAACAAGCAAACTTTTTTAAAAAGAGTTTATACAACAAAAGAATTGGAAATTTTGAAAAGTTTAAATTATAAGCCAAGCAAAGCTGCGGGGTTATTTGCTGCAAAAGAAGCGTTTTTAAAAGCGTTAGGCGTTGGAATTAATGGTTTAATATTACTAAACGAAATTCAAATTAATTATGATAGTTTAGGAAAACCATATTTGGAATTATTAAATGATAAATTAAAAATTGTTAATAAAATGGGTTTTAAGGAAATAAAAATTTCAATATCTCACACAAAAACCATAGCACAAGCTATATGTATTTTGAACTAATTTTAAGTTTGAACAAAAAGTTCAAACTTTTTTTATATTTTTATTAATTTTGCAAAACATAAAGATAAAGAGGAAAATGTTATGAAAAAAATTGAAGAATATGGTTTGAAACTTAAATCAAATGTTAATAATACTAATAAGTTAAAAAGTGTTAATTCACATATTAACTATTTAAGGCATATATTGAAAAAAAAGAACATTAAACTTTTATACGAAAAAACTGATTTTAAAAGTTACAATGATCACGATTCTTTTTTTGAACTATATGATTTATTAATGTATGAAGAGTGGTTAAAAGGTGAATAAATTTGATTCTATTAAAAGAGGTGAAATATATTATGCAGAACTAAGTCCTGTTGTTGGAAGTGAACAAGGCGGGATGAGGCCCATTTTGATTGTGCAGAATGATGTTGGCAACAAATATAGCCCAACCGTTATTGTTGCCGCCATCACAAGCCAAATAAACAAAGCAAAAATCCCAACCCATATTGAAATTAAGGCAAAAGATTTTGGGTTGCCAAAAGATTCGGTTGTGTTGCTTGAGCAATTAAGAACTTTAGATAAAATGAGACTTAAAGAAAAAATTGGCACTTTAGACCCATTAAAAATGAAGAGTGTGGATAATGCTTTGTTAATAAGTTTAGGTTTTATTGTTTAGAATGCAGTATGTTCTGTCATATTGCATTCTTTTTATTTTTGTGATATAATATATTTATAAGAGCTTTTATTATATCAAACACGTAACTTATTGACAAAAATTCACTATTGACAAATTTTACAAAAATGATATAATTATTATAATAAAAACCATATTTTTGGTTAAGAGGTGTGAAAAATGGCACAAGTAAAAATGGAAACTTTAATAAAAAATATTAATTCTTTAGTTAATGCTTCAGATGAAAGCAATCTTTTTCCATACTATAAAGGAAGATTTAATATTAAAAGCACAAGAGCTGAAATATATTACACTTTAAGCAGTGAAGAATATAAAATTGTTTTGCAAGAATTAATAAGATTTATTTCAGAAGGTATTACTATTTCAGAAATAAAGAGAGAAGAAACTCGTTTATTTGTTGAAAAGATTGTTAAAGATTTATATCCAGATAAAAAAGCTGATGAAATTAAAAATTTAAGGTATGGTGATATGCCTGAATTTTCTCAAAAAGTAAACAACAAAGTTAATAGTGTTAGCAAAATTAATGCAATATATCACAATTTAACTGTTAAAGGAAACGTTCCTAAAAATAAAACATTTTATGTTGTTAACAGCGGCGTTAATGCTGAAGGGAAAGAAAGCGTTTTTGTTGAAAAAATTAGAAAAAATTTGGTAAAACCAGAAGTCGTTAAAAAACCAGGAAAAGGCAGAGGCGGAATAACTGGTGGAGACAAAGGTGGAAACGTAACAATTAGTGAAATTTATAAATTAGTTCAAAATATTAATGTAAATGTTAACAAAGTAATTCAAACAATTGATATTAGAGAGCAAAGAACAATAAATTTAATTAATAATATTATAAATCAGGTTGCTAATATTACAGAACAAGTAACAAGCATCAACAATGTTGTTAATAAAACAGAACGAAACTCTAAAATTGTTAACAATACAAATATTTTCAATATCTATAATCAAACTAATAATGTTTATAATGATTTAAGTCAAGTTAATGAAATTCTTATTGATATGATTAACAATCATAACAACAAACTTTCTGTTGATATTGGAAAAAAAGTTGAAAAATTAGATAAGATATTAGGCAAATATAACAAATATGAAATTTGGAATAAGCCATTTAAAAGAGTAACAGAAGTTAAAAAACCTGAAGGCGGTTGGGTATCTTTATTGGGTGGTGGAAAATTCACAGAAGAACCTAAAAAAGATAAAGTTGTTGCTAAAAAAGATCCAAAAACACCAGAAGTAGTAAAACCGGAAACAAAAAAACCTGAAGTTAAAAAACCTGAAGTTGAAGAACCTAAAAAAGGTTTATGTGACATTAATAGTACTACTGTTGATGGTAAAGTTTCAAGTGCATTCTTTGGTTTAAAAAGAAATATGGCTGGTGGTGATGTTGAAGTAACAATAGTTTATGACTTAAGTGGCAACAAAAAATTTAAGTTAACAGAAAGAGTTGAAACATCAAAAGCTACAAAATATACAGCTGAATTATCTGAAACAGAAAATTTAGTGGTTAAACTATGTAAAAATGCGATTGCACAATTAAAAGAAAATTCTGAAAAAGAAGATGCTTTATATGATTATAAAGACTATGTTTCAAAATCACAAATTGAAAAATTAGAATTTATATTGAATGAGTTAGAATCTAATAATGTTGCAGCAATAGAACAAATTAATGATTTAAGATTTAAAGATTCTGCAATTGGTAGATTTGTTAATGAAATTTTCTTCAATTCAAAAACACAATGGGATAAATTTGCAATTGGTGCAACAATTGATTCTGAATATCAAAGTGAAAGTGTTTGCTCTAAATTAATTGAAAAATTGGGTGGTAAAACTAAAGATTATACAGATATTCAAACAACTTTAAGAGATGCGTTATTAAAAGAATTCTTCAACAGAAAAACTAAACTTGTTGATGGTATGAAAAGACACAAAGAAGGCGACGCAGGAATTGTTGCTGAACATCCAGAACCTAAAAAAGGTGAAGATAAAAAACCTGTGGAAACTAAACCTGCTGCAGGAACAAGTGGTACTGGAGTGGTTGCTGAAGAATCTTCAGATGGTAAAGAAAACGTTGGGGATTCAAAACGTGAAGATGTTTTAAGACCTGAAGGAAAATCTGAACCTAAAAAAGGTGAAGATAAAAAACCTGTGGAAAAACCTGAAGAAGGCAAAGAAGGTTTAACTCGTCACGGGGAAAGTGGTGCAACAGCTACTGAAAATTCTTCTGAAGATGAAAAAGCTAAAAAATCTGGTTTCTTTAATAGATTTAGTAAATCAAACAAATCTAAGAAAAGAGGAACTTGGATTGGAAGACATCCAGTTGTTAGAGCATTCATTATAAGTGGTGTTGTATTCACTGCAGCAGCTCTTGCAATTTCAGCTATTATGGCAACAGCTGGTGGTGCAGGTTTGATTGGTGGATTTGCTCCATTCTTCACAGCTTTATCATATAACTTTGGCTTTGCAATGCCTTTTGTTGGAATTGGTGTTGCTGCGGTAACAGGCGGAAGCGCTGCGTTTGGCTATGCAAAAAGAAAATATAACAAAGCATACAATAAAACAATAATGCGTGAACGTGAAGCTAAAAAAGAAATGAAAAAAGCCGATAAAGTTTTAGATATGAAGTGGTTTAAAAATAGAACTTATAATCCAAATTTAAATTCAAAAGATTTAAACAACTTATTTGAAAATTTATTAAAATCTAAAAAATATTTAACAAAAGATATTGATAAATTACAAAGCAGAATAAGCAATCGTTCTGACATTATTGATAATAAAAGAGCTCGCAAGGGTAAATCTCCAAAAGATTTAAAAACTTATAATGGATCTTTATATGATACTTATTATGACTATTTAACAAAACGTGAACAATTTAAAGAATACATTAAAGAAGTTTATAATAGCGGTAAGCTAAATTCTAGCGAAAGAAGAAGATTTAAAGGCATGTACGAAAGTATCCAAAATATTGACAGTTGTGAAGAATTTGTTTATGAAAGAACAATGGATCCTAGATTTAGCGGCGGCTATCCAAAGATTATTGATTTAGGTAAAGGCGAAAGCTTTGAATCATTTATTAGAAAAGGAAGTTCTGCTGAACGTATTGAAAGTAACCGTGTTACAGTTGAAACTAAACCTGTTGTAGTTGAAACTAGACCTGTTGAAGTTGCAAGACCTGTTGAAACTATAGATGATAAAGATAAAAAAATATTACCAGAAGACAGAGCTCCACGTGGTAAAGGAAGATAAGAAGAAGTTAAAACTTCTTCTTATTTTTTTTAATTTACTTTGAATAATTATGCAAAAGTATTAATTTTTATAAAACGTGTTAAATTTACAATATTTTTAAATTTTCATTATTATTTGCTTTAAGCAAGTTGTTAATTTTGTTATAATAATTTCAGGAGAGTAAGATGAAAGATTTTAAGTTTTTTGGATTTAAAATTAACACTAAAAATTTCTTAATTGCAATAAGTTTATATGCTTTGCTTATTGGGGTGTTATTAATTATTCATAATTTTTGGTTTGATGTAAGCTGGTATGGTGTGATTATTGGAACAGGTTTTTTAGTTGCAATAATAATCGCTTGTGAATTAATGAAAGAAAGGGATTTAAAAAAAGATTTTCCATTTGATTTAATTTGGTGGATTTTTCCGCTAGCTATAATTGGTGCAAGATTGTATTATGTTATATTTACTCCAGAATATAATTGGACCTTTTTAGAAATTTTAAATATAAGAAGTGGTGGCCTTGCAATATATGGTGGAATTATTGGTGGAGCTATTGGATTAATAATTTGTTGTTTAATAAAAAAACAAAACATATTAAAAACAATAGATGTTGCAGCACCTTGCTTAATATTGGGTCAAGCAATTGGAAGATGGGGCAATTTTATTAATCAAGAAGCATATGGTTACGAAATAACAAACCCAAATTTGCAGTGGTTTCCAATTGGAGTATATATTGAAAATCAATCTGGCTGGTATTTAGCAACATTTTTTTATGAAAGTATGTGGAACTTAATAGGTTTCTTTTTGCTAGTAATACTACTTCGTAAGTGCAAAGCAACAGGCGTTTGTTTGGGTGGATATTTAACTTATTACGGATTGGGTAGAGTTTGGATTGAAGGTTTAAGAACAGATAGTTTATATATTGCAAACACTTCAATTAGAGTTAGTCAATTGTTAAGTTTAATACTTATTTTTGTTGGTGTTTTAATTTTAATTTTTAGTATTATTTATTATAATAAAAATCATAAAAATTTAAATAAAGTTAGTTTTGCAACAAAAAAAAGTAAAGTTGGGGAAAGAATAATAGATAATCTTCCAGATGAAAATAACAATAATGTTTTAGAAAATGTTGAAAATAATATTAAAATTAATAAAGATATTATAAATGAAAAAACAACAAACGAAGAAAAGGGAAAAACAGATTAATCAATAATGTAAAAAGTATTTTTATGTTTTGCAAAATGAATTTTTGTGCATAATTATTTATGAGAAAAATTTATAAAGTTATGCTAGTAAATTTTGTTATGTTAGGGTTATATTTAGCAATATTAATTTATTATAAATATAAGCCTTTTTTTAATATGGAAATAAGCAAAATTTGGTTTCCATTACTATGTTTCTTTTTATCTTTTATTTTATATTTTAAGTGGCTAATATTAGGCAGTGAAGGTGTTTTATGGCTAGCTGTAACTTTAAACGTAACAACAATATCTTTTGTTGTATATTATATTTTCAATTTAACAATAATTCAATTTATACCTTTTGTTATTAGTGCATTTTATTTTGCGTTTTTAGTTATTGGATTAGTTTGTTCAGATTTTTTAGCATTAAAAATTTCTAACAATTTAATATTTCCAATAATTTCTACTTTTTTATTTTGCTTTAATGTTGTACAAATTTTTCTTTTTGTAGTATTATTAGTTATAAGTATTATTTTAAATAAAATTTTAAATTCTTTTTTTACGTGTTTATTTATTATTAAAAGGAAAAAATAAATGGCTAAATTTGATTATGATAAAAAGGGCTATAATACAGGACAGGTTGATTCATATATTGCTAAATTGTGTTTAGGTTATGAAAATAAGCTTGCAGAACAAAAAAATAGAATTGTAGCTTTAAAAAATGAAAATAAAATTATTAATGAAAGTCTCGGTGATTATAAACAAAAAGATAATCAAATAACTAAGGCTTTAATTTTGGCTGTTGAAAAAGCAGAGCAATACGAAAAAAGTAAAAAAAGAATTTATGATTTAGAACTAAAAAGAGTTAAACTTTTATATGAAAAATTTTTTAATATTTTAAACGTTGTTCAAGAAAAATATGTGAGCAATGATGATGAGTTAACAGGTCAAATTGATAGTTTAAAATCTGCTTTAAATGAAATTATAAATAGTAAAGTTGTTTCAGAAACAACAACAATTAAAGAAGATTTAAAGAAAAGCAATTTAGAGTACATTAAAAACATTTTAAATAAAATGGATTATATGGTTACTTCTTCAAATAATGAAAAAAAAGAAAGTGGGTTAGTTGAAGAAGATAATAGTTACATAAGTAATGTTGAAGAAAAAGAAAGCATAATAGAGAAGAAGCCTTCAACTATTAATGAAAATAAGAATTTAGAAAATATTGCAAGATATAATGATAGTGATGAATTCCTAGTTTCTCATGATAAAGAAAATAATAGACTTGCAAGCATTGGTGTTAAATTAAACAATATTTTAAACAAAAGCAAGAAAACAAAAGAAGAAGTAAACTATGTTGATGAATTTTTAAACAGTTCAGATACAGATGAAGTTTTTGGTTCTTCTAGATATGCTAAAAAAATTGTTAGAAAAAGAAAAACAGCAGCGGATGTTAATCCATTCAATTTTGAATTTCCTGAGCCAAATGAATCAGGATTTGATTTTAAAGAAGCCTTAAATCCAAAAGATGATTTAGATACAATTATGAAAGAATTTGACTTTTCTAATAAAGAATAAACCACAAATTAGTGGTTTATTTTTTTTTATTTAAAATATGTTTTTTATTAAAATTTTATTAAAACTTATAAGCAAAATAAAAAAATGTTAAACACCCGGATGAGTGTATCGAAAAATTGAAAAAATCGTTAAAAAAAGGATAAAAAAAATAAAAAAAGTTGTAAAAAAGTGTTGACGAGAGGGGGTGTGGGGTGGTAAACTAATCGTGCGTTCAATCAAGAGCGCGAGAATGAACCATAAAAACTTAATAGTGATAATCAAGAAAGAAATTACAGAACTTGTTAATTCTAAGAGTAAAGAAAGAACATACAAGAA
>CALVLZ010000008.1 GCA_944341445.1 uncultured Clostridia bacterium | reverse complement strand
AAATCTTAAATAGTAGTAAGAGAGAATAGACTATTTAAGTTTAGAATAACAAGAATCGCTATTAAGCAAAATGGAACAAAATTAAAAAGACGACCTCTTCCTTTGGTTGTCTTTTTTTTCGTTTTTTTATAAGTGTTAAAAAAATGTTTTATAAATTCCAAATAATTCGTCATTATTCGCATTTTGTTTTAAATTTGGTATTGACTTTAATATTGTTTTAATATAAACTCTTGTTTGTATTTTTTTAAAAAAAGAGAACGAGGAATTATGTTAGAAAAATTATTAAAATTAGCAAGAACAGGAGAGTTTACAATATCTGATTATTCTGAAATTCAAGAGATTGGTTTTGAAAACGCTCAAAAAATAAAACACTTAATAATTGAAAAAGATTTAGATTTGCCAATTATGGCTTTTTATCATTTAAAAAACTTGGAAACTGTTCAATTTTTAAAGGGTGTTAAAGCATTGCCAATGGGCTGTTTTAGTGGTTGCAATTCGCTAGAAAAAGTTAGTGGATTAGAAAGTGTTGAAAGTGTTGGGGATTTTGCTTTTTCTTATTGTACAAACTTAAAGGATCTTTCAACTTTAAAGAAAGTTAAAAGCGTTGGAGAGTATGCATTTTTTAACAACTTTTCACTTAAAATGCTAGAACTTGGTGCAGATTTAACAGAAATAAAAAGGTTTGCTTTTGCAAATTGTGAAAGTTTGTTGGAATTGAATATTAGAGCAGATATCAACAAGGTTAAATTGGGTGAAATGTTTTTGTTTAATTGCAAAAAACTTCAAAAATTGGTTTTAAATAAAAATTCATATTATAGTGTTTTTGATAATATTGATATTTGCAACGAAAAACCATATTTTAATTGTGGACTTGATAATATAACCATCAAAAAATGTTTGCACACAAGAGACACAAACAAATATAAAAATTGGCACAATATTGTTGATAAATACAAAAAATAGCAAGTTTGCTATTTTTTTTATTAATATTTCATTATTTTTGTTAAAAAAATTCACTATTGACAATATTTGTTTATGCACTTATAATTAAATTAACAATTTAAAAGAGGTATTAGTATGGTAGAAACTAAACAAACTAATCGAAATAAAGAATTTAATTTTGGTGCAAGTAAAGAAATTCAAGATTTAATTTTAAAAACAGATAATAGAATATTGCTTGTTATAATCAATGAAGCTTTTGATAAATTGCAGTTTAAAGAAAAGGATTATTTAATAGATTCAGATAGACTTAAAGTATTTGATTATAATACTGATGAATTTAAAGTGTTTGAAAACTATGTGCTTGGAAACTTTGAGGAAATAAAAGGGATAGAAGAAGAAATTGCAAAAAAGAAACAACCAGTAAATAGAGAAGAAACTAATAAATTGCTTCAACAATATATTACCAAAGAAGATGAAGAAAAACTTAGAAAAGCGTTGGAATTAAAAAATCAAAACAACGAATCTATATACGAATTAAAGGAAATTTTGGAACAAATTAAAGAAAATTATGAACGTTTTTCAAAAATTTTTAGTAGCGCAATTAAAAGTTTCTATAAGAAAAAATTTTTTCAAACAAATGATGACAGGTACGGTATTTTAATTGTTACAGAATTTGGTATGACACAAGTAGCTCCTAATGAAGAAGATGAAGAAGATTATTGTTATAGTGCGGAAGGTATCCTTAAGGATAACTTAACCTGTTTAAGTTTTAAAGAATGGAAAAATATATCATTTAAACAAGTTATGTCTGAAGCATTTATTGAATCACTTTTCAAAAAAAATGAAACTGATGCAGAAGCAAGAATGAATCAATTAAAAGAAAACATTCGTTTACAACAAGCAAAGAATGTTGGTCAAACTACTAATCCAAGAAGTGCTAGATAATTAAAAAAGAGGTATTAATATGGAAGAAACTAAACAAACAAATCAAAATGAAGAATTTAATTTTGGTGCAAGCAAGGAAATTCAAGATTTAATTTTAAAAACAGATAATAAAATATTGCTTGCTATCATTTATCATACTGCTCGCTATGTGGATCATAGTAAGTATAGTTGGGGTGTAGATAAAAGAATATTTGAAATATTCGAAGATTTTGCCTTAAACAAAAAAACAAAACTTAATAAATTAAAAAAAATAAAAGAAGAGAAGCAATCAGAAAAAGAAATTCGTAATTTACTTCAACAATATATGGAAACTGGCGATAGTGATAGTTTAAAAAAAGCCAATAAATTAAAACAAGAACAAAAAGAATCTGTAGAAAGTTTAGAAAAAGAAATTCAAGAAATAGAGAGAAGCTATTCTGTTTTTACAAAAGTTTTTAACAAAACGATTAAAAACCTTCATAGTGACAATGGTTGTATTTTTACAATGTCTATAACAGGCCGTAATCGTTACGTATTTAAAACCAGATATTTTAGTTTTAATAAATTGGGTATGGCAGAAATTGATTTAACAGAATATAGTGGTATTGAAGATTTAGATTATTATGATTTTAAGGAGTGGAAGGATATTCCATTTGATAATGTTTTAGGTTCCGATTATTATGAATATTTTGAAGAAAAATATGTTCAAGAAGAAAGATTTAATCAATTAAAAGAAAACATTCGTTTACAACAAGCAAAGAATGTTGGTCAAACTACTAATCCAAGAAGTGCTAGATAATTAAGAAGGTTTAATGCCTTCTTTTATTTTTTAAGTATTATTTAAAATATTGTAATAATTAAAATTAAATATATAAATAAATAATAATTACATTTTTAATAAACATAATTAAAATTGTTATATTATGATAGTTATATATATAAATAACGGAATTTACTATTTTTTAATGCAATAAATTAATGTTTACATTTTTAAAATGTTTTGATATAATTCTATATAACATAATTTTAAAATATTTAATATATACTTATTAAATAAAAGGAGATTTATTTTGATACCACTCACGAGTTTAGTTTTAAGTTCCAATTTCACATCATTTAATTGGTTTGCAATAGTAGGTATTGCACTATTGCTTGTTTGTTCTGCGTTTTTTAGTTCAAGTGAAACTGCATATTCAACTGCAAATTCCATTCGTATGCGCAATTTTGCAGATGAAAAAGTTAAAGGTGCTAGAAAAGCAGTTTGGATAATGGAACATTACGATAAAACATTAAGCACAATTTTAGTTGGAAACAACTTGGTTAACATTGCAAGCACAACAATTGCTGCATATGTTTTTGCTTTGTTAATTAGCAATCCAACTTTGGCTAATATTTTAAACACTGTTGTTATGACTGTTGTTGTTTTAATTTTTGGTGAAATTTTGCCAAAAGCAATAGCTAAAATGAATCCTGAAAAATTTGCTTTAAAATTTAGTGGAATAATGTTTTTTTGATTAAGTTATTCACACCATTAACTCTTTTCTTTTTAGGTATTCAAAAATTAGTGCTAAAAAAAGTTAAAACAAGTGATGCTCCTACTGTTACTGAAGATGAATTGGAAAGCATTATTGACACAATGCAAGAAGAAGGGGTTATTAACTCAGACGATGCAGATTTATTTCAAGGTGTTATTGATATCGCAGAAAAAACAGTGTATGATGTTATGACTCCAAGAGTTGATGTTATTGCTTTTGATATTGCAGATGATATTGATGTTATTAAATCATTATTCTTAGAACATTCTTTTTCCAGAATGCCTGTTTATGATGGAGATAAAGACCATATTATTGGAATTTTAAACCAAAAAGACCTATTTGCAGCGATGTTAAAAAATGCAAAGATTGATATTAAAAAATTAATTTCACCTTGTGTTTTTGTTGCTGAAAATATGAAGATTAACGATTTAATTAAATTTATGCAAAAAGAAAAGAAACATATGGCAATTGTTCTAGATGAACATGGTGGAACTAGTGGAATTGTTACAATGGAAGATGCTTTGGAAGAGGTTGTTGGCGAAATTTATGATGAACACGATGAAACAGAAAAAGCAGATTTTATTCAATTAAGTGAAAATAATTATGATATTGATGCAGAAATTGATTTATCAGATTTATTTGAAAAGTTAGAAATTGAACATGTGCCAGACAGTGAATATAGCACACTTGGTGGTTTTTTATATGAATTAGCAGAAAATTTGCCTGAAATTAATCAAGAATTATCTTATGTAACTATTGATGAAATGATGGATGAAAAAGGCAATTATATTGAAAAAACTGCACGTTTAAATTTTAAAATAACAGAAATGTTTGAAAAAAGAATAAAACGTGTTAACCTAAATGTTGTGTATCTGGATGATACAAATAAAAATGAAGAAGAAAAAAGCAACTAATTTTTAGTTGCTTTTTATTATTATTTTTTTATAAACTCTTTTAAATTTAAAATTATTGTGTTAAAATATTGATTGTAAATTTTATTGGTTTGGAGAAATTATGGAGAATAGTAAAGTTAGAAATGTTGCAATAATTGCCCACGTTGACCATGGTAAAACAAGTTTGGTTAATGAAATGTTAAAACAAGGTGGCGTTTTTAGAGCTAATCAAGCAGTTGAAGATAGAGTTATGGATAGCAATGCTCTTGAAAAAGAAAGAGGTATTACAATTTTAAGCAAAAACGCAAGTTTAATGTTTGGAGATGTTAAAATTAACGTTGTTGACACTCCAGGTCACGCAGATTTCGGTGGGGAAGTTGAACGTGTTCTAAAAATGGTTGATGGCGTTTTGCTTGTAGTAGATGCTTTTGAAGGACCAATGCCTCAAACAAGATTTGTATTAGAGAAAGCGTTAGAATTGAATCATAAAGTAATAATAGTTATTAACAAAATTGATAAAAAAGATGCAAGGGTTAATGAGGTTTATGATGAGGTTTTGGAATTGTTGCTAGAACTTGATGCATCAGATGAACAACTAGAAAGCCCTGTTGTTTATGTTAGTGCACGTGAAGGAATTGCAAGCACAGATAAAAACAACATTTTTGGAACAGATATGAAACCTTTGTTACAAACTATTGTTGATTATATTCCGGCACCAAAAGGAAATTTGGATGAGCCTTTCCAAATGTTAGTTTCTTCAACTGAACAAAATGATTATTTGGGAAAACTTGCAATTGGAAAAATTGAAAGAGGAACTGTTAAATTAAATCAATTTGTATCATATGTGAATTATCACGATGAATCAAAAAGTGGAAACTATAAAATCACAGGTATTTTCCAATTTGCTGGTTTAAAAAGAGTTGCTGTTGAAGAAGCTGTTGCAGGAGACATTGTTTGCTTGGCTGGAACTCCAGATATAACTATTGGGGACACAATATGTGATAAATCAAAAGTTGAAGCTTTGCCTTTTGTTAAAATTAGTGAACCAAGCGTTGAAATGACATTTAGCGTTAACAATAGCCCTTTTGCTGGAAAAGAAGGTAAGTATTGCACAAGTAGACATATAAAAGAAAGATTAGAAAAAGAAGCAGTTAAAGACTTAAGTTTAAAAGTTTTAGAAACTGCAAGTGCAGATAGTTTCACAGTTTTAGGCCGTGGAGAAATGCATATCGCAATATTAATTGAAAATATGCGCAGAGATGGATATGAATTCCAAGTTTCAATGCCAAAAGTTTTAATTAAAGAAATTAATGGTGTTAAGTGTGAACCAATTGATAGATTGGTTATTGACGTTCCTGAAGAATGTGTTGGAAACATTATGAGTGAAATGGGAACAAGAAAAGGTGAGCTTGTTAATATGAGTTCTCACAATGGCAGAACTAAACTAGAATTTTTAATTCCTGCAAGAGGTTTGTTTGGTTATAAAAGCAAATTCTTAACTGATACAAACGGCGAAGGCATTATGAGTTCAGTGTTCCATGAATATCAACCATATAAGGGATTTATTGCAAGACGTTCATTTGGTGCATTAATTGCATATGAAACAGGTGAGGCTGTTCAATATGGATTATATAACACTCAAGAACGTGGAAAATTATTGATAACAACAGGAACTCCTGTTTATGGTGGTATGATTGTTGGTAAAAATCCAAAAGGTGAAGATATTGTTGTTAACGTTTGCAAGAAAAAACAATTAACAAACATGCGTTCAAGTTCAAGTGATGAGGCTTTGCGATTAGAACCTGTTAAACCTTTAACACTTGAAGAATGTTTGGAATTTTTAAATGATGATGAGTTGCTAGAAGTAACACCAAAAAGTTTGAGATTAAGAAAAATAATACTTGATCACACACAAAGAGGTCGTGCAAACTTTAGAGCAAAACATGATATTGTATAAAATAAAGTGCTAAATTTAGCACTTTATTTTTTCTGATATTGACATACAATTTGTAATAAAGTAAAATAAAGTTATGATAAGTGTATTTGAAATAAAAAGAAGGTTAAAAAGTAAAAAATTTTGTGTAATAGGTTCTGGAACTTATAAAAATTGTTTAACAATTAACGGTTCTAATTTTAATGATTTAGTTGTTTTGGAAGATAAAGAAGCATCTGAAAATTATTTATTGCAAAAGTTAAAATTTTATTTAAGAACTAAAAAAATGAATAATAAATTAATAAAAAACAAAATTAAAACACCAAGAGTTTTTAGATGCTTTAAAATGAACAGCTATAACGAGGTTCATGAAAAAATTGTTGGAGAGCCTGTTTTTTTGATTGGATGGAACGAGTCGATTGCTAAAAAATTAAAAACAATGGGGTTTAAGAAAAAGTCTCCTCAATATTTAACAAAATATAATGAATTAATTTTATCTAAAAATTATGAAAGTTTGAAAAATCTTTTGGATGCTCCAAGTCAATACTACCAAAATTTTATTAGGGATGTTGAATTTATGTATAATAGATTTGGAGGCATTTCATTAATCGATAATCATTCAGAAAATATTATTTATTCAAAAAATAAAGGTTTTTATATAATAGATTTAAACTATAACTTACTTTATAAAATTGAAAAAAATGGAAAACCTTGTGCTGGTTCAAAACAAGAAAAAGTTGAAATATGTAATTTCGTTGTTTCTCCATTTTCATGTGGCGGAATAAGTGACTTTATATACAAAGATTATTTAAAAGAAGAAGATAAAAAACTTATTGAAGAATACAAAAAAGATTATAACAAGTTGATTATTAGATTATGCGAAGAGCTAAAAAAATATGGTTTTCAAGAATGTGATATAATTAATGCAATGTGTAGTTTTAATATGCATTTAAATTTTGAAAATGAAAACTTTATTCAGGTTGTTTTAAATGCTGGAAAATTAAAAGAAAGATAAAGGATAATTTTATCCTTTATCTTTTTTATTTAAAAAGTTTGATATTGACAATGCCTTGTTTAAATAATATACTTAAAATATGAAAAAACAGATAACATCTAAAATTAAAAATATGTTAAAAAAACCATATTCGTTAAAACTAATTGGTAAAGGAATAGAAAAGGAATGCTATATTGTTTCAGGTGAGGGCTGTGAAAATATAGTTGTTTTAAAATATTATAGAAATTGTATTTCTAATTATGATTTAATTAAAAATTATTTTATTAATAGCGTTTGCAATAAAAACTTATTAAAAAAGGGTGTTAAAATTCCTAAAATTTATCGATTTTTTATTAAAGATGATGAATTTTATGAAGTCCAAGAAAAAGCTAAAGGCGAAGTTTTGTTTGTAAGTAGTTTTTTAGCAAAAGTTAAAAAAATAATAAATAATAGTTGTTCTTTTGAAGAAGCTGAAGATAAAATAAATAAATATTTTAATCTAATTGTTCAAAACAATCAAAAACGATTTGATGAATTGTTAAATGCGCCAAGTGAACATTTTCAAATATTAATTAAATCATTACATAATATTGTAAAAGAGTATGGTTATAATGTGTTTGATCCTCATCCCGAAAACTTTTTATATTCTAAAGAAAATGGCTTTCAAATTATTGATTTAAATTATGAATTTAGAATACAAAATGATAAAATTTTTCAAAACACAACAAAAGAGAATTGTAAACGTGAACAAGAAATTATCGAAGACACTTGCAAAGTTTTCTTTCACCCATTCATTTTTGCTAGCTATGATGTATTGTCAGATTGGGCTGACACTGAAGATATTGATTATGAACCAAGTGAAGATTATAAAAAAGAATTCAAAAATTTAACAAAACGCTTAATTGATGAACTTATTATTTTTGGAATACCAAAAGAAGTTGTTTTTAAAACTTTTGAAGATGAGTATTTAGGGTATAGTTTTACGAAAGAAGAATTTAACGAAATAATAAATTTAAAATCAAATAAAAAGGGCAAAACAAGATAATATGGTAAGTCAAAGTGTAATAAAAAGAATATTAGATTTTGAAAAAACTTCTAATTTAAGTAGAAGTGGATCTAGTGTTAAATGTTATTATAATGATAAAGTAAAATATTCTAATTATGTTTTATTAAAATATTTTAATGCACCAACAGGTTACGCATTAATAAGATTTTATTTTTACACATTTTTAAAAATGCTTGTTAATGATTTAAAACAGGATAATGTTAGTGTTCCTAATTGCTATGGTTTTTGCAAAATTGGAAATGATTATTATGAATTGCAAGAAAAAGCAGATGGAAAACCTTTGTTTGTTTATAATCCATATGAGGCTATAAAAAAATATTTAGATATAACAGATGAAAGTGTTAAATTTGGAAGTTTTGATAATTTAACAAAGCAACAAAAAAATCAATTATTTATTAAAAGTTGCAAGCAGAATTTGCAAAATATAAAAGTGCTAAGAGATGCACCACAAGAGCATTTTGATAAATTATTAAGAGATATGCTTATTAGTGTGAAAAAATATGATGTTATTTTTGATGATAATAACCCTGAAAATTTTTTATATTCAAAAGAAAAAGGTTTTTCTATAATTGATTTGGATTTAAGTAGGTCATTGTTAAATTATATAAATAATGGTGAAGATTTAGAAAAGTATAAAAAATGGTTAAAAGCAAATGATATTTTAACCGATGATAATAAAAATGTGTTGCAGAGTGATAAACAACAAGAGGTTGTGGAAAGATTTATAGAACTTTTTACTGATTGTGCGCCTTTTAGTTCTGAAATTTCAGAAAGTGAATTAAATCTTGAAAGTAAAACTTTTAAACAAAAACTTTTGTATAAATCTGTTGATGTTATGAAAAAAGTGATTAGAGCACTTGAAAATAATAATATAAAATTAACTAATGGAGAGATTAGTTCTATTATTAATACTTATTTTACGGAGCATTACAATTTATCAAACTTTTCTGAAATACTAGATTCTTTTGAAAATATAAAGGATAATACAATTAAAAAAAATAAAGCACGTTAATATGTGCTTTATTTTTTTTGCAATGATTTCATGTTTTTAATATTATTTCTGTATTGTTTGATAATGCTGTCAAAAAGTTTGTGTGAGTTGTTGGCCAAAAGTTCAACAATTCCAATATCATACAAACCAGAAACACTTAGTTTCACACCTGTTTCATCACACAAAAATGCAACAACAGTTTTACAATCCTCTGCAATGATTGGTTCATTGTTTTCATCAAATATAACAATCTTTTGTAATTTTTTAGGAACTATTTTTATTTCTGTTTTATTTTTTTTCATAAATTTACCTTTAATAATATATATTACAATATTTTCATATATTGAATACTATTATATATTAATAATATCAATTAATCAATATTATTTATATAGATTTAGCGTAAATTAAAATGTAAAATATTTAATAAAATCTAAAGTTGCTAAAGCTAAATATTGGGTATTTAAAATAAATAATTTAATAAAAGTAACAAAAAAGATAGTTGAGAAATAGGCTGGAAAAGGGAAAAACAGTAAAAAATTGGAGGGAAAAATAAAAAAAATTAGGTAGGAGGGTTTGGTAAAGAGGGTAAAAAATGGCACACGTGGAGGGGTGGGAAAGGGGTAAGAGAAAAAAGTAAAAAAAAGATGAAAAAAGTTAAAAAAATTTTAAAAAAAGTGTTGACTAATGAGAATGCAAAGTGGTAAACTAATCGTGCGTTCAATCAAGAACGCGAGAGTACATTGACAACTACATAATCAAAAACGAGTAAAAGTAAATATCAATGATTAATGAAAACATTAAGCAAAGATACGAGTAATACGAAAATACAATCAATTCACAAATGCGAAATTAACGCAAGGAAGAATAATGATTCAATCGTTTAAAAAAAGAACCAAGAAAATCGACGAATACGATCAAGCGAAAAAGAGCGTATGGTGGATGCCTTGGCACTAGACGCCGAAGAAGGACGCGATAAGCTGCGAAAATCTACGGGGAGCCGCAAGTAGGCTGCGATCCGTAGGAATCCGAATGTGGGAACACACCAGCTGGTAACACACTGGTATCCATACATGAATACATAGTGTATGAGAGGGGAACCCGGAGAACTGAACCATCTAAGTATCCGGAGGAAAAGAAAGTAAATAAACGATTACCTAAGTAGTGGCGAGCGAACGGGTAAGAGCCCAAACTGAGCATAGCAATATGCATCAGGGTTAGGACTTGCAACAAAGTGGAATAAGTTAATGTAGTGGAAGATAGTTGGAAAGCTAAACGAAACAGGGTAATAGTCCCGTACATTAAACATTAAGCAACCATGAGCAAGAATCCAGAGTAGCACTGAGCACGAGGAATTCAGTGTGAAGGAAGGAGGACCATCTCCTAAGGCTAAATACGATCTAGTGACCGATAGCGAACAAGTACCGTGAAGGAAAGGTGAAAAGAACCCCGGGAGGGGAGTGAAATAGAACCTGAAACCATATGTTTACAAACGGAGGAAGCCGAGAGGCGACCTCGTACTTTTTGTAGAACGGGCCGGCGAGTTACGATATGTAGCGAGGTTAAGTAATTAAGTTATGGAGCCGTAGCGAAAGCGAGTCTGAAAAGGGCGACATAGTTGCATGTTGTAGACCCGAAACCCAGTGACCTATCCATGAGCAGGTTGAAGCAGGGGTAAAACCTTGTGGAGGACCGAACCCACGTCTGTTGAAACATCCGGGGATGACTTGTGGATAGCGGAGAAATTCCAATCGAACTGGGATATAGCTGGTTCTCCTCGAAATAGCTTTAGGGCTAGCCTTAACAGAAAGATTAATGGGGGTAGAGCACTGAATAGGTGCGGGGGCTTCACGGCCTACCAAGCCTTATCAAACTTCGAATACCATTAATTACGTAGTTAGGAGTCAGGCAGTGTGAGATAAGTTTCATTGCCAAAAGGGAAACAGCCCAGATCTACAACTAAGGTCCCAAAGTTCATGTTAAGTGGAAAAGGATGTGCAATTGCTAAAACAACCAGGATGTTGGCTTAGAAGCAGCCACACATTAAAAGAGTGCGTAATAGCTCACTGGTCGAGTGGTAGTGCGCCGAAGATGTCCGGGGCTAAAACATGACACCGAAGTTTAGGGATAGGAGAGATTCTATCGGTAGAGGAGCAATGTATATTGGGCAGAAGCTAGGCCGGAAGGACTAGTGGACTATATACAAGAGAGAATGCCGGCATGAGTAGCGAGAGCGGAGCGAGAACCTCCGCCGTCGAAAGCCAAAGGTTTCCTGGGGAAGGGCAGTCCACCCAGGGTAAGTCGGGACCTAAGCCGAGGGCGAACGCCGTAGGTGATGGACAACTGGTAGATATTCCAGTACCACTGATTACCGACAAAGAGTTGACGCAGGGACGCAGAAGGATAGTAGAAATTCACGGTGATGGATATCCGTGACCAAATCATGAGGCTAATACGTAGTAAAGTACGCGTGTTGAAAAGGCTAGGTGATGATGGGGAGTGAAATGACACGAAGACTATGAATTCACGCTGACGAGAAAAGCTGCTAAACAGGTAAGAAGTGCCCGTACCGCAAACCGACACAGGTAGGCGATATGAGAAATGTAAGACGAACGGGAGAACCATTGTTAAGGAACTCGGCAAAATTACCCCGTAACTTCGGGAGAAGGGGTGCCAATGGAAACATTGGCCGCAGTGAAGAGGCCCAAGCGACTGTTTACCAAAAACACAGGTTTCTGCAAAAGCGCAAGCTGAAGTATAGGAGCTGACGCCTGCCCGGTGCTGGAAGGTCAAGGGGAAGTGTTAGGAGGCGAGAATATTAAATCTGAAGCACAGAACTTAAGCCCCAGTGAACGGCGGCCGTAACTATAACGGTCCTAAGGTAGCGAAATTCCTTGTCAGGTAAGTTCTGACCCGCATGAATGGCGTAACGATTTGGGCGCTGTCTCAACAATGGACCCGGCGAAATTGAAGTATG
>CALVLZ010000007.1 GCA_944341445.1 uncultured Clostridia bacterium | reverse complement strand
TTCTTGTATGTTCTTTCTTTACTCTTAGAATTAACAAGTTCTGTAATTTCTTTCTTGATTATCACTATTAAGTTTTTATGGTTCATTCTCGCGCTCTTGATTGAACGCACGATTAGTTTACCACCCCGCACCCCCTCTCGTCAACACTTTTTTACAACTTTTTTTATTTTTTTTATCCTTTTTTTAAGCACTCTGCCAAGTGTGCTAAAATTTTATCTTAACTTTTAATAAAATGTTAAAAATTTCATAAAAAAATTAACAAACAAAAGGGAAAAAACCATTAATTATGTTAAATCTGTTTAAGCAAATATTTCTAAAACAGTTGTTACAATTTAAAAACCAATCACAACCACAGCCATTGTTCCAGCAATTATTTCTATTATCGCACAATATTAAAAACAACAATTGCACAATTTCAAACTCATTGCATATTAAATCTCTGCAACAACCTTTAAAATTGCCACAATTATAATTAAAGCACCCATCGTTATAAAAATTTAAGTTTGGGCATTTAAAATCGTTTAAATAATCACAATCACAATTAGTTTTAACAATACAATCTTCAATATTTAAATTTTTCACTGAACTATTAAAGCCAAACTTATTTTTTATATTTTTTAAAATTTCTGAACTTTTGTTTAAAAGCACAAAAACATTATTTATAATTTCCGCTTTTTTTAAAGCAGAAATACCGCCACTTGCTGTTAAATTTTCTTTGTTTTTATTATCTTCAAAATTATTTAAGTTTTGTGCATATGCTTTATTTAAATTTTCTAAATCTTTGTTAGTATAGGTTGGAAAATCGTTGTATTCCATATTTACCCCCTAAATATCTAAAAACTTTAATATATATATGATTATTATATTATTAAATTTACTATATTTATATATAAATAAAAAAAAGAAATGCTTTTACATTTCTTTTCTATCTTCCATAGCTTTTTTTAGCGTTACTTCATCCGCATATTGCAAATCACTTCCCATTTGCACACCTTGAGCAATTCTTGTAACTTTAACACCAAGTGGTTTTAATAGCTTTGCAATATAACTTGCTGTTGCTTCTCCTTCAACATCTGGGTTAGTTGCCATAATAACTTCTTTAATATCTTCTTCATTTATCCTTTGCAAAAGTTCTTTAATTCTAATATCATTAGGGCCTTTTCCTTCCAAAGGGTTTAAAGTTCCGTGCAACACGTGATAAACGCCGTTATAAGTTTTGCTTTTTTCAATTGCAACAACATCTTTTGGTTCTTTAACAACGCAAACACATCCGCTTTTTCTTGTTTTGCAAATATTACAAACATCTTCATCTGTGAAATTTCCACAAACACTGCAAAATTTAATGTTCTTTTTAGCATCAAGCAAACTTTCGCTAAAAAATTTAACATCATCATTTGATAAATTTAGCACAGCATATGCATATCTTTCTGCTGTTTTTTTGCCCACCCCTGGCAAAAATGTGAAGGAATTAATAAGTCTATTTAAACTATCTAGTTCATTTGACATTATTAAAACATACCTCCAAATCCGCCTGGAAGTGAAATTTGTTTGCTTTTTTCTAATTCATCGGCTTTTGTTAGTGCTTCGTTAACACAAGCTGTTACTAAATCTTCCAACATTTCAACATCATCTGGGTCAACACATTCAGGTTTAATTTTAATTTCAACAATTTTTTTCTTACCTGTTATTTTAACTTCAACCATTCCACCACCACTTTGTGCTGATAAAACAGTTTCTTCTAATTCCTTTTCAGCTTCCATTTGTTTTGCTTGCATTTCTGCTTGCATTTTTTGTGCTTGTTTTAATAATTGTTGCATATTTCCGCCACCCATACCTGGTCTAAACATAATTATCTCCTTTTATTCTTCAATTTTTAAAATATCACCAAGTTTTTCTTTTAATTTAAAAACTGTGTCATCAATTTTTTCTTTTTGTTGTTTAAATTCAAACTTTGTTGTAAGCCCACTTAAAACATTAACAATTCTATTAATTATTTTATAGTTTTCAGGTTTATTTAATGTTTCAAATTTAATTTCATCGTTAACTATTATAACAAATAAACTATCTTTAACAAAATATTCATTTAAAGTTCCAATCATAGTTTGCAACATAAATTCGTTTTGTCTTCTTAAGTTAACAAGAATTCCACCCCAAAGTTTTTTTATATTTATATTGTTTTCACTTTCATTTTGGTGAATTTCTTTTTTTTCTAAATTTTCATTTTTTTCTATAGCAATATTTTTTTCGTTAGGTTCAATTCGCTTGTTCCCTAGTTTATTTTCTTCTTGTTTGGTTTCAAATTTTTCTTCAACAAAATTTGTGTTATTATTTTCAACTGGGTAACACCTCGTTGTTGGCACTATCTGAACACAAGTTTAAAACTGCAATTTCAAAAACTAATCTAGGGTTAACTGCATATCTAAACTCGTTATCCAAAAAACTTAAACTTTTTAATGATTGCAATATTGTTTGAATGTTACAATTATTTGCTTGATTTTGCAATTTATCCATAATATTCTCTGGATATTTTAAAATATCTTTAGCATTGTTACAAGTTTTGCACACTGCTAAATCTCTAAAATATGAACACAAATCTTTGCAAAGTTGCACAACGTTTTTGCCTGTTTTTAAAATATCATCAATTTGTGTTAATAAGTTTTTAACATCTTTATTTAAAATGCTATCACACAAATTTGCCAAAACAAACCTATCTGTTGCACCAACCGCATTAACAACATCTTCATATTTTAAATTTTTATTGCAATATGCCACACACATATCTGCAACAGATAATGTATCTCTAACACTGCCTTCGCCAAGCCTTGCAATTAATGAAACTGATGCATCATCATATTTTATTCCACTATCATCAAAAATATATTTAAGTTGTTTTTCAAGTTCATTTAAACCAACAAGTTTAAAATCAAAACGCAAACAACGGCTTAATATTGTTGCTGGCAATTTTTGAACTTCTGTTGTTGCTAATATAAACACAACATGTTTTGGAGGTTCTTCCAATGTTTTTAATAACGCATTAAAGGCACTATCTGTTAACATATGAACTTCATCAATAATGTATACTTTATATTTTCCATTAACAGGTTGATATTTAACTTTCTCTCTTAAATCCCTAATTTCATCAACTCTGTTATTGCTTGCAGCATCAATTTCTAAAATATCTAAATTGCTAGGGTCATTTAAACTTATGCAAGTTTTACATTTACCACAAGGGCTACCATTAACAGGATGTTCACAGTTTATTGCTTTTGCAAAGATTTTTGCAACAGATGTTTTTCCTGTTCCACGAGTTCCGCAAAACAAATATGCATGGGAAATTTGGTCGTTAGCAATTTGGTTTTTCAAACTTGTTGTTATGTGATTTTGCCCAATAACTTCATCAAAAGTTTTTGGTCTATATTTTCTATATAATGCTAAATATGCCATTTAACTAATCCTTATAATTTTGTTTTAAATATTTTAACTTATTTTTAATTCTATTTAAAGCATTATCAACACTTTTTACATTAATTTTTAAAGTTTTAGAAATTTGTTCATAACTTTCGCCTTCTAAAAACAAAGTTAAAACATCATATTCCAAACCACTTAATTTGCTTTCTATTTCATCTTTTAATAGTTTTTCATTTTCATTGTTTGCAATTGTTTCTTCTGGAGAATTAACAACATCAATAGGTGCCCAAACAGAACTTTTTTCTGTTACGTTGTTATATTTAACAACATCCCCTTGTGCATCATATTTAACGCTATCATTTAAGTAAAAGTTCTTATAGGAATTATCACTTTTAATTAAATTTTTAATTCTGTTTTCTATGCATGTTTTAGCATATGAATAAAAAGAAATTTGTTTATCTTTATCATATGTTAAAATGGCGTTATATAATGCAATCATTCCTTCTTGAACAATATCATCACTATCTCCGCCAACAATATAATATTTTTTTGCAATGTTGCTAACAAGTTGCTTATATTTTTTTGCAATTTCACTAAAAGCTTGCTCGTTACCAGACTTTGCTTCTAAAATTATGTTTAACTCTTTATCCAAACTTATTTCACCTTTATCGTTGTTTCATCACTTCATATAAAACTATGCCTGTTGCAACACTTGCGTTAAGAGAATTAACTTTGCCTTTCATTGGTATTGTTACAACACCATCGCATAATTTTTTTGTTAAGGCACTAACACCAAAACCTTCGCTTCCAATAACAATTGCAACACTGCCTTTTAAATCTGCTTTAGTTAAATCACTGCCACCTAATTCACAAGCATAAACCCAAACACCTTGCTTTTTTAAAGTTTCAATGCAATTATTTATGTTTGTTACTTTTGCAACTTTAACATAACTTGTTGCACCAGCACTAACCTTTATAACTGTTTCGTTAACAGTGCAGGCACGATTCTTGCCAATTATAACACCATGAACACCTAAACAATCGCAAACTCTAATTATGCTTCCTAAATTATGAGGGTCTTCAATTCCATCTAAAATTAAAATGAATGGTTCTTCATTTTTTTGTTTTGCAACATTTAAAATATCTTCAACTGTTGAATACTTATAATCAACAGCATATGCTAAAACGCCTTGATGTTTTTTTGTTACACTTTCTTTGTTTAAAACATCATTAGAAACCATTTGGAATTTAATTTTTTTATTTTTTGCAAGATTAACACAATCGTTAAAAGCCTTATCAAAACACGAATTACTGAACAAAATTTTATCAATGGTTATTCCTGCTTTAATTGCTTCGCTAACAGCATTTCTACCTTCAATTTTCATTTTTAACACTTTCCTTTGCAAGTTTTAATATATAATTTAATCTTTCAGATTGCCCACTTAAATATAAAAAACCAACAACTGCTTCAAAACCTGTTGCCCTTTTATAATCAATAACATCTGCGTGTTTTGCTATGTTTGCTGTTTTATAATTTCTTGCACGTTTAAAAACAGCAAGTTCAGTTTCAGTAAACTCTTTTAAAACTAAATTAATAGCATCACTTTGACCTTTTGCTTTAACAAATTCATTGCAAAGTGAATGAAGTTTGTTTGCACTAACCTTATAAGAACTTGCTAAATTTGTTCTTATATACAAAGTGTAAACCGCATCGCCAACAAATGCTAGTGTTTGACTATTTATATTTTTTGCATCTTTTTCATCAATAATAAAATCTGGACTAAACAAAACAAGCCCCCTTTAACACTACAAATTATATCATAATTAAATAAATTTTCCAAACATTGTTTTAACACTTAATTAAAATAGAATTGTTGGAAATAAAAAAATAAGCATTAACGCTTATTTTATTTTGCACTTATGTTATTAAAATAATTAACAATTCCACAAAAAATGTTATATGCAAGCAACTTTTGGTGGCTTTCTTTAATTAACAATTCTTCATTTTCTGCATTGCTTAAAAAGCCACACTCAACTAAAACAGATGGAATATTAACACAATTTAAAATGTAATAATCTCCAAAGTTGCTGTGTTCCCTTGCTAGTGGCACATTTTTATAAAGTTGTTCTTGTATGTTTTCTGCCAAAGTTTTACTATCATTATGCCCATCGTAATAAAAAGCTTGTGCACCTTTTTCTGATGAGGTTTTGTAAGCATTCATATGAATGGAAACTAACATATCGGCTTTGTTATCAACTATTATTTGTCTTCTTTTTTCCATATCATCTTTTTTTAAACTATCTGCATTTGCATCATATAAACCATTGTTATCTTTTCTTGTTAGAACAACATTAAAACCAAAACTTACCAAATGGTTTTCTAAAAATTTGGCAATTTTTAAATTTAATTCACTTTCTTTAACACCTGTGTTAACACCAACACTTCCGCCATCCACTCCGCCATGCCCTGCATCCACAACAATTGTGTAATTAAATTTTGAAATGCTGTTTGCGTTAACAGAGTTTGATAATATCAATAAACCCAAAACACCAATAATACCTGTTAAAAAGATTGCAATAAAAGTTAAAATTTTTTCTGACTTAATAGTTACAAACATAATTCCACCTAAATTTTACTTATAATTTATGTTATGAGTTTTAAAATTATTTTATAACTTATAAAAGTTGTTAAATAAAATTTTGTTATTATTAAGTTTTAGTGTATTATTATTTTAGAGGTTTACATATGAACAAATTATATTTCAAGTATGGTGCTATGGGTAGCGCAAAAAGTGCAAATGCTTTAATGTGCAAATTCAATTATGAACAAAAAGGTTTTAAGGTTTTGTTAATAAAACCAAGTATGGACACTAGAGATTTAAACGAAAATAAAAAAATAGTTGTTAAATCTAGAATTGGTTTGCAAAGTGAGTGCATAACATTTTCAAACTCTGATAATATAATTGATATATACAAGCAAGAAAAACCAGATGTTATTATTATGGACGAATGCAACATGGCAACCCCTGAGCACATTAATCAATGCAAAGAGATTTCTACTCACATCCCCGTTTTGTGCTATGGTTTATTAACTAATTTTAAAACAGAGTTATTTCCTGCAAGCAAACGCCTTGTTGAACTTGCCGAAAGTTTAACCGAAATTAAATCTGTTTGCAAATGTGGAAAAAAAGCCACAATAAACGCACGCTTTTGCAACGATGAGATTTGCACTGATGGTGAAGAATTTGTTATTGGCGGCGATGAAGGTTTAGTTCGATACGAAGGTTT
The DNA here is from genome assembly GCA_944341445.1 of uncultured Clostridia bacterium. Lineage (GTDB taxonomy): Bacteria > Bacillota > Clostridia > Christensenellales > UBA1242 > CALVLZ01. Next base: position 4,271 of record CALVLZ010000007.1, on the reverse strand, counting down.
ATGCTATAGTTGTTACAAAAAACTTGTTGATGAAAAAAACAAAAAAGAACTAGAAAACTAGTTCTTTTTTATTGTGTATTTTAAGTTAAGGTTTGGAGTTGCTGTTAAACTTAAATCAGCCAAACCCTCACCGCTTGTTATTAAGTTATATGCTTCTGCTCCAATCATTGCTGCATTATCTGTGCATAAAATAATTGGTGGAAAATAGCAAGTTATTTTTTCTTTTTCACATGCATTTAGCAAATTTTTGCGTAAATAACTGTTTGCCGCAACACCGCCTGCAACTGCAACTGTTTTAATTTTATACTTTTTGCAAGCTTTTATTGTTTTATCTATTATTGTTCCAATTGCTTGTGTTTGGAAAGAACACGCAACATCTGCTTTATTGTATTCTTTTTTACCTTGTTCACAAGAATGAATATAATTAATAACAGCAGTTTTTATTCCGCTAAAACTAAAATTAAAACTTTTCTTAAGTGCATCATTTTTCATAAACATAATGTTGTTTTCACCTTCTGCACTTAATTTATCAATTTTAGGACCTCCAGGGTATCCTAACCCTAAAACTTTAGCAACCTTATCGTACGCTTCACCAATTGCATCATCTAAAGTTGTTCCAATTAAAACATTTTCTGTTTTGCTAATTGTTTTAACAATGGCAGTGTGCCCACCACTAACAATTAAACTAATAAAAGGTGGTTTTAAATCTTTTTCACACAAATAATTAGCACTAACGTGACCTTTTATGTGGTTAACTTTTATTAATGGAATTTCCAAAGCAAAAGCTAAACTTTTTGCAAATGTAACACCAACCATTAATGCACCCACTAAACCTGCTCCATAAGTTACAGCAATTGCATTAATTTTATCTAATGTTATATTCGCTTTTTGTAAAGCTTCGTTTAAAACACCATTTATTGCCATTAAGTGATTTCTGCTTGCAATTTCAGGAACAACCCCACCAAATTTTGTGTGAATATCAATTTGGCTGGAGATAATATTGCTTAAAATTTCTGTTCCATTTTTAATAACAGCAATGCTTGTTTCATCACAAGAAGATTCTATTGCCAAAACAAAAACATCCATTTCTTTATAATGCTGTTTTAAATATTCAAATTTTTCTTTTGCAACTTCAAAATACATATTATTTTTCACCATTCATTTTTAAATATTCTATTAAAAAATCTTTTATATCGCCGTTCATAACTGCATCCAAATTGCTGGTTTCTAGTTTTGTTCTGTTATCTGAAACCAAGTTATATGGGCAGAAAACATAACTTCTTATTTGACTTCCCCACTCAATTTTTTTAGTGTCGCCTTTTAAATTTTTTGCTTCTTGCAATTTTTCTTGTTCCTTTATTATTGCAAGTTTACTTCTTAAAATTTTAAAAGCAGTTTCTCTGTTTTTTATTTGACTGCGTTCATCTTGACAAGTAACAACAATACCTGTTGGAAAATGTGTTATTCTAATTGCACTTTCTGTTTTATTAATGTGTTGACCGCCAGCCCCACTAGACCTAAAAGTGTCAATTCTAATATCATTAGGGTTAATAACAACTTCTGAATCATCTTCAACTTCTGGCATAACTTCCACACTTGCAAAACTTGTGTGCCTTCTTTTATTTGCATCAAAAGGGCTAATTCTAACTAATCTGTGAACACCCATTTCGCCTTTTAAATAGCCATATGCATTTTCGCCTTCAATATAAATTGTAACACTTTTATAACCTGCGCCATCGCCATCAACATAATCTGTTATGCTTGCTTTGTATCCCATTTTTTCGCAAAACATTAAATACATTCGAGATAACATTTGTGCCCAATCACACGCTTCTGTTCCACCAGCGCCACTATGTATTTTTAAAAAAGCGTTGCAACTATCATATTTTCCATTTAATAAAGTTTCTAAATATAAGTCTTCTGTTTCTTTACTTAATTCATTTAGTAAATTTAAAGTTTCTTTTAGCAAACTATCATCGTCACTACTTTCAATATAATTAATAAACTCTTCACATTCATCAATTTTTTGTTTTAGTTTGTTAATTTTTGCTAATATATTTTCTAGATGCTTTATTCTTTTATTAATTTTTGTGCTTCTTTCTAAATTTTCATAAAAATTAGGGTTTTCTTGCTCTTTTAATAAATCATTTAGTTCCAACTTTTTTTTATCAACATCAAAGGCAGTGGATAGTTACATTATAACTATCCACAATGTTTTTTAGCATTTCTTTTTCAGAATTTAATATCATATTTTACCTTTTATTTATTAATTATTTTTTCCGCAACAGTTTTTATATTTTTTACCACTTCCACATGGGCATAGTTCATTTCTACCAATTTTACGTTCTTCTTTTTGTGGTGCAGAATTTTCTGTTTTGTTTGTTATCATTTGTTGAGGTTTTTGTTGTTTAGGTTCAATTCTTTCAATTGTGAATTTAACTGCAAGCATATAAATTGCAACTTCTTCACGAATCTTTAAAATCATATTATCAAAAACTTCAAAACTTTCCTTTTTATAAGCAATAATAGGGTCTTGTTGACCATAAGCAGTTGCTGAAATTTCTGTTTTTAACATATTCATATAATCAATATGGTCAATCCATAATGTATCAACAACTTTTAACAAAATTGTTCTTTCAAAGTCACTAAAATTAACACCAATTTCAGTTAAAGATTTGCTTTTTTCATTAAACAATTCAATAGCTTTACTTACCACAACTTGAGATAATTCTTCAACTTCCATACCATCAACTAATTCGGAAGTAACAAAATTTAATTCTTCGTGGAAAACTCTTTCATTTAAAACAGAATTTAATTTATCTAAATCCCATTCATCAAACATTTTTGTATCATCAACATTTCGTATAACAATATCATCAACAAAATCAGAAATCATACCTACAATTTCTTCGTGAACATCTTCGCCATCTAAAACACGATTTCTTTCTTTATATATTATATCACGTTGAACATTTAAAACATCGTCATAACGCATAACACTGTTTCTTATTCCAAAGTTATATGCTTCCATTTTCTTTTGTGCTCGTTCGATATATCTAGATAAAAAGTTTAATTTAAAAGAAATGTTTTCATCAACTTTAAAGAACCTTAAAACGCCTTGCATCTTTTCGCCACCAAGTCTTTTTAAAAGTTCATCATCCATACTAACATAAAATACACTACTACCAGGGTCTCCTTGTCTTCCAGCACGACCTCTTAATTGGTTATCAATTCTTCTGCTTTCATGACGTTCTGTACCAATTATATGCAAACCACCAAGTTCAACAACTTTTGTTTTTTCTACATCTGTAACTTTTTTATATTCTGCATAAACTTTTCTATATTTATCTCTAATTTCGTTTAAGTTTTCATCGTCACTTTCTGCAAAACTTGTGCAAAATGCTAAACTTTCATCATCAGCACCTTGCTCTTTCAATTTTTGTTTAGCTAAAAATTCAGCATTTCCGCCAAGCAAAATATCTGTTCCACGACCAGCCATATTTGTTGCAATTGTAACTTGTCCAAGTCTGCCTGCTTGAGCAATAATTTCACTTTCCTTTTCGTGATTTTTTGCATTTAAAACATTGTGTTTAATCCCAAGTTTTGTTAATTCTTTAGAAACTCTTTCACTTTTTTCAATTGTTGTTGTACCAACCAAAATTGGTCTTCCTGTTTCGTGCATTCTTGCAACATCTTCTGCAACATTTCTAAATTTTGCATTTTCGTTTTCAAAAATAACATCAGGATAATCAATTCTTTTAACTGGCAAATTTGTTGGAATTGTAACAACGTCTAATTTATATATTTTGTTAAACTCAATTTCTTCAGTTTTTGCAGTACCTGTCATGCCACTAAGTTTTTCGTAATTTTTAAAGAAATTTTGAAAAGTTATTGTTGCCAAAGCTTTGTTTTCTTCTTTAATTTCAACACCTTCTTTGGCTTCAATTGCTTGATGCAAACCATTTGAATATTGTCTGCCATCCAAAATTCTTCCTGTGAATTCATCAACAATTAAAATCTTACCATCTTTAACAATATAATTTTCATCTCTTTTCATAATATATTGCGCTTGCAACGCATTTCTTATGTGATGGTTTAATTCGATGTTATCAATATCGCCTAAGTTATCAATTTTGTAATACCTTTCAGCTTTTGCAATACCTTCATCTGTTAATCTAATTTGTTTATCTTTTAAATCAATTTCATAATCTTCTGGTTTTAACGTTTTAGCCCATTTTGCAGCTTTAACATATTCCTCACCAGATTTCATA
>CALVLZ010000006.1 GCA_944341445.1 uncultured Clostridia bacterium | reverse complement strand
GCAATTATTTTTAGATAATAAAAAAATGCTTTAATTAAAAGCACTTTAATATATAGGGTTTCCACCTAAATTGTCGGTATTCTTTACCTGATAAGGTGGGGGTCGGTGGTTCGAGTCCACTCATTCCTACCAAATAAAATGAGTGTTATCGCTCATTTTTTTATTTCCTCACCCCACCGCATACACGAGCACTATTAGTGCGACTTTAAGAATCACCATCGGTGGTTCGAGTCCACTCATTCCTACCAAATAAAATGAGTGTTATAGCTCATTTTTTTTATTTCCATTACTCCACCGCATACACGAGCACGTAGTGCGACTTTAAGATACATCGTTGATGATTTCTGAGTCCACTCATTCCTACCAAATAAAATGAGTGTTATCGCTCATTTTTTTATTTCCTCACCCCACCGCATTCACGAGCACTATTAGTGCGACTTTAAGAATCATCGTTGATGATTTCTGAGTCCACTCATTCCTACTATAATAAAAACTAAAGTAAATAGACTTTCATTTTTTGTTTTAATACCCTTCATTTTCAAAACAAATTTCATATGTATTTAAAACTTTTTCAATCTATTATTATTGACTAGTTTTAATTAATCATTATATAATAAAAAAAATTGTTTTAATTAAACATTATACAGGAGTAACATTATGATATTAGATGTAAATAGTTTAAAAATTTCAAAAGATTTTAAAAAAAAAGAACCTTCCATTATATTAACCAAAGAAGATATTGCTAAATTGAACGATAAGATAAAACAAGATATTAAACAAAATGAAAAAGAAAATCTAGCAAGTAATGCAACATTTCCACGAAATAAAGGAAGGGGCTTATAAGCAATATAAATTTTAAAGATAATAAAGTAATAAATTGTGTAAGTACTCGCACTTTTTGTTTTTATACAAAACTCATAAAACTAAAAATTGTAATGAAAAATTGCATAATTATATAAAAATATGAATAATTATAATACTGAAAACGAGAAAAGAAATTATTTTAATCAATCTTATATTGAATCGCTATACGCATTTGTTTGTAATGAGTATAGCGATTTTTATTAAAATATAAAATTAAAATATAAATTATAAACATTAAATGTTATTATTTTAATGTTGAAAACATACCTAAAATTTGTTGGAAATATTTTAAACACAAATTTAAGCAAAAAATAGACCGAAAGTAACTTAATTTTACTTTCGGTCTATTTTTAACATAAAACCTTAAAACTGATATTTGCAACAAATTGCAACAGTTAATTTACATCTCAAAATCTTTTTCTTTTTTTCTTTTCTTTTTTCTATTTCTTACTTTTCTTTTAAAAGTTGTTCTATTCCCCAAACAGTTTCATCATCGTAAAGAGAGTTGCATTTATTATCTTGCATTGCTGACTTATATTTTTCATTAAAAACTTTTGTTGCTTTGTGAAAATAACTTTTATCAACATTTAAGTGCGTTAACTCATTTCTTATTTTAATATTGACTAAGCAAAAACGTTGTGTTACACTACTAACAATAGGAGTTTATTATGAAAATTAAATTAACAGAGTTAATAAATCACGTTTCAACAAAATATTTTAAAAATGCAAATTTAGAAATATTTATATCATTTCCCCATATTCATACTGATAGATTCTATGATGCTAGACGCTCCCTAGCCGATAAAAGACTATATGTAGCAAATCACTATGATGAGTATTGTTATAGCACAAAACAATTAAATATAAAAATTTCTGAAAATAGAGATAAATACATTGTAATTCATGCTTATGACATACACCCATTAGATAAAGAAATGTACAAATTGATGCAAATTTATCACACTGGTGTTAATGGAGAACCTTTTTTGTTTATGATAAATGATAAGAAGTTTTTAGAAGATGAAAACAATTATCAAAAATTTATAGATTTAGTAGAAATAGACACCAAAAAAATTGATGCACATTCTCCAAACCCTGAATTTAAAAATTCTGAATTAAAACATGTCTATACTAGACCAAAAAAAAGATAACATATTTTACTTTAAATTTAAAATTAAAATATAATTATTGTTAAAATTTTATAAAATTAACTCTTAGTATTATTTAATAGCCAACATCTTATTGCAACTTAGTAAAACTATTAATATTAAATATAGTCACAAATTAAATATAAAATTCTTATTTTCAAATTTCCAAATTTACATATTTAAGTGATAATTAATCTTTTTCATTTTTAACATATTGAAGCATAAGCACAATTATTAACTTTAATAAACATTGTTTGCTATTTTTAAAATTAAAAATTTTTACCAAATAAAAAAGAGTGTTTAAACGCTCTTTTTTTGTTCAATTCATAGAACCAAATCTATAAATGATAATATTTATAAATAATTTATAACAATATGAAATAATCTATTTTAATTTACCCTTTTTTTGTGTGTAAATTCCTTTATAGTTCTTTTCTGAATATTCTTTAAATGTAATAAAACGTTTTGGTGACTTTTCAGCAATAGTTTTCAAAGTTTCATTCTCAAACAACATACAACTAGATCCACTTAAAGCTTGATATTCTTCCTGCGTTATACGATTATTATTAAAATCTAAAAATACAGCACCAAAACTTTTATATAGGTTTTGTGCAATCACATTGTTAGATTTAACTCCATAAGCACATACCATAAATTTAGGATTGTCTTTATTTTTATAATACCAATCTTTTAAAAGACAATGCAACATAATTCCACCTAATCCAAGGCCTCTTAATCCTTCTGGAACTTTTAAAAATGAGAAGTCCTCGCAGTTTTCAAAATAATCAGACTTCCCTTCATCGGCGACATTTGCAATTTCAAAACCACAAACAGTCAAAGAATAATTACCACCATTTATATTAAACTTAATTTTGTCACTTAATTCAAGGGCTAAAAATTTTAAAATGGTTGCTGGAACATCTGTTTTTTCTTCTTTTATAGCTATTAGTAAATCTTCTGCAAATTGTTTTTTTCTTTCATCATCCAAATTTTTATATATCTCACCAAAAGCTTGATAAAAACTTTTTTTATCATAAACAATATTTTTTCCCTGTTCATCCAATCCAAAAATATAATAATTTTTATCTTTATCACTTTTAGGCATTTGCTTTTCAATTAGAATATTCACTAAAGAATCAACATCTTTAACCACACCCATAGACATAATAATTCTAACTAAATCTTCTAAACCATCCATTCTTTTGCGTATCTCTACTGGTAAATTTTTAATTTTTTCTTCAATTATTAATTTTATATTTCCCAAAATAATTCTCCTATTTAAAAAAGGTTTAAAAACTTAATTATTTGTAATTCTAACATTTAACATAAATGGACAACTAAATTTTATTTTTTATTTAAATTTTCTCGTTTTAATCTTTCCAAAACAATCTCATAACTATTGTTTCTCTTTGTTGTTACATTTTTCTCTTTTTCTTTTACAATATTATTGGCTTTGTCAACTTCTTCCACACCAACCGTTTCTATAAACATTTTTTCAATTTCTTCTCTTGATTTACCTTTTATACTTTCTGCAGAATTTCCAAAATAAATTGCATATTGTTTTAATGTATACAAACCACCACTTAAAACATCTATCAAACTTTCACTATCTAATTTTACTTTATTAAAGAACATTTTTAAAAGCTCACTTCTTGTTTTATTTGCAATATCTGCGTAAGAATACCCTGTTAACATAACCTGCGTTGCAAGTTTTCTATCATTTAACATAATAATTTCATTTATCTTTTTAAGATTATAAGCTTTTTTGTTTGCATTAGAATTATTAGTTTTGTTATTAACATTATTTTTGGATTCTGTAAAATTTTCAGGATTTAATCCAAAAGCAATATAATCAGATTCTTTTAAAGCGATAGGTAAATCTTTATGCTTATCATCGCCAAAATTATTTAAAGATGCTATTGTTTTTATTTCATCCATAAGTCGATTTAATATATTAATATCCTTTAATATTGGATTCTTGGCGTCGTACATAAAAAAGATTTTTCTAAACACACGATATTCTTTTTCACTAAGTTGAAGTACTTTTAAATCTAAAACAGTATCTGGCTGTTTTACTTTACTCTTTTTTATGCGATCATTAACCGAACAAATTTTATCTATAATATTTTGTTCATCTTTGGATAAAGATTTAAAAAATTCTTTATTTTCTTTTATTGTTTTTGATATTGTTGTTAAAAAAGCAATACAAGATAATCTGTTAAACCAATAATTATATGTTGAACGCATATCTCCGTAATGACAAACTGCATAGTATGAATAATTTATTCCAGTTGCAATTGGAGAACCACATTTAATAACAAACTCTGGCAATTCTTCTTTTATTTCTTCTAAAATTTCTAAGTGAGTAAGAAAATTTTCATGAGAAGAATATAGTATCATATTGTCTACACTTGAACCACTAGATTCTTGTTGAAAAAATTTTGCTCCGCAAGGAATCCCTCTTTCTTTGCATTTCATCGCATAAAGCAAAATAAATTTATACCTAACCTCTCCAAATGGGGCGTTTATATAAATTCTCATATCATATTCAGCTCCAGAAAGGCCATTTTTCAACCTACCAAAAGGAAAATCATCATATATGTTTCCATCAAAATTTGAACCATATAAAATTTTCAATTTTTCAGATACTTTTTGTTTAATATCTTCTTCGTTATAATTAAAATCATCAACCCTTTTTTTGCTTGTTGGAATTCTTACAGTTCGTGAAGGTCCTGTAATACCATCTAACAATTTTCCAAATTCTGCAGACCTCACCATCCTGTCATAGTAATATTTAAAAACTTCATACATCCCAACTCCACACATAATTGGGATTCGTCCGCTTTTTAAAACTTTTCCAATTAATTCACTCATATATAGCACCTCTATGATTAATTATACCATAATTTTATTATATTTCATATATCTAAATACAATCTTTTGTTATACATTTATTTATACCACCAAATTATAAGACCACAAAATAAATATTATTAAGACTATATAAATTTAATTATAAAATTATTTAACGAAAACATAAAAAATGGACTAAAAACTAAATTTAATTAGTTTCGGTCTAAATATTTTAAAATAACTTAAGTAATATATTTTCGAAATTTAATACTACCCATTACTAATTTTTTGTTTTAAATTTAAAAATTTAAGTTTAAGTTCTAGTTCTTTTGGAGTTTTATAATAATAAACATTCTCTTCACCAATCATACCTACAACAAGTCCTGAAACGTTACTACCACATTTTGCAAAACAATATATTTGTTTGCCTAATAAATATGCCATACCAATTTCAATACCTGCACCTGTTGAAGCCGCACTCATTTCCGCAATAATAACATCAGATTCACGAACAGCCTTCTCTGCTCGAGCAAATCTTTCCACAGCTGTTCCATTAAATTTTGCTGTTTCTAAAGGAGTCCCTAAAACAGTAACTCTATCTTTTAATGCATCCTTATATGTATTATATATTTCTTCAGAATTAATTAATTCTCCACCTGTAGATCCAAGTATATAACATTTCATATTTTACCTCAATTTAATTAAAAATATTTTTAATGCCAACTTCTGGAATATTAACATCTTTTGGCAAATCAAGAATAAATCTAATAAGATTTGCAACTTCTTTCGTGTCAAGTGCATCATTCATAGATTTTTCTATATTCATTTTCTTAAACATATCAGTTTTCATTTTGCCAGGCATAATATCAGCAACTTTAATTTCATATTTTTAACTTCATCTTCTAAAGATTTAGAAAATCCTGTAACTCCCCATTTGCTTGCATTATAAACCACTCTTTCTTTTTTATAATTTATTCCTGCTTGAGAGTTAATATTAATAATATTACCCATTCCATTCTTCTTCATTGCAGGCAGGCATGCTTTTGTGCAATTTATAACGCCAAGCAAATTAACTTCAACAACTCTTTTCCCACAAGCATTAAGTTTATTAATTAATCTTGTTTTAAATCTTTAATCCAAGTTTTCAATTCACCTAATCCAATGTTTGAAGAAAATCTTTTACCTTCAATTAAGTTAGCTCCCACACAAGAGTTTTTTAAGTGTTCGTTTGTTCTACCCATCCCTGAACCACCAGATGTTGCAAAAGGAATTATGGTTTGACCATTCCAATCATATTGTTCCAAAAATGTGTTTATTATTGTTGGTGCAATATACCACCAAATTGGAAATCCAATAAAAACAGTATCATAATCATTTATATCTAATAAATTTCCAGCAACTTGTGGTCTAAACTTCAAGTTTTTCATTTCCACACTGGAACGACTATTTTCATTAGTCCAATCGAGGTCTTCTTTTGTGTATGCTATTTTAGGTTTTATTTCAAACAAATCTGCATTTATAAGTTCTGCTAATTTTTTTGCCAATTTTTTAGTTGTTCCTGTTGCACTAAAATATGCCACCAATTTTTTCATAATATTTTCCCCTTATGGTTCTCATTAATGTTATCAAATACAATTAGTATTTTAATACGGTTTAATTTAAATTTTTAACTTTCTAGATTTGACCCATAAATAATATAAATAATTTAATTTTCACGAAAATAATTATCTGTTTTTAATTTTATTATAAAAAAATCATGTATATTATTTAATTATTTTTATTATGCACACTTAAAAATGTGTCAACTGCAATTTCATACATAAATTCATTTAAGCCAAGTTTCATGAATTTATTTTTTTGAACTGCAAAATAATATATTTTTTTATCAGCTATTACTTTAAACAATACCTCTAAATCTTTGTTCGCCAATTGAAAAGCATAACCAAATTCAAATTCCACTTTTGCATCCTTAGTTAAATCGCCACTTGCAAAAAGCATATTTAAAGCTGTTTGTTTAAGCTTAGCTTTTAGATTTTCATCATTAATTTTATTTACTTCAACATTTTTCTTCTTTTTAAAAAAACACATTTCTCTTTCCTCCTAATTTTATTATTTTTTGTGTTATTTAAATAGTAAAAATCATGGTTATTAATATTAATTAAAAATTTATCATTTTTTTAAAAGTCTTTAAATTTTTAACAAACTTTTAATCCTATATAAATCATATTGGCACCTATTAACTATATCGTTATTGCGAGTCCTTAATTCATTCATTAAATCTATTGCAATTTGATAACCTTTATTATAAGTTTCCTCATTAATTAAGCCTTCTTTTTTTGCTTTTTTTAACTCCTTTTCATCATCAAGCCTAATATAATACCCTGTTTCAGTTATAGTAGGACATTCCATTGTAACATCTAAGTATAAATCATCATACCAAGGTATATTGTCTTCTATGCCTGAACCATTGTTTATATCAAAATAAAAACAAAGTGGTCTGTTTAATTTATCAAAAAATACTCGACAGTTATAATTTCTATCTAACGGAATATATTCAAGTATGCTAAAACCTTCATCTAATCCAACATATTTTTTTCCATTACAAAAAGCAGTTAAAGGTTTAGTAATTTTTTTAACATATTTTAAAGCGACATAGCCATTTAATTCTTCATCTTTTTCAAGATACCAAATTTTGTCACTAACCTCTCTCATATAAACTTTATCAACAAACTTTTTTCTCATAAGCACCTCTTTAATAATTAATTAAAATATAGTCATTAATGTGTTGAACACTTTATAATAAGTAAAAGTTACAACACTAATTATCAATAATTATATAAAATTAATTAAACACTCACAGAATTAAAAATATCATTTGTTTTTTTATTTAATTAAATTTTTAATTATTTGAAACTCTTTATTAAAATTATTAAAATTTTTTAATTCTTTTAATGTGCACCATTTTAATTTTGTGTTTTTATCAAATTCACCTTCCAAACCCTGCAAGTGAACATCATCGGATTCAATTTCACACAAATAATAATATCTAACTCTTTTGTTACAAAATTCTTTATCTTCAAATTTATAATTAGCATTATAATAACATTTTGTTAAATATTTAAATTTAGTAACTTTTGCAGAAGCTTCTTCTAACACTTCACGAACAAGTGCGTGTTTTGTTGTTTCATTAATTTCAACACTTCCACCTATGAAAGCTGCTCTCTTGTTGTCAAAAATAATAACTAAAAATTTATCACCAGACTTTATAACTGCAGAAACTTTACGAACTAACTTGTTTTGCAAAAACATTTCATAGTAAAATTTTGCTTTTTTATATACGTATTCATCTTTCGTCATATTTACCCCATATAATTAAATCATTATTAATAACAACTCATACTATTTTAAAAATGGATTAAAAATAAAAATCATAATTAAAATTTTTTTAAAAAAATATTTATTTAATTCAATTATACTAAATAAATACTTAAAACACAATTATTAGTAAGCATTATAAATTTAATTAAAAATTACAAAATAAAAGATAAAAAGTGCGTTAAACACTTTTTATCTTTGATCTTCAACATTTGCTTGTGCGTTATTATTTTTTAAATCGGTTAAAGAATTATATGGCACCCCAGACGTTGTTCCTGAAAGCAATGCAATATCCACCGCATTGGTAGGCTCTCCCCAAGAATTGCCAGAAAATTGAAAACTTGCTTGATCCACAACCCAACCTCTTGAGTTAAACAAAACATTATGTGTAACAAATCCGTTTGAGTTTGGATTGAAATAACCACCTTGTCTTAATGAATAAAGAATATTGTTATCAATTAAAATGTTTTGTGCAGAGCCTTGCGTCACAATACCCCTGTTTACTACCCAAGTATCTGAGCTTCCTGCTTGAGTTGGTCCAAAAATAACATTGTTTCTTATAACATTATTATCACCACCAACTTGAATAAATTCAACTGGGTATGCATTATCACTTGTTAATGTGAACCCTTCAACAATATTTCCATTCCCAGATATTAATAATGGAACAATATTATTAGTTAATAAAATTCTTGCATTAGGTTTTGCTGTTATTGTTATGTTGTTTTTATTTAAGTTTATGGTATTATCTATTGGGTAAGTGCCATCAAATACTGATATCGTGCCATTATTTGCCACCAAGTCTATTGCTTCTTCAATTGTTGGCAATGGTAAATTTTGCGTTCCTATGCCACCAACTGTGTTGCTTCTAACATAAAGATCATAAGGATTAACAACTGTGTTTCCAGCTGGTCCTGTGGCTCCTGTTGGTCCCGTTGCACCAATAATTCCCCGACTACCTGTTGGTCCCGTTGGGCCTATTGGACCCTGTTCGCCAATTGGTCCTGTTGGCCCAATTAAACCTGTTGCACCTGTTAAGCCGGTTGGACCAGTTGCACCTGTTGGACCTGTGGGACCTGTTGCTCCGGTAGGACCTGCTGGACCTTGCAAACCAATTGGACCTGTGGGACCTGTTGGGCCAATTTGTGTTGTTATATTGCTAGACGCATTATTTTTTTGAGATAAATATGGATTAAAAAAGTTGCAACAATAATGTTCACATTTGCAACAATTTTTTTTAAATTTTTGAAATTTATTCAAAATCCCCCCCCTTATTCTTAATTCAAATTTTTTTAAATTAGTTTTTATCACTATAATTAATATATTATTTTATTATTTATAAATATAATTATGTGCCATCTTTATATTTATAAAGTATATAAATAGCACAATAAATTAATGTACTTTTTAAAAATTATCGAAAATAATGGATTTTGTGTATTTAAACACGAATTATATACGAGAATATAATAATGCTAATTTTATAACAGCTCATTAAATAACAAAGTTAAAATTAGCTTTTAGATTAATATTAAAAACAACTAATAAAAACAATAAAGTTGAAAAGCTTTTAAAAACTATATAATAAAAAACACGAAAAAAACGCATTTTAAAATGCGTTTTTTTATTTAAAACAATCTTCATCCATAAGTGGCACTATATCTATTGCAGGCTCTTCATATGGGTGCGAATTTCTTATTGCTTTAACAACTTGCTTTACTTTTTCAACTTCACATAATACTTCTAACTTTTCTTCTTCAACATATTCCAATTTTCCACTTTCCCCAATATAAGGCTTAGCATTATTATTTGGCATAAATGTTCCAACGCCTTTAACAGAATATGTACAATATCTATAATTTCCAATAACTCCGCCACCAGCTTCACACACAGCAATTCTAACATCTTCAACATTCTCTAATGGAACTGTTACAAATATTTTCACTTTACTTATTTTTAAATTCATAATTTTTTCCTTTTATTATTTTTTATTATAAATATTTTGTGCTTGTATATCAAGAAAAAATTGTACTAATTTATATTCTAATAAAAATAAGGAATTGCTTTAAACAACTCCTTATTTTAAACAAATTTTAATTTTAGTTAAATAAAAATTTTTATTAAACTTTATTGTGATTTTTTTGTTTTATGCCAATTTTTTTCACACCAAAATTCATATTCACCACATGGCAAAAAAGTTAAATAATAAAACAAATTTGAAAACAGAATTTTTTTATATATTTTATTGCTTTTAGTGTTTTTAATAACTAGATTTATTAATTCGCAAGGATAAATTTCCTTTATTTCTATGCTATTTGAAACACAATTAAAACAATATAAAAATTTTTTAAATTCAATAAAAACGCACAAACAAAATTTATTATTATTTATATTAAATTTAAAATTAAATTCTTGTTCATCACATTCTTTTATTGTTATTTTACAACTTTTAAACTCTTTCATTTAATTTTGCTTTAACTTTATAATTACCGCCATCTACTTTTCCAAACATATAAAGTCCGTTAGCGTTTGTTTTTGTTGTTGAAACTAAAACCTCGCTTCCATCTTCCAATACCTTATATAAACCAACAAAAGCATTTTCTATTGCTATATTATTGTTTGAAACAATTCCGCTTATTGTTCCAACATTTTGAACAGGGTTAATAGTTAATAAAATATCTGTGTTAATTATTGAATTTTTAACGGCATTAATAATGGTTTCAGTTGATACATTATAGCCATCTTTTGTTGCAATTAATACATATTTACCATCTGCAACATCGTAAAACAAATATTCACCATCGCTTGCTGTTGTTGTTGAATAAATAACATTTTTAGATTCTGGATCTAACAAGGAAACAACTGCATTGGAAACAGGTTCATTGGGTGTTCCAAATTTGTTAACTTTTCCAGCAACACAACAAAGTTTTAAACTTTCATCACTTTGAATTTTAAAATTTTTTGTGATTACATCTTTTTCTCTTAAATAAATTTTTTCTGGCAAAGTTATAACAATATCTTCTTTAACACAAGTTATTGAATAAGTTCCACTTATTAAATTTGAAAAAGTGTAATTACCTAATTTGTTTGTTAAAGTGTGCCTAAAAGGTTTACCCTTGCTATCAAACAATTTAATAGTTCATTTTCAACAAACTCCCCTAATTCATTAGTAACATTACCAACAATAGAACTAGAAGTGTTAAAACTTTTTTCTAAATTAATATCTATCTCTTTCTCTTCAATATTTTCTATTTTAAAATTTTCACTGTAATTCAAATTATAAAAATCTTTTTTAATATTCTCGTCCATAAATACCTCCTTAGTGAACACTTCATTATATGATTTTTAATTTATTTTGCACACTTTACAAAATATTAATATTCATCATACTATACAAAAAAAGGAGAAATTTATGGAAATAATTAGTGTTTCATCTATTTCGATTTTTGTTCTTATCGTGGAGCAAATTTTAAGAAATTCATTCAAAAAATTTGAAAAATTTTTAAACTTTATACCATTAATTTCTGCTCTTACAGGCGGAATTTTAGGTTTAATTTTGTTTTTTACTCTGCCAGAAATTATTCCGGTTACTAATTTTATTCACGCTATTATTGCTGGAATGATTAGCGGTTTATCTGCAACAGGTTCAAATGAAGCAATAAATAAAATTAAAGAATTTGTTGCAATTAAAAAACAATCAAAACAACTTTCGGAAAAGGCGAAAAAAGAACAAGAAATTGAAAATATTACTGAAGAAAAACAACAAGTTTTAGAAAATGAAGAAACAAAAAACAACTAATTAATAAATATTAGTTATTAAATATATGAAAATATTAAACAAAAAAGTTGTCATTTTTATGACAACTTTTCTAAATTTATAATTTTGTTTGCAACTTCATTAACAAAATCCTTGCTATGGCTAACAAACAAAACCGCACCATCAAATTCTTTAATTGCTTCCATTAATCTATCAACAGCAAACACATCCAAGTGATTGGTTGGCTCGTCTAGTATTAACAAATTACAAGGGTTTAAAATTAATTTGCAAATTTTAACTTTACTTTGTTCTCCACCACTTAACATATTTATTTGTTTTTTGCAATGTATTGCATTTAAACCACATTTAGACAATGCAGTTCTAATTTCTTTATCGTTTAATTTTGGATAAATGTTACTTATATACATATTAGGAGTTCCTGAAAAATGGAACTCATTTTCTTGTTCATAATACCCAACAACAACATTTTTTGAAATTTCACTATTTCCGCTTATTTTTGGAATAATACCCAAAATTGTTTTAAACAGTGTACTTTTTCCAATCCCGTTAAAACCTGTTATTGCAATTCTATCACCATTATTAACTTCAAAAGAAATTGGATTTAAAAGCGGTTTTCCGTAACCCACAACTAAAGAATCAACTTTTAACATTAATTGCCCTGCAAAAGGCTTGCATTTGAAAGAAAATGTTGGTTTTATTTGTTCACTTGGTGGTTCTATTATATCCATTTTTTCAATTTTTCTTTCTCTGCTTCTTGCCATTTTCGCAGTTGCTGCACGTGCTTTATTTCTTTCAATATAATCTTCAAGTTTTTTTATTTCTTTTTGTTGATTTATATAATTTTTTTCTAAGTGTTCACGCTTTTGTTGCTTTATTTCTAAACACTTATCCAGATTTCCAACATATTTTGAAATTTTGCAATTATCAACATCACAAATATGCGTTACAACAGCATTTATAAAATCAACATCGTGACTTACAATAATAAAAGCCTTATCACTAGAATTTATAAACTTTTTTAGCCATTCAATATGGTTAACATCCAAAAAGTTTGTTGGTTCATCTAAAACCATAACATCTGGGTTTTCTAACAACAATTTTGCTAAAATAACTTTTGCTCTTTGCCCACCACTTAGAGTTTTAACCAAAGTGTTCAAACCAAAACTTGTTATTCCAAGCCCTGCACAAACTTTTTCAATTTCGCTATCTATAGCATAAAAATTTTGTGCATATAAATAATCGTAAAGTTCTCCGGTTTTATTAAGCAATTTTGTAACCACATCCATATTTTGTTCTGTGCCCAATTGCTCATTTATTTTATTTATTTGTTTTTCCACATCATATAAATCTTTATATGCTTCACTTAAATATTCTTTTATGGTTTGATTTGTGTTTATTTCTGCATGCTGGTCTAAATATCTTATTTTGAATTTGGGATTTCTATAAATTTTCCCTTCATCTGCCAACAATTCACCCATTATAACTTTTATTAATGTGCTTTTTCCTGCTCCATTAACGCCTGTTAAACCAATTTTTTCGTTATTGTTCAACACAAAATCAGTGTTGTTAAACAACACCTTATCTCCATAATTATGTGAAAAATTTGTGATTTCTATTATGCTCATATGTTCCTTTATTAAAATAAGTAAGCCCTTATGCTTACTTATTTTTTAAAATTTCTAAAAAATAATTTATTCTATTTTCCAATTCTTCTTTTCCTAATAATTTGCAAATTTCATACAAATCAGGAGTTTTATTTTGTGAAGTTATTGCAACTCTAATAATGCCACACACATTTGCAACATTTCCTAAATATTTTTCAGGATTTTTCTTATATTCTTTATTATCAGTCGCATAACCAATTTTGCTACTAAATTCTTTTATTTTTGCAAACCAATCTTCATGGCTTAAATTTTCGTTATAACTATTTAAATATTCTTTTAAAACATTTTCTACATTTTCATAATTATTAAAGCTTTCATCCAAAGCAAAGTTTTCTATGTTGAAATTATAAAAATATTCATTAAAGAAATAGTTATATAATTCAATTGTTTTTAAATATGTTGTTATATCTTTTCTTGGTTTTGCAGTTTCTCTATCTATATTAAACATTTTAATTGCAAAATCTTTGTGTTTGTTTAAAAGTTCTGCCCATTCTTTATTATGTTCGTTTGCCCACGCATAAGTTTCTTCATAAACTTGAGTGGCAGTTTTTAAAGCCATTCTGTTTTTAGAAATATTGTTTAATTTATCAATATCAAAAACACTTCCAGATTTACTTAAATTACTTATTTTTAAAGTATATTCACTAACAGGAGAAGTTGGATTTTCTTCTCTCCATTTTTCAAAATCAGAATTTGCAAGTAAATACATATAATCAACAACTGCATCAACAGGATATCCATCCCTTAAATAAAAACTAACACTTGCTTCCCTATGTTTACTTTTAGATAGTTTAACAGCATTACCTGTTTCTGGATCTAACTTTAAAATATATGGATTATGTGCATATCTTGGAACTTCAAAACCGCAAGCATTAAACAATTGAATATGCTCAGTTGTTGAAACACCAGAGTATTCTTCACCCCTCATTACCATATTTGTTCTCATAAAATGGTCGTCGCAAACGTGTGCGAAATTATATGGAGGCAATCCATCTTCTTTAATAATTATAACATCATTAATATTTGCATCTTGCTCTATAACACCTTTAATGTAATCATCATAACTCATTCTATCGCCTGGTTTTGCAGAACATTTAAATCTTAAAACCCATTTTTTGCCATTTTTAATGTTTTCTTCAATTTCTTCATAAGTTAAATTTCTGCATTTTGCAAATTCGCCATAATATCCAATATGAGTTAATTTATGTTCTTTTTGATAACTTCTTATTTTATTTAAATCTTCTTCTTTACAAAAGCAAGGATATGCTAAACCATTTTCAACTAACATTTTAGCAACGGCTTGATATATATTTTTTCTTTCGCTTTGTTTATATGGTCCATAATTACCAAAATCATTGCCATCAATAGTTCTGCCTTCATCAAAATTAATATTAAAAGTGTTTAAAGTTTTAATTATTGTTTCAACAGCACCTTCAACCTTTCTTTTTTGGTCTGTATCTTCAATTCTTAAATAATAAACGCCATTAGATTGATGTGCAACAGTGCTTGCAATAAAACAATTAAACAAATGCCCAAAATGAACGTCAATTCCTGTTGGACTTGGTGCGAACCTTGTTACTATTGCCCCTTCTTCTAAATTTCTTTTAGGATACTTTTTTTCTAAAGCATCAACAGTTTCTGTTACGTTTGGAAATAATAAATTAGCTAATTTTTTATAATCCATATAATACTCCTATTTATACATAGTATATAATACATAAAAAATCAAATTTTAGCAAGAATTTTATTCATTTAAGGTTTAAAAAAAGCCAAGCTAAAACTTGGCTTTTTTTAAACATTAACGTAACCTAAAACAGCATTAACTGCATTTATCATTTGACTAATTTTTGAATTTTCAAAATCACGCAAACCTTTAATATTTATTGTTTCTAGATTGCTTAATGAACTTTCCCATTCATCAAATTTTGCCTGATCAGAACGCAAAGTTGTGTATTTATAAAAGTCTAAATTATTAGAACAAATTTTATAAATTTCTATTTCTTTTGAAAAAATAGTGTTAATTGCTTGCAATTGTAAAACTACTTTAGCTTGCTTTTCTGTTAAGTCTTTATAACCTTGATCTGTTAAATTATTTTCGTAAATACTATTAAAAGTTGTTGGTTCTTTAACAACAATATTTTTTTGTAAACTACCATATGCATAATTTAATAATGTTTTAATTTTTGAAATGTTGTAGTATTTATATGAATCTGAATTAGTTTGTATTTTTGTTAAATCACACACTTTAATTTGTTCAAATCCTTTAACACTTTCATAATAAACAGCTTCTGCCAATTTTAAAATTGAAGAATCATATAATCTGTTAAAATGTTCCTTATTGTTAACATCAAATTCAGGCATATTGTATTTAATGTGCAATTGTTCAAAATATTTAACAAAGTCTAAAGATGCTTCTATAACTTTATTATATTCTCTATTGAATGCTGCAACAGTTGGTTCAAAAATTTGACCTTCAACATCAAATAGAATTAATTCTTCTTGAAGTTTGTTTTTCTTAATTTGGAAATCTTCTAAAACATAACCTAAATTTTCAATTTTATCAAAAAGATTATTAAAATCATCTTTATCTGTTTTACCATTTTTTTCTAAAACATTAGTTGCATAAGAATAAAAACTTGCTTGCCAATTATCATAATAATTGAAAATCATTGAAAGAAGAGTTTGGTAAACAGTTGAAAATTGTGTTAATACAACATTTTCTGCACCTAACAATTCTTCTCCTGAAGTGTTATAATTTAAAACGAAGTTTTCAATTTTATTGTTAACTTCATAATCATTTTTATTTTTTGTTATATGGTTAAAACTTGGATAGATATATGTTTGTGCTTTTGTTAAAGTTGAAGGAGTTGTTTTTGATGGATATAATTTGAAAATGTTATTATATATTTCAGTTTCTCCATCAGCACTTTTATATTCGTTTGAAAACGAAGTCATCATATTGTAATATTCCATCATACATGTTTTAGCAGTTCCATCGCCATTAGAACAACCAAACAAAACAGTTAAACACAACAAAGGAGCTATTAAAAAACTAAAAAACTTTTTTAATTTCATTATTTCACCTCATAAATTAACTTTAAAACATTTTTTAAATTTGGTGTTATCGCAGATGATATTTCAGATAATGAACCACTGCCTTTAGCAAATTCAACTATTTTTGAATAACTTAAATCTAAAATTTTTGAAATGTTGTTAAGTTCGTTTGTTTTATCATAAAGTTTTATTTCGTTATAATCAACAATTAAATTACCAACTGTTTCCCCTTGAGAAGGTTGGTTTTTTTCTAACAATTTAGCATATGCATATGAACATTTTTTCATATTATCTAAATAATCTGCATTAATTGTTTCCTCATCTATTATTGAAGAATAGCTTTTGTTAACAAAATCATCAATTGCGTAATTCACAAATTGTGTTAATGCGCCAACTTCTGAGAAATATGCACCATTGTTATAAACATTATCTAAAACAACTTTTTCTAAACTCATATTTAAACTTGAATATAATTTTAAGTATTCTCTAAACTTAACTTCCAAATTAGAATATTGATTAGTTAAAGCAAGCAATGTTCCATCCATAGAGCCATTAACAGGTTGTGAATTTGTTAATTTTTGGTTGTTATAAACTTGTTTAACAAGCTTTGAAAGTTCTTCACCCTTGTTTATTAAATCTTCAGCTTTGTTTTTGATCTCTTTAGCGTTAGAAGTTGAAACACCGTCTAACACACGTGAAGCAACATAATAATAATCCAAAATCAAGTCTGATGCATCGACTAAAGAAACATATGTTAAATATTCATCTTTTCCATCTTGACCATTTGCTAAAACTAAAGACCTTAAAGTGTTATAAGACTTATCTGTTATATCAACACCGTTTTTATCTTTAATCCCTAAATTTTTTAATTCTTCAAGGTTTGCATCCAAATTAGATTTGTCTCTTTTTTCTTTATATTCAACAACAGCGTTAACTATTGTTTCTTCGTTGCTTAATCTAAAAAAGAAATAATAAACGCCAAAACCAATTAACGCTAAAAACAAACCAGCAACAATAAATCTTAAAGCTATTTTCATTTTAACTCCCTTATAACTTTACACATTCTCTTATTATAATTTTAAACTATTATTAGTTTAAAGTCAATATTTTAAGACCAGCACCATATATTTAAATAAATATTTTAATATTCTACATTATACAAAAGCAACCCCACACTGCTTGCGGTTTTGCCAGCCTTTGAGCGGTCTAAACTTTTTATAATTTCATTTATATCTAGTTTTAGTTTGCCCCTTGCAATATCAAAAATTGTTCCGGCAATAATTCTAACCATATTATATAAAAAGCCATTGCCACAAATTTCTAAGCAATAAATATCTCCACACTTTAATAATTCTGCTGAATATATAATTCTTGTTTTATTTTTAACTTCAGTGTTCGCTGCACAAAATGCAGAAAAATCATGTTCGCCAACAATTTTACTTAATTCTTTTTTAACAATTTCTAAATTAACTGTTGTTGGCAATTTTAACGCAAAGTAATCGTAAACAGGGATATTAATGTTTGATATATAGAAATTATACCTATAAGTTTTGCGTTTTGCACAGTACCTTGCATTGAACGAATTTTCGGCTTTATTTACGGATAAAATACGTATATCTTCTGGCAATAAATGATTGCAATATGAAACAAAATGATTTGTTATTTCTTGCTCAGTTTCGAAATGTGCAACTTGTTTTATTGCGCTAACTCCAGCATCTGTTCTTCCGCTTGCAACAACTTCAACCCTTTCTTTTAAAACTTGAAACAACACATCTTCAATATTTTTTTGTATTGTGTTTTTGTTTGGCTGAACCTGCCAACCGCTATAATTTCTTCCATCGTAACTTATTTCAATAATATATTTCATTTAAAACTCTCATAAAATTATTTAACAATTAATGTTTTTTTATTATAAATTATACAAAATTATTTGTAAAGTTTTTAGTTTTAAATGCAAAATAAATAAACTTTATAATGCTAAAGTTGACAATGATTTTATAAAAATTTATAATAAAATAAATAAAAATTTTGAGGTGTAAATTGTCTAAAATTATTGTTGATGGTAATTCCGCTTGTGCTGAAATTGCCTATAAATTAAGTGAGTGCGCAACAATTTATCCAATCACTCCATCTTCAACTATGGCGGAGTATTGCGACAAACAAGCGCATGATGGAAAAAAGAATATTTTTGGAGATATTGTTAAAGTTGTTGAAATGCAATCTGAAGGCGGAGCAAGTGGTGCTTTGCACGGTGCTTTATCTGGTGGCAGTTTGGCAACAACTTTCACATCTTCTCAAGGCCTATTGTTAATGATACCTAATATGTATAAAATCGCAGGAGAATTAAAACCTTGTGTTATTCACGTTGCCGCAAGAACAGTTGCTAACCATGCATTATCAATTTTTGGTGACCACAGTGACGTTATGGCTGTTAGACAAACAGGCTTTGCAATGTTATCATCTGCATCAGTTCAAGAAGCACAAGATTTAGCATTAATTGCACACATTGCAACTTTAAAAAGCAGTGTTCCATTTGTGCATTTTTTTGATGGTTTTAGAACAAGCCACGAAATTAACACAATTGAATCTATTTCAGACTCTGTTATTAAAAAAATGTTACCACTAGATAAAATAAAAGAGTTTAAGGAAAGCGGATTGAACTCCACTCACCCATACGTTCAAGGCATTGCTCAAAACCCAGATGTTTACTTTCAAAACCGAGAAGCAAGCAATAGTTTTTATATTAATGTTCCAGAAATTGTTTCTGAAACAATGAAAGAATTTTATAAATTAACAAAAAGAAAATATTCTTTATTTGAATATTACGGCGATAAAAAAGCAGAACATTTAATTGTTATTATGGGAAGCGGAAGTGAAACTGTTAAAAAGACAGTTGAATTTTTGAACCAAACTGAAAACACAAAATATGGTGTTGTTTGTGTTAAATTATTTAGACCATTTAGCGTTAAACATTTTATAAACGCTCTTCCAAAAACAACAAAAACTATAACCGTTTTGGATAGAACAAAAGAAAATGGTAGCGTTGGAGAGCCACTTTATGCAGACGTTGTTCAAACTTTAATGGAACAAGGCAAAACAAAAATTAAAGTGTTTGGTGGTGTTTATGGTTTAGCAAGCAAAGAATTCACTCCGGGAATGGTTAAATCAGTATTTATTAATGCTATAAGCGAAAATTCTAAAAAACACTTTACCATAGGAATTAACGATGATGTAACTAACCTAAGTTTGCCATACAGCGAACTAGAATTAAATTCTGATTGCACAACTTGCAAATTTTATGGTTATGGCGGTGATGGAACTGTTGGTGCAAACAAAAGCAGTATAAAAATAATTAATGAATTAACAGGATTAAATGCACAAGCATATTTTGAATACGATAGCAAAAAAAGCGGAAACACAACAATAAGCAGTTTACGTTTTGGCAAAAATGATGTTAACTTTAGTTTTGTTCCAACAAAGGTTGACCTTGTTTGCTGCAATAACGATGTTTATTTAAGCAAATTTGATATCTTCACAGGAATAAAAACAAACGGTACATTGTTGATTAACTCATCACGCTCTGAAAAAGAAATTAATGAATTAATAAAGCCAGAACACAAAAATTATTTAATTGAAAATAACATTAATGTGTATTGCATTGACGCTTACAATATTGCAAAGAATTTAGGATTAGGAAACAAAATTAATTTAATAATGCAATCTGCATTTTTCAAATTAATAAACATTGCTGATTTTAATGAATGCTTAAAAACGATGAAAGTTTCTGCTGAAATTAACTACGGAAGAAAAGGAACAAAAGTTGTTGAACAAAACAAAAAAGCAATAGATGAAGGTTATAAAAATATTAACAAAATTAGTATTAACAAAAACATAGATTTTGCAAATAATTGTTTGCACTGCTCTAACAAAAATTGCGAGTACTACAAAAATTATATTGAACCTATTGAAGATTTAAAA
This sequence comes from uncultured Clostridia bacterium, assembly GCA_944341445.1. Classification (GTDB taxonomy): domain Bacteria; phylum Bacillota; class Clostridia; order Christensenellales; family UBA1242; genus CALVLZ01. Next base: position 158,669 of record CALVLZ010000006.1, on the reverse strand, counting down.
GGCAACTCATTGCCTGTTTCAGCATTTACTGCAAACGGAAAAGTTCCAACAAACACAAGCAAATTAGAAAAAAGAGGCATTTCTCAAATTTTGCCAATATGGAAAAGTGAACACTGCATACAATGTGGGTTATGTGCACTTGCCTGCCCTCATGCAGCGTTAAGACCATATTTGTTTAGCATTGATTTATTAAACAAATTCCCTAAAACTTTAAACAGTTTAGAAGCAACTTTAGAACCTAATTTACGTTTTGTTATTCAAGTTAGCCCTGAAGATTGCACAGGTTGTGGAGTTTGTGCAAGTGTTTGCCCTGCAAAAACCAAAGCAATTGTTATGACTGAAGCTTCAAACATTAGAGAGGATTTAGATAACAATTATAACTTTGTTTCTGCTGAAAAACAAAGTGAAAGCAAAATATTTAAGGACCACACAATAAAAGGTTGTGCTCTTAAAAAACCATATTTTGAATTTAGTGGTGCTTGCGCAGGTTGTGGCGAAACCCCTTATATTAAAATTTTAAGCCAATTGTTTGGTAACCATATGATTATTGCTAACGCAACAGGATGTAGTAGTATTTATGGAGCAAGTAGCCCTACTACCCCATACGCAAAAGATGAAAACGGAAATGGAATTGCTTGGGCAAACAGTTTGTTTGAAGATAATGCAGAGTTTGGTTTGGGAATTAAACTTGGAACTGAAATTAAACAAGAAAAATTAAAAACTTTATTATTAAAACTAAAAATGAAAAACATAAACATTAACTTAAATAATTGCATTGAAAAATATGTTAACGCATTAAATTACGAAGAAGAAAGCATATTAAGAGATGAAATTTTAAAGTTGATGCAAGAAAACAAAAATCTAATAAATGAAGATTTATATAACTCCATAATAAATTTAAAAGACGCTTTTATTACCCAATCTGTTTGGTTAATTGGTGGCGATGGCTGGGCATATGATATAGGCTTTGGCGGTTTAGACCATGTTTTAGCTAGCGGAAAAAATATTAACATTTTAGTTTTAGACACTGAAGTTTATTCAAACACAGGTGGTCAAGCAAGCAAATCAACACCAATTGGTGCTGTTGCAAAATTTGCAACAAGTGGCAAAACTAAAGTTAAAAAAGAATTGGGACTTATTGCTAAAACTTACAAAGATGTTTATATTGCTCAAGTTAGTTTGGGAGCAAACCCAACACAATATATTAAAGCTTTAAAAGAAGCAGAATCATACAATGGTGTTTCATTAATTATTGCTTATGCCCCTTGCATTAATCACGGAATTAATATGGCTAATAGTAATTTAGAAATGAAAAAAGCTGTTGATTGCGGTTATTGGTATTTATGGAGATACAACCCTAACCTAATTAAAGAAAACAAAAATCCTTTTATTTTGGATAGTTCAAAACCTAAACTTGATTTTAATGATTTTATAAATGGAGAAAACAGGTTTAAAATTCTTCAAAACGAAAACCCAAAACTTGCAAAAAAATTATTTAATATAGCAAAAAACAATTCATTGAAAAAATATAATGAACTATTTGATTTAGCAAACAAAAAATAAGATGATATTTAATACCATCTTATTTTTTTGAATAATAACATAAATTATTATTCTATTCTCACAAAAGCTTGAACAACATTTTAAAAAAATTTAATAAACATTTAAGAAATTTTAATAAATAACAAGCTTTGTGAATTTATGTAAGATGTTTTAGGCACCTTACATTAGTATTTTATGCTAAAGTTGATATATTATACAAAAAATTAAAAAAATTTTTTAATTATAATAATTTTCTAATTCCTGCATAATTAATGATAATATTTTTTCAAATTTATATTTTTTTGTGTTAATTTCTATATCACAAATTTTTTTGCAAAAATCAACTCTATCTTCAAAAACAGATTTTTCAATTTTTAACTCATCTTTTGATAAACCTTGTTTTGAAAAATCTTTCATACATTCACTTTGTGATTGATTTAAAAATATAATTATTGAAGTTGCTTTAATTGTTTTAACGTTGGCATTGTTATTTAAGGAATTAAAATTTGTTGTAATAATTGTATTTTCAAAACTGCTAACTGTTTTTATTTTCTTTTTTTCCAAACCCTTTATATATCTTTTTCCGCAAATTTTTTCTGCTTCTAAAACATTTATTAAGTCAAACTTCATTAATTCATTAACATCCGCATAAAACATTTCGAGTTCAGCAGCCAAAAGTTTTGCAATGTTTTTTATATATGTTGAATTAACACCAATTAAACAAATATTTGTTTTCAATTTGACCACCTCTCTTTTATTTAGTAATTAATTATATAATAAATATTTTCTTTTTTCAATATTATTTAATCACATACGTTTCCCTGAATAGTTTAAAGCATTTTAAAATGTTAAAAATTAAAACAATTAAACACGCTATTTCTAGTATTATCACAATTTTATACCAATCAAAATACAAAAATTCGTTAATGTTGTTAATGTTTGTTTGGGTTAGATTATTATCTTTATACCAATAAATAATATTGCCAAATTCATCTGTTCTTTTAACAGAATTTTTATAATCTAAATTATTTGCACTGCAATAATTATTAATTCTTTCTAACGTTTCAACATTAGGTAAATTATAATTATTTTCGCCACTACTTATAATAAAATCTTTTGCTTCAATAAACTCTAAAAATGAATATGATGTTGAATTTTTACTTCCGTGGTGCCCCACTTTTAAAACATCACATTTTAAATCATCTTTTGAATAGGCCATCATAAGTGCATTTTCTATTTCAGAACTAGCATCACCCATAAACAAAAATGAATTATTAAAATAAGTTAACTTAATAACAAGTGAAAAATCATTTTCATCATCACTTAATTGCATTTCATTAATTGGGTTTAAAACTTTAATATTGCAATTTTCATTAATTGTAATATTAAAAGAACTATCAACAATCATATCGTTTATATTTCTTAACTTAACATTATTTATTAAGTTTTTATATTCTTCACTATTTACAACAAGGCCGTTTGAACTACCTTTATCAACACCAAAAGCTAATATGTTAGGTCTTAAAAAATTTTCAACAACATAATTGTTAATTATATAATTAGTATTACCAATATGATCTAAATCTGAATGTGTTATTACAACATAATTAAAAATTTTTTCTTTATCTTTAAAAAACACTTCATCCAAATATTTTATAAACTTACTTTTGTTTTTAACATTTCCACTATCTATTAGCATTGTTTTATCGTTTGGCAATCTAATACATATTGCATCACCTTGCCCAACATCAACAAAATGAACTTGTAAATTTGAGTTAATAAAACTTGTGTTAGGAATAAGTTTAAAAGCATTGTTTATATTAGAATTAAAAAATAAACTAATAAATAAGATTAGCATAACCAAAGTTATGCTAAAAATTTTTATTTTATAATTTTTTAATTTTTTCACATTATCTTTTGTTTTTAACATATTAACTCATTAATTGTTTTGTTTTTTTGATTTAAAAAAACTGCTTAACATCTTTTTTATCTCAGGCATTTTAGCAATTGTTGCTTTATAGCCTTCTTCTATCATCTCATCAATTCCTTCTAGTTGTGAGGCATTAAATCTTTTTAAATCTGGTTGAATCATAATATCTGCATTTAAATAACCTTTTAATGCATTACTTTTCATACTCATTTTAAAAGCTGCTAATAATTTATCTAAATACTTATCGCTTTCTGTTCCGCTTCCACGTGTGGAATTTATATCAACAGCAATAACATAATCACAACCATACATTTTAGGGATATTTGATGGTATGTTGTTTAATAAACCACCGTCAAACAATGAATAGTTTTCAAATTTAACATCTGAAAAAACTCCAGGGACTGCACAACTACCAGCAACAGCTGCTGCTAAATTCCCTTTAACAATATCAACTTCATTTCCACTTTTAACATCAGAAGCAACAGCACAAAAAGGAGTTTTTAATTCGGAAACATCAATATCTCCAATATATTTTTTTATTAAATTCATAATTCCTTCTGGACCGCTTGGCATAAAAAATATTTTATTTGTTTTAATATCTTTTGGAGTTAATGTTTTGCTTATTTCAATAATTTCATCTGCCTTAAAACCTGCGGCATACATAGCACCAACCAAAGAACCAACACTAGTGCCCGCAATAAAATCAAATGTTATTCCATTTTCTTCAAACGCTTTTAATACTCCAAGATGAGCAAAACCTCTTGTTGCTCCACCGCCTAAAGCCAATCCAAGTTTTTTCTTTTTAAAAAAGTTTAAAAACATAATACTTCTCCTACTATACTTATTGTATAATATATTGATTATATTCACAAATAATTAATATATTATTTCTGTTTTAATAAGTTTAAATATGAATTTATTACATTTTATTTCATAATCATATAAATATTTTAACATATTAATAACATCACATATGCGGTTAGATATACGCTTTAAAACACATATGTTAAATAAAACAAAAAATAAAACCACATATGTGGTTTTATTTATTTTCATTTTCTTCAAACCATTGCAAAGCTTTTTCACAAACTTCAATTTCTTGTTTAATTCTTTCAACGTTAGCAGTTAAAATTTCATTAGCTTTCTTTAAAACTGGATATCTATCTTTGTTTGCTTCAATAACTTTTTCACAATTTTTAACACTTTCTTTTAATTCTTTTAATGTTTCAATTTCTTCATTTAATTTTTGTTTTTTAGCTTCATCAATTGAAGAAATATTTGCAGTGCCATAAATTGCAATTTGATGTTTTGCAACAATTGCTTCTTTTCTTTTTAATTTTTCACTATCCTTTTCAAAAGATTTATGAATTCTTTCAAGAGGTGTGAAATCTTTTTTGTTTCTTTTTAATTCTGTTTCAGCTTTCTTTAATTCTAAGTTTAATTTAGAAAGTTTAATTTCATATTCTTCTTTAGTGAAATATGCAGTGCTAATTTCACCTTTCTTTAACTCAATTTCTTTTAATTGGTCTTCAAGTTTTTGTTTTTCTTCTTCGTATTGTTTTGTTTTTTCTAATGCTTCTTTTTTGAATTTTAACAATTCTTCTTTTTCCGCAGCCATTTTTTCGTTTTCTTGTTTTAAATCTTCTAATTCTTTTAATTTTCTTTTATATTCATCTTCCAAAGAATTTTCAGTTTCAGCATCATTTTTTGTTTTGTCTTGTAAATCATTAAATGCAGATCTACGAATTTTAAAAATATCATCTCTTAATTTTTTAAATTCATCTTCTTCAGGTTCAACAACTTGATAAACAACTTTTATTTTTTCTTCATCTTTTTTGTTCTTTTCAACAACAATTTGTTCTTCTGCTTTTTCTTTTTCAATTTGAACAATTGCTTCATCCATAACATCGTTTAAAATTCTTTCGAAATCTTCTTTTTCTTCAATGATTTCTTCAGCTTGAACTTCTTCAACTTTTGGTTCCTCAACAACGTTTATTTCTTCAACAACTTTGTTATTTCCCATTGCGTTTATTTGTTCTTCAGCAGCTTTATCGTAATCAACATCATTTGTTGTTTTTTGTTCTTCATTATAAACTAAATATTCAACATGATTTGGATTTTCACGATCTGAATAAACAACAACATCTTCATCTTTATCTTCTTTTTGTTTTTTATTGAAGAAAATTCCTTCATGCTTATCAAATACAGACAATATTAAATCTGCAACAAGAGCAATTAAAAAAGCTCCAAAACATATTATTGCTAAAATTCCTAATACATCTAAAATTACTGTTAAAACGTTCATAATTATTCTCCTTTGAACTTGTGTAATTTAAATTGGTGGAAGCGGTGGGAGTTGAACCCACGTCCGAAAAAGAACCTTTACAACTTTCTACATGCTTAGTTAATTTATTTTTTTTAACAAATTTAATATAAATTAACAAAACTTAAATTTGCTTCCCTACTAATTGCACAAAATTAAATGTAGGTGCTTTAATTTTGTTTACCCACTAATAATGATGCCTAATTAAATATGTGGGATATTTAATTAAACAAGCCGCAATAAACTAAGCAGCTAAAGCAGTTTTGTTTTCTGCAAGTAAATTTTAATTGCCGTTTTTACGCAGTACAGCCCTGCGACATGCTTATTATAAACTTTACAATCCCGTCAAAACCATTACGCCCCCATGGGGGAAATGGATTATTGATAGTTTTTCATTTCTCTTTGCATATCTCTTTTTATATCATTTTGTTTTAAACACTCTTTCTTGTCGTAAGTATGTTTACCTTTCGCAAGTGCAATTTCTAGTTTAACCAAACTTTCTTCAAAAAATAATTTTGTTGGAACAATGGTAAAACCTTTAACTTTCACTTTATCATATAATTTTTTAATTTCACTTTTATTTAGTAACAACTTTCTTGGTCTTCTTTCATTTGGAACATAGCTTGAAGATTTCTCATATGGTTTAACATACATGTTGTTAACGAAAACTTCCATATCTTTGTTTATTAAAACGAAAGAATCTTTTAAATTAACATTGCCTAAACGAATTGATTTAACTTCCGAACCTTCTAATGCAATGCCAGCAACCAAGGTGTTTATTATGAAATAATTGTGATATGCAACATTATTGGTTGAAATAATTTTCATTTTAACCTCTTTTATTATATCATATTTTTTTTATTTTTCAATAGCCTTTTTAAATTTAATTTATTAAAATATGAAAATTTTAAAAATTTTGTTAAAATTTTTGCAGTTTTAACTATATTTTTTTAATTTTTTTATTAAAATTTGGTGTTGTGTTAAAATATTATTCAAAAAAATTCTTTATTTTTTAATGTGTACTTATTAAGTATATACTAATTTATAAATAAATTCAATGTTATTTATTAATTTTCTTTACACTTTTTAAGTAACAAATGTCCCTGACAAAAAAAATATAATATTATATATAATATTAAACACAAAAATTGTAACTTTTAGATAAAAGCATCTATACAATTTTACACAATTTAATAAATGTTTTTGAAACACAATTTGAAAAACATTAAACTGTTAATACAATATTTTTAGCAAAAACCCACATCTAACAGATATAATTTATTTGTTTATGTTAATAAGTATGTATTTTTTGTCAAAAAGTATCACAAAATAAAAATAAAACGAACTAATCAGTTCGTTTTATATAAGCACAAAATCAACTTGTTTCTCTGCAATGTTCGCATTAATACATCTAACATTAACTGTTTGACCAATAGAATATGAATTATGAGCACCTTTTAAAACAAAGTCATTTTCATTAAATTCGTAATAATCTTTAGGTAAATCTTCAATTCTAACCATACCTTCAACAGTGTTATCCAACTCAACAAAAATACCAAAATTTGTAACACTGCTAATTCTTCCAACAAAGTCTTCTCCAACATGATGAGTCATATAGAAAACTTTATACAAATCATCAACATCACGTTCAACTTTATCTGCAATAACTTCTCTATCAGAAGATCTTAAGGCAGCTGCTGTTACAAAATTTTTAGTGTTAGTTAAATTTTTACCAACAAGTTCACCATTTAAGTAATCTTTTATTATTCTATGAATTGTTAAATCTGGATATCTTCTTATTGGTGAAGTAAAATGACAATAGAATTTGCTTGCTATTCCATAGTGCCCTAAACAATTAGTGTCATACTTAGCCTTTTTCATACTTCTTAAACATATTTTATTTAAAGAATAATTACAATCCATTGTTTCAACTTGTTTAAGAATTTCTTGCAAATCTTTTGCTTGAACATTATCTGTTTTAACATTAACTCCAACACCAAAGCCACTAGCAATTCTTAAGAAGTTATTCATTTTTTCAGAATCAGGTTCTTCGTGAACACGATATACAAAAGGCACTTTTAATTTTTTGAAGTGCTCTGCAACACATTCATTTGCAGCAATCATAAAACTTTCAATTAATCTATGAGACTCTTTCCTATCTTTTTTGCTAATATCAATAACATCTCCCAAATCATCTAAAACAATTTCGGTTTCAGGTATGTTAAAATCAATTGCGCCACGTTTATCTCTTTTTTTAATTAAAATATCTGAAAGTTCAACCATTAAATTAATTGATTCAATAAAAGGTTTATTTTCATCTAAATAATATTTATTTTTATCAATTATTCCTTGCACTTCTGTGTAAGTAAAGCGTTTTTTGCTTTTTATAACACTTTCAAAGATATCATATTTTTTAACATCGCCTTTATTATCAATATGCATTTGAACGCTTAAAGCCAATCTTTCAATATTTTCATTTAAAGAACAAATACCATTACTTAACTCTCTAGGAAGCATTGGTAAAACTAAATTTGGAAAATAAACAGATGTTCCTCTTTTAAAAGCTTCTTTATCTATAACTGAACCCATTTTAACATATTCGCCAACATCAGCAATATGAACACCAAGATTATACAAACCATCTTTTGTTTTTTCAATTGAAACCGCATCATCTAAATCTCTGCTATCTTCTCCGTCAATTGTAAAACATAATAAGTTTGTTAAATTCCTTCTGTTTGGGAAATCAGTATAAGATATTACTTGCGGAACTTTTTCAGCTTCTAGTTTAACTTTTTTAGGGAAATCTTCAAACAAGTTATAACTTCTAATAATCCCTTTAACTTCTGTTCCAATCTTATTAGGTTCACCCAAAACTTCTGTTACTACACCTTCTGGGTATTTTTTATTAGAATAATTTTTAATTTCAACAACAACCTTATCACCGTTATTTGCTTTTAAGGTTTTATTTAGAGGCACAAAAATATCTTTGCCAAATTTAACATCATCAGGCAAAACAAACGCATTGTTTTTATAAAGTTGTATTGTTCCAACAATTCTTTCGTTTCCACGTTCCAAAATTTGAACAACTTTGCCTTCAGGCTTTTTACTTTCTGGATTTAAAACTTCAACAATAACAATATCATTATTAACTGCACCTTTTAAATCTCTTGCAGGAATAAAAACATCCTCAACTTCATTGTTTAATGCAACACCAAAAGCATAACCCTTTTTTGTACCATCAATTTTGCATTGAATTCTTTGTTTTTTACCACGTTTGTTAACTTTTTTAGGGTCTATTTTTAATATTTTATTTGCAATATCAATGTTACTTTCAGTTTCAACTTTATATTCTGAATTAATTTTTTTTGAATTAACAACTGTGTTATCTTTCGTGTTTATTCTAATTAACTTTTTTGTGATTAATTTATCAACAATTTTTTGAATTTCTTCAAAAGACTTATTATTTAAAACACAAAGTTGTGCAATTAAAAAAGCATAACTCAAATTATGCAATTTGTTTCTATTAATCTGTTCTAATATTTTGTCCATTACTTTATTTTGCATTTTAATCTCCTAATTAAACATAAAGAGGCTCAAACTTAGGAGCCCCTTTTTAACTTATGCTTGACCATTAAATATAGCCATTGTTATGAAATAGATTATTGTTAACACAAAAATAATTATTGAAGATGCAATAATTAATTTTTTAAGCTTACCCTCTTTGGTTTGTGATTTATTTTGCATATAATAACTATCTATTTTAGTACCTGTTATTGCGTTTGAACCACCTTGAGAGTTACTAGGAGTTAACATAACAGCAACAATAACAACAACTGCAAAAATTGCTATTAAAACTATTAAAATTGTTTGGATTATTGGAAATGATCTTGTAACCCAATTATCAACAAGATTTAACATACTAAACACTATTAATCCCTCCATAAAACTTATTAATTATAACACAAAAAAAACAAACTAACAACAAAATATTATGTGCTAATTTGTTTAAATATAAAATTTTATATGTTTTTTAGAATTATAGAGCTGCATAAACAATATCTATAATTACAAGAAAAATAAATAAAACAAAGAAAAATGGTCTTTTAATATAATCTTTACTGCGTATTTCCTTGCCTGATTTCAAATCAGTCACCTTACCGTATGTTGCATACACAAAACAACCAAGTGCCAACACTCCAATTAAAAGAATAATTCCCGCTTTTATTGTTGGGTCAATGCTTCTTACGCAAGCGTTATAAAATTTATTCCACCAAGCTTCTAACATAATTTCATCCTTTTAAATTTCTTTTTTCATTATACTAAAAAATTAGTATATTGTCAATTAAGCTTTAACAATTATGGATTCTACCATTTCTTTTGGCTTTTCACAATTCAAAATTTCCAATATAGTTGGCGCAATGTTACTTAATGCACAACCACTTTTTAACTCAATATCTTTATTATAATTAATCACACAGAAAGGAACTTCATTTGTTGTGTGATCTGTTAAAACTTGTCCTTTACTGTTTATCATTTCCTCAGCATTTCCGTGGTCTGCTGTTATTATTGCAACACCACCAACGCTTATTATGGAATCGATTAAATATTTAATTTGTTCATCAATGCAATTAACAGCTTCAATAGCAGCTTCCATATTCCCTGTGTGACCAATCATATCACAATTAGAATAATTTAAAACCATAAAATTATAATTATTTGTTTTAATTAATTCTATTGCCTTTTCGGTTATTTCGCACGCTCTCATTTTAGGAAACTCATCGAAAGTTTTGCTATTTATTGTTGGTATTAAATACCTTTCTTCATTTTTATATGGTTTTTCAATGCCACCATTAATAAAATAAGTAACGTGAGCAAACTTTGTTGTTTCTGTTATTTTAAATTGTTTTAAACCATTTTTACTAATAACTTCACTTAAATTGTTATTTATAATTTCTTTATCAAATGCAATTGCATTTGGCTTAAATTTCTCGTCATATTGGGTAAATGTTGTAACAAACAAATTTTCTAAATTCTTTGTTTTAAATTTATCAAAATTTTTATTTATGAAACATTCTGTTAATTCGCGAGCCCTATCTTCTCTGAAATTGAACATAATTATTGAATCGTTATTTTCTATTTTCCCAAAATTTCCATTTTCAAATTCAATAACAGCAGGTTCAATAAATTCATCAAAATTTCCTATTTTATAGTTATAATCAATACAATCGTTAACATTATTAAATTTATTTTTTGAAATTCCATTAACTATTGCATCATATGCAAGTTCTATTCTATCAAATTTATTTTCTCTATCCATTGCATAAAGTCTGCCACAGATTGTTGCAATTTTATAGTTAGTGTTTTTAATTTCATCTTCAACTTTATTTAAATAAGTTTTAGCACTATCTCTTAATGTATCACGGCCATCTGTAAAACAATGAATAAATAAATTTTTAACATTATTCATTTTTGCCATTTTTATTAATGCAATTAAATGATTTATGTGGCTATGAACACCGCCATCTGAAACCAAACCCATTAAATGAACGCTTGAATTAAATTTTTTAGAATGATTAAACGCTTTTAAAATTGCAGTGTTTGAATAAAAACTGTTATCTTGAATTGAATTGTTTATTTTTAATAATGATTGGTAAACCACCTTGCCAGCACCAATGTTTAAGTGCCCAACTTCACTATTCCCAATTTGACCATGAGGCAAGCCAACAGATTCTCCCGATGCTTTTAAAGTTGTGTAAGGATAATTTTTAAAATAAAAATCTAAGTTTTTAGTGTTTGCGTTCTTTATTGCATTACCAAACTTTTCTTTCCTTAAACCAAATCCGTCTAATATTATTAAACCAACAAAAGGTTTATTCATAACACACCTCTATTCAGCATCAAAAATAGATTGCAATAATGCAACATTCACACTATTTCTTCCTAATATAATGCCGTCGAAATTTTTTAATCTTAAAAAATTTGAAAAATTGTTTTCATTAATGTTACCACCAAAAACAACTTTAAAATTGTAACTTTTAATTCTATATAAATCACTAATAAAATTTTTTATTCCTTCTCCAATAACGCTTAAATCTGTTAATGCCAAAGAATTTTCTGGACCGCCCTCTATTGGTGGCTCATAAACAATGGTTATATTTTTAGCATTTTGCAAAGAAACATCTTTTAATGCTTTCTCCAATTGTTTTTCAATAACAGCTAGTGACTTTCTTTTTTTCAACTCTTGTTCATTTTCACCAACGCACAAAATTGGAAAAATGTTTTGTGATAATAATTCTTTTATTTTTAAGTTTGCCAAGTCATAATCTTCATTAAAATTTTGTCTTCTTTCTTTATGGCAAACCAAACAGCAATCCGCACCAACTTCTTTAAGCATTCTTGCTGTTATTTCACCTGTGTTTGTTGCTACACTATTTTCTGCAACATTTTGAAAAGATATTAAAATGTTTTTATTTTTTAATATCTTTTTAGCAATTGTTGCACACACAAACGGAACACATACGCACAATACCTTATTTTTATTTTTAACAATTTTATTTAACTGTTTAAAATACTTCACATATCCTTCTTGTGGATAAATTGTTTTAAGGTTTGCAATCACCAAAGTTCTATTCATATCAAGCCCTTTTTAATTATAATTAAGAATTTATTTTTTGCTTTTTGAAACTGTTTTATTAGTTTTCTTTTCTTTTGAAGTTTCTTTAGAAGTTTCTTTTGTTTTGCTAACTTTAGAAACAGTTTTTTTCTTTTTTTCTTCGCCTTCGTTACTTATTGCATCAATACCTGGCAAAACTTTTCCTTCAAACATTTTCAAACTTGCACCACCACCTGTGGAAACATGAGAAATTTTATTTTCAAAGCCCATATTAATAATAGCAGATGCACTATCACCACCACCAACAACAGTGAAACCTTTGTTTTTGCTAACCATTTTTGCAACTTTATATGTGCCTTTACTAAACATTTTTTCTTCAAAGATTCCAAGTGGACCATTCCATAAAATAGTTTTAGCTTTTTTGATTTCTTGTTTAAACAACTTTAATGTTTTCTTGCCAATATCAACACCAATCATTTTATCAGGAATTTCTTGTGTTTTAGAAGTTTTAACAATCTTTTTAGTTTTAATGTTATTTGTGTAAACATTATCAACAGGAAGAACTATTTTAACACCTTTTTTGTTTGCTTTATTTAAAATATCTTTAGCAGTTTCAATTAAGTCTGTTTCAACCTTACTTTTTCCAACATTATAACCTTGTGCTTTTAAGAATGTGTATGCCATTGCACCACCAATCAAAATTGCATCACACTTTTCAATTAAAGAAGAAATTACACCAAGTTTATCTGAAACCTTTGCGCCACCTAAAATTGCAATAAAAGGTTTATCTGGATTATTTAAAACTTGAGAAATGTTTTTTACTTCTTTTTCAATTAAAAAGCCAATTGCGTTAGGCAAATATTTTGCAACAGCATGTATGCTTGCGTGTTTTCTATGACAAACACCAAAAGCATCGTTAACATAAATATCAGCATATGATGCGAGCTTTTTTGCAAAATTTTCATCGTCGTTTTCTTCTTCTGGTTGAAATCTTAAATTTTCTAACATTAAAATTTCACCTGGTTTTAAATTCTGAACCATCTTATTTGCAACAGGCCCAACGCAATCACTTGCAAATTTAACATCGTGATGCAACAAATCTGCCAACCTTTTTGCACAAGGTATTAAACTATATTTTTTTACAACTTTGCCTTCTGGCCTTCCTAAATGACTAATAATTATTATAGAAGCACCTTTTGCAAGCATATAATTTATTGTTGGAAGTTCTTCCTTTATTCTTTTGTCATTTGCAACAACTCCAAATTCATTAATAGGAACATTAAAATCCACACGTAATAAAACTTTTTTACCACTAAAATCAATTGTTCTTATTGTTTGTTTTTTCATTATTATTTTCTCCTTAATACTTTGTTAAACTTCCGTAATTTTCTAAATTTTTAAAATTATTTTGTCTCATTGCTTCATACGAAACTATTGCAACAGAATTGCTTAAATTTAAGCTTCTAATTCCTTCTTTCATAGGTATTCTAATACATTTATCATAATTATCATGCAACAGCTTTTCATCCAAACCTTTAGTTTCTTTGCCAAAAACTATAAAGCAATTGTCAGAAAACTTAACATCTGCATATGTTTTTTTACTTTTAGTGCTTGCATACCAAAAATCTGCATCAGGATTATTTTTAACAATTTCAGAAAAACTATCAACAATTTTAACTTTTGCAAATTGCCAATAATCTAAACCTGCTCTTTTTAAATATTTATCAGAAACTTCAAAACCTAACGGTTTTACCATATATAAATCTGCACCAATTGCTGCACAAGTTCTAACAATATTGCCAGCATTTTGTGGAATTTCTGGTTCTACTAAAACTATTGAAATCATAACTAATTCTCCATAAACAAAGGTCTTACTGCATTTATCATATCTTCTACTTTATTACAAACTGAAACTTTTGCTTTAACAGCATTGGCATTTCTAAAACCTTTTATATACCAAAGCATATGTTTACGCATATGTTTAACTATAAAATTTTCAGGATAATATTTGCTTAAAATATTAATATGGTCACATATGTTTTCAAAATCCGATGCATTCTTTTTAATATTTAAAATCTCTGCAAAAACCCAAGGCTTACCAAGAGTTGCCCTTCCAACCATAACAGCATCACAATTTGTGTATTCCATCATATGTTTAAAACTATCACTATCATAAACATCGCCATTTCCAATAACAGGAATGTTCACTGCTTGCTTTACTTGTTTTATTATATCTAAATTAACACATCCGCCGTAAAATTGCTCACGTGTTCTACCATGTATTGTGATTGCTTTTGCACCAGCACGCTCGCACATTTTTGCAAACTCAACTGCGTTAACAGATTCATCATCCCAACCACTTCTAAATTTAACAGTTATTGGTTTTGCGGTTGCATTAACGCATGCAGTTATTATTTCTTCTGCTAATTTAATGTTTTTCATTAATGCACAACCTTCCCCATTTTTAACTATTTTAGGAGCAGGACAACCCATATTAATATCAATAATATCAAAATCTTTTAAATGTTTGCTTTTAATAATGCTAGCCATTATTTTAGGGTCGCTACCAAAAATTTGAACTATTTTTATTTTTTCATTTGGTGCGGTACACAACAAATCTAAAGTTTTTTTATTGTTATATTTTAGTGCTTTTGCACTAACCATTTCACTAACAGCACAATCTGCACCATTGTTAATTGCAACATATTTAAAACCAACATCTGTAACCCCAGCCATTGGTGCTAAAATTAAATTATTTTTAAACTCTATGTTTTCTATTTTCATAATTTTATTATATGAAAAATCGTGATTTTTGTAAAACATTTTAAGTTATGTTTGCAAATAAAAAAAGCCACAATTTAGTGGCTTTTATTAGATTTATTATGCATTAACTGCATCTTTAATTGCTTTAGCAGGTTTGAAAGCAACAGCTTTGCTTGCTGGAACTTTTACAACTGCTTTAGTTCTTGGATTAATGCTTTCTCTTGCAGCTCTTTGTTTAACAACAAATTTACCAAAACCAGCAACTGAAACTTCTCCGCCTTTTTGTAATACTTCTGTAGCAATTGAAAAGAATCCGTCAACAACAGTAGCAACTTCTTTTTGTGTTAATTGAGCACGTTCTGCAATTGCTTTAATTATTTCATTTTTATTCATAATAAATCTCCTTTATGATTTAATACCCAATTATATCATATTTTGTAAATTTTGAAAATAAAATAAGCATATTTTAAAAATTTTGTTAAATTTTCGCCTATATTAAGCCATTTTAAAAAATTGCTTCTTTAAAGTTCTTGCCCGCTTTAAAAATTGGAACTTTGTGAGCAGGAATTATAACGTTCTTTTTTATTTTTGGATTGTAATTGTTTCTTTGCGTTTTATATTTAACCATAAACTTTCCAAAACCGGAAATGTTTATTGCTTCACCCCTTTCTAACGTTTTTGAAACAAGTGTTGTTATTGCATTTAAACAATTTTCACATTCTTTTTTTGTTAACATACATTTTTTTGAAATTTCATTAATTAATTCAGATTTATTCATATATACACCCCAAATGATTTTTTTAATTTTTTCCATTAATTAAAAGTATATACATAAATTATCTATGTATTTTTTTTAAGATAATTTTACTTTCTGAACTATTAAAGCATTTAAACGCAAACACTAGCAACAAGTAAATTATTAATCCAATTAATCCACATATTACAATGGTTACATATGTTGGAACTATTGCAATTAAAAACTCTCTAATAATAATCATGCAACATCCCATAATTAAACCGCACATAATTGGTGATATTAAAATTTTGCTTAGCGCAAATTTTATATTGATATATTTTTTAATAAATATAACATTTAAAAGCAATGCAACATTTAAAAATACAATATTTGCAATTGCGACGCCGAAAATGTTTAAAGTTGGAATTTTTACTAAAAATACAACAAAAATGGTTCTAACTATTAAAGCAACAAACAAACTTAAAAACGAAACATATACTTTGTTTATGCTTTGTAAAATACTAGAAACCGTTTGCAAAAGTGAATAATATATTATGCTAACTGACGAAATCATTAACAATTTATAAGCAAATTCAAACTCATTAATAACAATGTTAGTTAAACTTTTATTAAACAAAATGCTTATTATTTCTGGCGAACAAATAACCATAAACACAAAACACGGAATTGAAATAAGCAATGAAATTTTAATAAAAAATGCAGTTCTAAATTCCATTTCTTTAACTTGATTTGTTGCAACTAAAACACTAACGTTAGGCACAATAGCTGTGCTTAATGAAATTATTAGTATTACAGGAATGTTAACAAGTGTGTTAACTATGCCACTATTTATTCCATATAAACTTGTTGATAAAACACTTGTGAAACCGCTTGATTTAAGCAAGTTTATTACCATAAAGCTATCTAATAATCCTGTTATTGGCATAACAATTCCACATAACGTTGCGGGGAAAGCTAGTTTAATTAAGTTTTTAGATATTTCTTTAAATGAAGCTTTACAACCAGATTGGGCTTTTTTAAAAAAATTATTTTTTCTATAATAAAAAAGATAATTAATTGATAGTATAACAAGTGCTAAAAACTCTGATATTGTAACACCTAAAGTAGCACCTAAAACAGCATACATAATTCCTGAATCCAAAAAGAAGTTAGCAAAAAACAAACCAAAAACCAACTTAATTATTTGCTCAAAAATGTTCGAAAAACTTGTTGGTATCATATTTTCCAAACCTTGAAAATAACCTCTTAAAACGGCAATTAAACTTGCAAATATAATTGCTGGTGCAATTGCAATATAACTTAAATAAGCATTAGAATTTCCCTGATAAAAACTTAAAGTTTTACTTAACAACATTGTTAAAACAGCAAAAAACATAGATAAAATTATAACAATTACAATTGCTGAATTTAATATTGTTTTTTCATCGCAATAATTTTGTTTAGCACGTGCCTGTGCAACCATTTTTGAAACTGCAAAACTAACGCCACTGCTAACAACTACCAATAAAAAAGAATAAAGCGGAAAAACCAAATAATAAATTCCCATCCCGCTAGAACCCAATATATTGCTTAATGGAATCTTATAAAAAGCACCAATTGCCTTTGCAATTATTCCACCAATTGCCAACAAAACTGTTCCAATTAATATTGATTGTTTTCTCACAACTACTCCAATTCTTTTGATAAAAATTTTGAAATTGTTTGTGCAACTTTTAGTTCTTCTTTGCCAATTCTTTTATTTGATAAATTAACAACAACTATAGCACCTAACAAATCTGAATTAGATATAATTGGAACAACAATTTGTGAAGTATATGTTTGTGAATCGTTATTTACTAATTTTACGCAAACTCCATTTTCACACACATTTGAAATATAACTCCGCCTTAAGTTTATAATTTTTTCAAGCTCTTCACTAATATCGTTTAATATGTATTCTTTTTTGTTTGTGTTTGAACAAGCCACAAACTTATCCATATCACATATAAGAACAGGCATTTCTAAAAGTTCGTAGCCAATATCACAAAAACTTTGAGCATAATCTGAAATTTCGTTAATGTGAGAATACTTGCTTAAAACTATTTCTTGTTCTTTGTTAATACTTATTTCAACCTGACTACCCTCGTGCAATCTTAAAGTTCTTCTCATTTCTCTGGGAATAACAATTCTTCCCAACTCATCAATTCTTCTAACAATTCCTGTTTTTTTCATTATTTTCTCCTTACTAACAACTTTATATTAGTGTTTGGAAAAAATAATTATTTATGCCAATTTTTGTTATTTTATATTAATATTTTAAGAAAAAAATAACACCAATTTGGTGTTATTTTTTTCTTAATTATTTTTCTTCTTTTTTAGCAGCTGTTTTTTTTGCTGTTGATTTTTTAGCTGTTGTGCTTTTAGAAGTTGTTGATTTTTTTGTTGTTGATGTTGATTTTTTAGCTGTTGCAGATTTTGTTGTTGTTTTTCTAGTTTTTGCAACTTCAACAGGTTTTTCTTCAACAGGTTCTTCAGTTTTAACTTCAGCAGTTTCTTCAACTTTAACTTCTTCTGCTTTTACTTCTTTATTTTTAGATTTTTTATTTTCGTTATAAACTTTTATTTCTTCAAATAAAACTGCATTGCTTGCTTGATAATACATTGAAAGTATTCCTAATAGGAATAATTCTAATAAAGCAACACCAATATATGCAGGAATTGCCCCTGCAATTGGTAATTTAGAAACTGCAATCATACCAAAAACATATGCAGTAATAACAATAGCAAATAAAATATAAAAAATTATTTTATATGCGAACATTGCTGTTCTTTTGCCTGTCATATATTTACTTGACATTTTCATAACTTCAGAAACAGATGCATTTTCTTTTTCAGTTAAGAAGTATATGCTCATGCTGTAAAAAGTTATGATTATGAATGCTGGAACAATGAATAATGCAAAACCAACAGCGTATAAAACAACAAGTATTAAACTTAAGAATAATCCTGTTACCATTCCGCTTGTTGGAGCAAAAATTGTTCCAATGCTAACTTCTTCTCCTCTAACAATTTTTCCAAAAAATTTAGCATAGCCTGCTGCAAACAAACATACATAAAACAATGCAACGCTGCAAAGTGCAATAGATACTTGCCAATCAACTAATCCAACAAATGCTAAAACTAGCAAAGGCAACATATATAAAGCAGAACCTAAAAATGCTTTGCCAAATTGTTTGTTTGTTTTGGAACCTGCAATTTTTATTAAATCTAAACCATTTTTGCTATTTTGATTCATAAAAATATATCTCCCTTATAATTTATTAACATTATTATACATTATTACCTTTTTTTTTACAAACTTTATAAGCATATTTTAAATAATAACTTTAATATTATTGATTATTCACAACAACCTTAAAAGTCGTTTGAATATTACCTGCTTGCATCATAATATTTGAATAGCCATTAATTTTATCCAAATCAACTAAAATATATCCGTTGCTAATTTCAGCAATTGATGAAGTTGTTATAATATAGTTTTTATTTAACTCAACCGGAACAGAATCCATTGCTCCGTCTTCAACATAATCGTATCTATAATCTATCAAGTTATCAACAGAAATCTTTAATTTATTATTTTCAATACTTACAACATCTGAAGTTATTGAATAAACACCATCTTTACTTTTATTAACATTTATTTCCTTTAACTCATTTTTAATTGCAAAATAAGTTGCTTCAATTTTTATTTTAAATGTTAAATCTTTGTTTGTTTTAATAGCTGAAGTATCATAATCCGCAGTTGCTATTCTTAATACATAAGTTTTACCTGAAGAACTTCCATTAAACACTAATCGTGTTACTTCTTTATCATTTTCAATAACATTTAAAACTTCAATTTCTTTAAGTAAAATTCCACCATCTTCATTTAACACTTTTATGTTTGATAACAAATTAGCATTTGCGTGATTTTGAACATATGCATTAGCATCAATATAATCGTTTAAATCAATATAGTTTTTGCTTGTTGTATTATCTTCACTATTATTGTTAACAAACAAATTAAATTCTTGTTCACTATTTAATGCAGAATCCGCTTTAAATGAAATTGTGTTTAAGTTATCAATAACATTAAATTCAAATTTTGTGTATTCATTTTTATAATAATTAGAAGCATCTGAAACAACTAAAATTTTATTAGTTTCAGATAATGTGCTAGTAAAATCAACATAAAATGGCAATACAACACTTTCATTTATATCACTATTGTAAGGCAATTTAAATCTAATTGCAGTTAGCCTATCCCCTTCTTTAACAAGTTCAAAGTAGTTAGAATCTATTTCATTTTCATTAATCACAATTAAAGGATTTTGAGTTGCAGCATTAATACTTAATGAATTTGTTATGTTATTATTTGTATTTAATTGAGATAACAAAGTTGTTTTAGAATTATTTAAAGCATAATTAAGTGTTATTTCTGTTCCTGAATAAACATCCATTTTTGTAACGGAAGATTCATTTGTTTTTTCGTAACTAATATAATTTTGATTAATACCACTTGTGTTTGGAGTTAAAATTAAACTTTTTTCAATTGTGTAAACAACACCGCCATCAAACGTTACAATAATTTCTATTTTATATGTTTTTTCATAATTAATGCTATTAACTGTTATATATCCATCAATATTTTCAACATCATCAACTTTAAATGTTTTTGTTGGTTCGCTTACAGGATCATAATCTAGTTTATGTGATGTGAATGTATATAAAATTGTTGGGTTTTCAACCCCACTAGCAAAGCTTTTTTCAAAATAAACTTTTAAAGTTTGTCCGGCAACCGGTGCAGTTATTTTTGACCCTGAAATATTTTCTGTGGCTTCAATATTTGGTATAATTTTTAACTCATAATTACCATATTCAATAGAATCACTGTTTTCCGATAATGTTACTGCAACTTTAAATTGAATTTTTTTAACTCCATTAACAGCACCTGCATTTAAAACAATGTTACCATCTTTTTCTTCAATTTTAGCTTGACCACTTTCATCATTAACAATAGAAATATCAATTTTATTTATATCAATATATTCATTTGTATTTGTTTTCTTTGTTACTTTAATGTAATCAGAAGCTCTGTTTGAAGAATTTATTAATATTGTTCCACCTGGAGCATAAACTTCAGTTTTAGTTTGACTTAAAGTTATATCTGGCACTATTTTAACAAAATAATATTTAACATCTTGAATTTTGCAAGTGTTTGTTGCACAAACTGCAAATTTAACAATAACAGCATTGCTTGAAACACATCTAAACATAATGTTATTGTAAACATCTTCGTACTCTTTTAAAATTTTACTATCGCCATTTCTGAAAACAGTGTTTTCAACAGGTTGTTTTGTTTCTGCGTTATAAGAAGAAACATACTTAACAACTAAATTATTATTTGAAATAGCACCACCATTCAAACAATTTATATACGTTCCACTATTTGATTTATTAATAAAATTTATATTAGTTTCAGCATAAAATTCTTGAGGATTACTTTCTGAATTATCACTATTGTTATCATTTTTTAAAGAAAAACTATATTTAACATTACTTGTTGTTAATAGATTTATTTTATATTCAACTTCTGCACCATTGAAACCTTTATAAACAACAACAAAGTTGTTTGTTCCATAATTTTGTTTAAAAGTTATAATTTTATTGTTGTTTGTTAATTCCAACAAGTTTGAATTGCTTATTAAGTTGTTGTTATAATTAACAACGTTATTATTTACTTCATAAACAGCAATTATTTTATTAAAGTTTTCGTTATTTCCAACAATATTAACTTCAGAATTATTTTTTATGTTAACTAATTTATTACTTTCAAATAAATATTGATCTCCGTTATATGAATATAAAATTCTTGGATAATTATTTAAAAAATTTTCTTCAAAATTAATTGGGACATTTAATTCTGCATTTTCATAATTCAAACCACTTGTTTCATTTGAGCTTAGTGAAAAAGGATAATTTTTTGTTGATTCAAAACTTTTAACAATTTCAAAAAATATTTCAAATGTTGTGTTTTGAATTGTTATTTCTAGCTTATATTTTAAAGTTGAATTAACAGAACTTAAAACATTTAAATAAATATGTGCTAACCCAACCCCATTTGAATTTTCTAAAACATCCAAAGAAACAACATTGCTATTTTCAATGATTTCATATTTGCCGTTGTTTAATTGTTTTAAAACAACAGAATTTTTTGTTGCATAAGTATTTATATAGTCAACTTTATTATCTTGTTCTGTTGAACTAATTGTAACAATTGATTGGCTTAAATTAGATGAATCATAAATACTGTAATTCGTGTTTTGAATTGTTATGTTATCAGTTTCTAATTTATTTGTTTGCAATTCAATTGGGTCTTTATCGGTCCCACTTCCGCCATCGGCAAAATTAATATTAAAATTAACGTTTTTTACAAAAGAAATATATAATGTTAAATCACTTAAACTTTCAACAGAACTAAAGTTGTTGTTTAACAAATTTTTTAATTCAACATTTATTTTAAACACACCCTTATTTGCAACGTTATGTTTAGTTGTTATAACCCCACTACTAATTGTTTCTGTAAGATTTTCAACACCCAAAACTTCTTTTAAAATAGTTTTTGCTTCTTCTGTATAATTGGTTAAGTCATACTTAAATTGAATTAAATTTTTTATTTCATCTTTATTTATTACATCGCTTGTAGAACCACTTTTATTTGCAACAACATAATCATACAAATCAATTTCAGAACCTAATGTTACATCAACAGGGTTTTCTTTACTAATGTTATTGTCGTTATATTTTTCAAGAGCTACATCCATATATTTTTTTGCTTTAACATAAAAAGTTTCATCATAAACTTGTTTTACGTTATCGTTATAAAAATATAGTTTTAATGCAATTTCTTTATCTTCAGTGTTAACACATGCAACTTCTAAATTAATTTCTTTAATTAAATTAACATTAGTTTCGTTAATTCCCCCAGTAATTTCAGAGCCTTCTGCATTTAAATATGTTAATTTTGCATACTTATTTCCTGCAATAATTTCAAAATAAATTGGGTATGTTTTTGATTGCTCAATCTTATCAGTAACACTAAATTCGTTTAATAAATTTATTTTTTCACCGTAGGTTAGTTCAAGTTCTCCTTCTGGTTTTTGAATGTTAATGCTTGCAATTATGCTAACAAAATAAGTGTATGCTGTTCCAAATGGATCTGTAATTGTTATATATGTGTCTTTTGATGTTGCGGTTGCAGATGCATAAACAGTCAATGATTTTTCAATTTCATTAATTTCATAAATCATTTCATTATTTTCATTTAAGAAATACAAGCCACCACTTTCTGGAACGCTAACTTTTGCAGCACCCATTGCATCACTATTATTTAGTTTTAAATTAATTAAATTATCATTTGAAGCAGATTGCCACAAAACGTAACTTTTGCCACCATCAAACTCAGCTCTATTCATTCCTGTGTTTTGAGTGTCATCAGTATTAACAAAATTTGTTTCAATGTTGTTTTGTTTTAACTTTATAACAAAACATCCGTCTAATTGTTTTTCGTAACTTAAATTAGTTTCAGTTGAATCGGGTTGTTGATACAAATAAATAGTATAATAAATTTTAACAGATTCACCATCAACTGTTCCTTTCTTAATAATCAAATTGTTGTTAATATCAAATTCTGCAAATTCAGATTTGCCATTTTCAACAGACCATTTTATATATTTAATTGTTTTGGTTTTATCGCTTTTAATTGCATCTATAATTGAATTTTCCATTGAAGCATATGCAGAATCTAACATAGTTTTTAAAACGCCATCTTCAACATATTCTAGCAATGTGAAATTAACATTAAGATTATCACCATTAAAACTGAAAGTGTTGTTTGTTACAACTCCGTCATTTTCAATTTTCCATTGAATTGTGTTTCCAACAACTGAAGAAACAAGAGATATTTCTGGAATATCAACTGCATTTTGATTATAAGTATCATATGTTAAATCGCCAATATTAATTGTTGGCATCATAACAGTGCCATCTGCATTTAATTCAAAATTTGCATTTTTTATAACAATTAAACTTTGTACTTTTGCTGATTCTGCAATATGTGAAGGTATATATTTGTTATACGCATCACTTTTAAATGAAAATTGCAAAGTCTCTAAGCCAACGTTAGCATAGTTCGCTTGAAGTTTTATTTGTGCAACAGGATAAGAAGTTTCTGTTCCATTGTTAATACTGAATACATTAATATCATCATAATAACCGTATGTATCAGTTTGATTAATATTTCCACTATCTTGTTTTATTGTTACATATTCTTTATCTTCATTTCCTGTTATGCTAAAGTTTGCATATATGTTTTCTTGTAATTCTGCAGGATTAAATGCTTTTTCAAAAGCGTATCTTAAGTTATTTATGTAATCAACCTTACCAGCCCAAGTGCCATTATCACTTGAATTTGGAATAACAGGCTCACCTTTTGAATTCAATTCAACATTTGTTGCAAACAAAGTGAATTCATTTTTAGAAATTAATTTTAATGCTTCCCCGCCATCAACATTTCTGTTTGTGTAAACTTTTTCGCCGTTGTTTTCGTGCACTGTGTAGTAATACATTTTATCAACATAATTTGCAATATTAATATCAACATCTTTATCTGTTTTTGAAACATAAACTAAATTTCCTAAATCATCTTTAACAGGGTTACCTTTTGCATCTGTTTGCAAAACAACAGCAAACATTTTTGCAGGTGTTCCATCACAAATGTTAAGTGCTTCTAATGTTACTTCAGAAACATATTTATTAATACTTTCATCGAATGTGAAATTAGATTGAGGTAGTTCGTAAGCAGATATTTTTTGACTAGAATCAGCAAAATTAACTAAGGTTATTGGTTGTGTATTAACTTTTAATTTATAATATCCACCAACACCAGCAGAATCTTGTGTTATGAAAAATTTAACAGCAGAATAACTTGGTTTGTCATTTTCAGCATCTAAATTAATATAATCCTTTGAAGATAATGTTTTTGTTCTGCTTTCATTTCCTAAACCAATTGAAGAGTTTAGGTTCATTCCTGTATATAAAGTATTGTTATTGCCTTGCAAAATTTGATTTCCAACAACAAAGTTCATACCTGTTATTTCATTATATTCAACCTGCAATTCAATATCTTTTGTTGTGAATGTTTTATCTTCTGTGTTAATAACAAAACGCATAAAAATTTGTTCGCCATTAACGGCTGGTTTTTTAACATTAAAATTAAATAAAACATTTCCGCTAACATTTGTTTTTTCAACAGATACAATACTATTATCTAAAACAAAATCTCTGTTTTCATCATATCTGCCAATTTGAATCTCCATTGTTTTAAACAAATTGTTTAACGCTTCTTCTTCAATTTTTTGTCCATCAACGGTTGTAACATCAAGTTTAAATTCTTCAACTATTTCTGAAACTGTTTTTTGAGTAAAACTTTCATTTGGATTTAAAGAAAATTTATAAATTCCTGTATAGTTAGAAATCAAATCTTCAATTTCAATTTCAGTAATTAAAATTTCTTTTGTTGTATCAACAAAAACATAATTTAAAGAACCACGAACTTTTGTTTCGCTATCAATTTTTATTTTACCATCAACAGACACTTGATTGATAAAATCTCGTCCGCTTTCATATTTATAACCATTTTCTTCGTCATAAACTTTTCTGTTATCACTAATTATGTAATCTTTGTATTTTTCTAAAAAGTTGCTGTAATCATCTAAAAGTTTGTTAACATCAACACTCGTTGAACCACTTTCAATAATTTCTAAAATGTTTTCAAAAGGTTTAAAGTCTTGTTGCATTGCATAAGTTCTTAAAACTTGAGCTTTTAATATTACAGAAGCTTCTTTTGTTGAAACAGGAGTTGCTTTAAAACTAATAAACTTTCTTAAATATGGTTTTGTTTGCAAACATGAAGGACACAATCCGCCTTCTGCCAATTCTTCTTTTGTATAATATGGTTTACAACTAAACGCTGGATTAGTATGATTTTCGCAGTAATATAATTCACCTTCTCCAATTTTTGAAACAATTAAATCATTAGTATTAGAACTTGTTAGAGAAATATTTTTATATGCATTTAATAATTCAATAGTTTCACCTGTGAAAGGATGTATTGCATTTTTTGGATTAGTTTGAACATAAATTGTAAACGATTTACCACCAGCGGTTGATTCGTAATTTATATTATCAGAAACAATTTCTAAACCATTTAGTGGTATTTCAACATCAACATAAAAAGTTAATTTTTCACTTATTGCTAAATCTGTTGATGCATAGATTTCAACTACACCACCCACATTGTTTCCATCAACTTTTTTTAACTTAATTTCAAACGGAACACCTGCAGTAACTTTTTGAGGTATTTCCACAACATTATTACCTTTTGTTATTTTGATGTTCACTTCTTTATTAGTTGCATCTTGAGGTGTGCAAAGAATATTTGCATAAAAATCATCCACAACAACTTTGTTTTGTTCTGTTTCCCATTTTAATGTTTCTATTTTAATATCTTTTTCCCCGAATTCACCTTTTATTGCTGTTATTACTATTGCCAAAACAATTGCTCCAAAAACAGCAGCCAACGCAATTCCAATAATTTTAAAAAAGTTTTTCATTCTTCCACTCTCTCTTATGTTTAAAATGCATATACATATAGTTTATATAAAATTAAAATTATTATAATTATATAATTATAACTAAAGTTAACTCATTATATAATTTGATTTTTTTTATGTCAAACAATTAAATAAATTGTATTATTATGTATAAAAAAGCAGTTTCCCAAACTGCTTTTTTTATACTATTATTACACCTTCAATCGTTGAATTAGAAATTTTAAAGTTTTGAAATGAATAAACCACATTTCCATCACACTCAAACTCATTTGTTACATTCACTGAACGGCAAAATAGATAAACTCTATAATTTTCATTTAACACATTATTGGAAGTTATTTTAATTATATTGTTTGTTAATTGCAAATTGGTTGAATATATCGACAAACATAAACCACAAATTTGCAATGAATTATCATCTGTTGTTATATCATTTTCAAAATGGATATTAACAATATTATTATCCATCACAACATTATTTAAGTTTTTATTTATAGTGTTAGCAATTCCAAAAACCTTTTCGATGTTAGAATTGATAATCGTAATGTTAACTTCATTGTTTTTTATTTCAACTATATTGTTGTTTGCCACCGAACCAATGTTACAACTTATTCCATAAACATTAACAGCATTCAAGCTACTAATTGTTATATCGCAATCAGAAATTAAACCATTGTTATTATTTACAAAACAAATAGTTCCATTTTCAACCAAAAATTTAACATTGGAATTAACCACACAATTTTCAATTGTGCCAAAGTTATCATTGCAAATTATGTTTAGATTACTATTCTCACTCACAATAGAACCTTCAAAATTAACTCCTTTTATTGTTCCATTGTTTGAATTACATAATATAGAATTACTTTCACTTGCAAAACCATCAGCACAACTAATATTTAGATTTTCAACAGATGCATTTTTAGATATTTCATCAAACAATGTGCTTTTTAGATTATATATTGTGTGATTATTACCCATAAGTCTTCCATTTAAGTTAAATGGTGCAGATATGTCATATTCACCAAAGTTTATGTCATTAACTAAATAATAAATGCCACCATTGTTTAACTTTGTGAAATCTTCATAAGTTTTTATTTCTAAATAATTAACAACAATTAAAGAATATGAGGCAGTTTTACCGCTACTCGATTCAGCTGTTATTATTGTTTCACCTTCTGCAAGTATTGTTAATTCTCCACTTGCTTCATCAATTAAAGCCACATTAGTGTTTGAAGAAAAATATTTAATTTCTTCTGTATGATTTATTGGGTAAATATTTAATTTATTATTATCTTTAACACTATCTTTTAAATTTATAGTTATTTCAGCTTTCTCAAATTGCAAAGTTTCAATTTTAATTTCGTTATAAACTTCAACATTAAACTTAACTGTTATGTTTGTTGCTTTTGCATATATTTCACAATTACCCACACCAACAATATTAACAACACCGTCTTCATCAACTATTGCAACATCTGTATTTGAAGATTCATAAACAATTTTATCATTGTTAATTTCTGGGAATACATTTAATTTATTTAGAACAATTTTATCATCTGTTGCAAGATTAATTTTCACATTTTCATTTTCAAAAAACATTTCTGAAATTAAAACTTTATTTAAAACTGAGACATTTATTTCATGTTTAATTGAACTATCTAACTTTGATTGAATAATAATTTTGCCACTCATTTCACAGTTAAAATTAATTTGTATTGTGTTATTTACAACAAGGATATTGTCTTTATATCTTTCTAGATTCTCGTCTAAAATAATTTCAAAATTTTTATTCAAAATTAAATTTTCATTATTTGAATAAGCATTCACATATAAAACCTTGCAAACATCTCCAACAAAATTATCAATATTATTAATCTCTGAACCTGTTACATCATCATTAACAATAAAGTGTGTTATGTTATAAATGCAGTTTATTTTTATTCTTTTTGTGAAATTACTACTTTCTAAATTTAAATATGTATAGCCTTGGCTTTTAGCTTTAACAACACCATCTTCTATTGTTGCAATATTTGTATTTTCGATTCCATATTTTATATCGTTATATGCATAATTTGGCCAATATGAATAATCAATTTTATAATTTTCAATTAATGTTCCAGTTGCATTGACATATAAATTTATTTCATCTTCACACTCGATACTTTGCGGATAAATTTTTTCAACCTTGAAATCAATATATTCTTCAATTGCATCTTCATCCAAAGATTTTATAACTATTTGTGCGGTTCCTTCACTAACTCCAATTATTTTATTATTTTCAAACCTAATGATTTCATTATTAGTAGAATATATTATATAGTTATTTTCTTTAATGTTGTTGTCTAAATTTAATTGTAAAACATTAAATATTGCAAAATTATCTAATATTGCTTGCTCTTTATAAGTATCTTCTACTAAATAAAGATTGTTTAAGCTCTCTAAGTTTGATTCATTTCCATTTTTTAATAATTGATAATTAAAACTTTCTATTTTATTATATACGTCTATATCTATTTCATTATTAATAACTAAATTATCACTATAAAGTTGATTATCATATGAAACATTAATAATTGTGTTGCCTGCATTTTTAAAAATAAAATAATAATATAACTTATCATCATCTACTTCACTTCTTAAAATGTTGATATTTTCGCTTTCTATTTTTAATTTTGATATATCAATATTTTCTGCATTTTCAATAATTAATTTATAATTATTATTGCTATCTATAAACCCATAATCAACACTTTCGTTATTATACTGAACTAATAATGATATATTACTTGTAGGTTTAATAACTACAACTTTTATAATCCTTTCTATATATTTATCTTCAGCAGTTTTTACTTTTGCAATAATTTCTGTTTCACCAACTAAATCATTTGTTACAAGTTCACCGTTAACAATATTAATTAAATTAGTATTATTACTTATTAATTCAATATCCATATTGCAATTTAGAGGTTCTAATTTGTAGTTTAGCTTTGTTGAAGAATTTGTGGAAATTGTAATAGTTCCATTTTCAGCAACATTTTCAATATAAAAATCTGTTGCATAAATAAAATTTGTAACTTTAACAGAACATTTAGCAACAACAGTTGTATCATTTTCACCCTTGCCTGAAACATAAATATTAGTTTCACCCACCGAAATTGGAGTTATTTTGCCTGTTGAAATATCATAATTAACAATATTGGAATTAGAGTAATAAACATTCAATTTCATATTGTAATTATTAGGTAAAACTGTTACTTTGTTTGTTATAACATCCGGCATATTTATAACAACGTTTTCTTTTTCAAAAGAAATTGTTTTAATATAAACAGGTTTTTCAATAACATTAACTACAAAATTTTGTTTTATATATTCGTTAATATTTGATTTCGCCTTAATTTCAAGAATATATGTTCCAACGCTTTTAAATAAAACTTTATGTCTATCTATTTGAGCATTTTTATTGTTGCAAAAAACCTCATAAGACACAGTTGCCTTACTTGGATTAATTTTCACATATTCATCTAAATTAATTGTTTCATCAACACAAACACTAATATTATCTTCACTAATCTCGATGCTTGTTGCATATTTCTCTGCATTCGCATCAACTTTATTCCCGCAAGCGCCTAAAACTAGGCAACTAAAAAATAAACATATAAATAAAAATATATTTTTCTTAACCATATCCGCATTATTCTTTTGTTAAATTTTCAAAAAAAAGAAAAAGCAAGTAACAACTTGCTTTTTAAGTTATCTCTGCTAATTATTAGATTAATTCTAAAATAGCCATTTGTGCATTATCGCCTTGACGTGTGCCAAGTTTGATAATTCTAGTGTATCCACCACCAATTCCAAGTTCTTCTTTGCGTTTAGCATATTTTGGAGCTAATTCATTAAAGATCTTTTCAATTAATGGGTATTTAATATCTTTAGTTCTTGCTTTAAATGCATCTGCAGATTCCTTAACAGCACGTTGTTCTTTTACAATGTAAAGTTTACTCATAATTGAACGTCTTGCATTAAGTTTTTTAACACCATCATTTATAAACTCTTTTTCAACTTTTGTTCCATTTTCATTAACTTTTTTTGTTACTTTAATGGCATCATCATAAGAGTTAATTGCAAGAGTTAAAATTTTTTCAGCATATCTTTTAACTTCTTTAGCTTTATCTAAAGTAGTTTCAATTTTACCATTCCAAAGCAAATTAGTTGCTTGGTTACGTAGTAATGCCATTCTTTCGTCTGTTGGTCTACCTAACTTTCTCATGCTTATACTCCTTTAATTATTCCTCATCGTTTCTTAAACTTAATCCATAGCTTTCAAGTTTTTGTGCTACTTCCTCTAAAGAGCGTTTTCCTAAGTTCTTAACTTTTGCTAAATCTGCTTCAGATTTTTTAGTTAAATCTTCAACAGTGCAAATTCCAGCTCTCTTTAAGCAATTGTAAGAACGAACAGATAAATCCATATCTTCAATTGTCATTTCAAGAACTTTAGTTTGCTTGTCTTCTTCTCTGCTAACCAAAATATCCATTTGAGACATACTTTCAACAAGATCAACAAATAGTGCAATGTGATCTTGAATTAATTTTCCTGAAAGGCTAATAACTTCTCTTGCAGACAATGTTCCATTTGTTTCAACTTCAATTGTTAATTTGTCATAGTCAATGCTTTGACCAACACGTGTTTGTTGAACAAAATAATTTACCTTTTTAACAGGTGTAAAAATACTATCAATTGCAATATAACCAATTGGGCTATCTTCACTTTTATTTCTATCTGCAGGAACGTATCCGCGACCTCTTCCAATAAATACTTCCATTTCAAATGAAGCGCCATCGTTCATTGTGCATATGTGCAATTCTGGATTTAAAATTTCAACTTGGTCATTTGGTTCAAAATCTGCTGCAGTAACTTCTCCTGCACCATATTTGTTAATACGCAAAATAGTGTTGAAATCCATGTTAGTGTCTGTTGTTTTAACTGCTAAATTTTTAATGTTTAAAACAATATCAACAACATCTTCCATAACACCTTTAATGCTGCTAAATTCATGTTGAACTCCATTAATTTTGATGCCAACAGCAGCAGCACCTGGAAGAGCTGATAATAAAACTCTTCTTAAGCAGTTGCCTAGAGTTATTCCAAATCCTCTGTCTAAAGGTTCAACAATAAATCTTGCAAAACAACCATTATTAGTTTCTTCACAGGTAATTTTTGGTTTTTCGATTGTCATCATACGAAAAATTCCTCACTTTATAAATTATTTATTATTTAGAATACAACTCAATAATTAAGTGTTCTTGAATATTTAAGTTAGAATCCACATCATCTCTTTGTGGTAAAGCATTAATTTTTCCACTTAATTTTTCAGCGTTAAATTCCAACCATTTTGGCATGATAACTTTAACATCTTTTAAGTTTTTGAACATTGGAAGTTCTTTTTTGTTTTCTTTAATAGCAATAACATCATCAACTTTAACTAGGTATGATGGAATGTTAACAGTTTTGCCATTAACAGTTATATGTCCATGATTTACAATTTGGCGACTTTCTGCACGAGATGCACCAATACCCATTCTATAAACAACATTATCAAGTCTGCGTTCTAGTAATGATAACATGTTTTCACCTGTTATACCATTCATATTTTCAGCCATTTCATAATATTTATAGAATTGTTTTTCTTGCAATCCATAAGCTCTTTTAACTTTTTGTTTTTCTCTTAATTGACGGCCATACTCTGTAAGTTTCTTTTTAGCAGCGCCATGAACACCTGGAGCCATTGGACGTCTTTCCATTGCGCATTTCTTAGTAAGGCATCTTTCACCTTTTAAGAAAAGTTTGCAACCTTCGCGGCGGCATAATTTGCAATCCGCACCTGTATATTTAGCCATACTATTCACACTTCTCCTTATTATATTCTTCTACGTTTTGGTGGACGGCAACCGTTATGTGGGATTGATGAAACGTCTTTAATCATAGTAATCATCAAACCAGCTGCTTGAAGTGCTCTTATAGCACTTTCACGTCCTGCACCAGGGCCTTTAACGTAAACATCTACGCTTTTTAAACCTTGAGCCACTGCACTGTCTGCTGCTTTTTTTGCAACTTCTTGAGCAGCAAAAGGAGTGCTTTTTCTAGAACCACTTAAATGTAATGTTCCAGCACTTGCACCTGAAATTTTATTTCCGTTTTCGTCTGTTATAGTAACAATAGTGTTATTAAAAGATGTGGAAATATGAGCAGCACCTTTGTCTAAATTTTTAGTTGATTTTTTTCTTTTTGTAGTAGTTTTTTTCTTAACAGCCATTGTAAAACTCCTTTAACTTAACCTTTATTTTGTAGGTTTTTTGCTTTTAGAAACGGTTTTCTTTGGACCTTTTCTAGTTCTTGCATTTTGTTTTGTGTTTTGACCACGAACTGGTAAATTTTTTCTATGGCGAATTCCACGATAGCAACCAATTTCTTGTAGTCTTTTAATATTTAAAGAAACTTCTCTTTGTAAGTCACCTTCAACAACGCAGTTCTTTTCAATGTAAGCACGAAGTGCAGCCACTTCATCTTCTGTTAAATCTTTAACACGTGTATCTGGATTTATTTTTGTTTCTTTTAAAATTTTATTAGAAGTTTGTCTACCAATTCCAAATATGTAAGTTAAACCAATTTCAACTCTTTTTTCCTTTGGTAAATCAATTCCAGCAATACGAGCCATTTATGTTCCTCCGTATATTGTTTCAATATTATTATTTTTTTTATATATGTGAACGCAAATAGAATATGAAAAATCATACAGCCGCCTATTTGCAGTTATTTTTAACTTTATGATTATAGCATTATTTTTTTAAATTAACAATGCTTGTTTTTTATTTATTAACCTTGTGTTTGTTTATGTTTTTTGTATTTTGAACAAATAACCATAACTTTACCATTTCTTTTAATAACTTTGCACTTATCACACATAGGTTTAACAGATGCTCTAACTTTCATAATCTTTCTCCTAATTTTTTGATTTTAAACGCCAAGTAATTCTTCCCTTGGTTACATCATATGGCGACATTTCAACTTTAACTTGATCGCCTGCTAAGATTCTTATATTGTTTAAATGAAGTTTTCCGCTTAAATATGCAGTTATAACAAAGCCATTAACAAGTTTAACTTTGAAATTTGCATTTCTTAAAACTTCAATAACTTCTCCTTCAATTTCAATAAGGTCTTCTCTAGACAATTTTTTGGCCTCCTAAAAATTATTTATATATTTTTAGCTTTTCTATTACATTATTATTGATGCTATTTGCATTTTTAAATTGTTTAAAACATATGGCAAAATTTTCAATTAACCTAACATGTTTCAAATTTTTCTTTTTAGGTTTTAAGTAGTGGTTCTTTTTACCATCTATTAAATAACAATATCCATTATTAATATCTTTTACCATGTATATGTTATTAATATCTCTACCTTTTATTGATTTTACGATATCACCTATTTGCAAAATGCACCAACCTTATAATGTTAAAATTTCAACGCCATCTTCTGTTATTAAAACAGTGTTTTCATAATGTGCAGCTGGCAATCCATCTCTAGTTACGCAGGTCCATCCGTTTGGCATAAATTCAACATATCTCTCACCCATATTAACCATAGGTTCAATGGCAATTGTTGTGTTTTTATTTAATTTTGCACCATAACCAGATTTTCCATAGTTAGGAACCATAGGATCTTCGTGCAGATTTTTTCCAACACCGTGTCCAACAAGTTCTCTTACAATTGAATAACCATTTTTTTCAACATAAGTTTGAATTTTATGAGATATATCTCCAACAAAGGCACCAGCTTTAAGACCTTTAATGCCTTCAAAGAAACTTTCTTCGGTTATCTTAATCAAACGTTTATTCTTAGCACTTATTTTTCCAACAGGAAATGTTCTTGCTGCATCGCCATTATATCCTTTGTAACAAGCGCCCACATCAATACTAATTATGTCACCTTCTTTCAAAACCTTGTTTTGGCTTGGAAAACCGTGCACAATTTCTTCATTAACTGAAGCACATATTGAATATGGATAACCTTCATAATGTAGAAAGCTTGGCTTTGCACCTTTGCTTATTATAAAGTCATAGGCTATTTTATCTAATTCTTTAGTTGTAACATTAGGCTTAATATTTTGCTTAATTAAGTTCAACGTATCTCGTGTTATTTCACACGCCTTTCTCATTAAAACCAGCTCTTCTTCCGATTTAACTTTAATCATTAAACTTCACCTAATAAAACATTTATATCTTGTTCAACCTTTTCTTGAGGTTGATCTGCATTAATTGTTTTCAAAATTCCCAATTCCTTGTAATATTCAATTAATGGGAATGTTTGTTTTTCGTAAACTTCAAGTCGTTTTTTTGCAACTTCAGGATCGTCATCATCTCTTCTAACAATCTTTCCGCCACATTTTGTGCAAGTTGTAAAATCATCACCTGCAACATAATTTTCTTTGCATTTTGAACAAAACTTTCTTTTTGCAATTCTTTCTAAAACTTTATCGTTGGATATTTCAAAGTACAAAACTAAATCAATATCCATAAATTTTTGTAGTTCTTTTGCTTGATCTAAAGTTCTAGGAAATCCATCTAGCATAAAACCATTTTCTAAGCTACCATCTTCAATTTTTGCTTGCAATGTGTTTTTAACAAGTTCAATGGTAACATTATCAGGAACAAGTTGTCCTTTATTCATATATTCTTTTGCAAGATTACCAATGGGTGTGCCAGAACTAATTGCTGCTCTAAATAAATCTCCACTTGAAACATGTTTAATTCCAAATTTGTTTTGAATTTTAACAGCCTGAGTTCCTTTCCCACACCCAGGGGCACCTAATAAAATAATTTTCATAAATCCTCGAATACTTAATTTAATCTAACATTAAATTATAACATATTTTCATATTTATTACAAGTTTAAAACCAATAGCTATTTTAAAAATCCTTTATGATTAGTCATAATCATTTGAGTTTCTAAGTTTTTATCGAACTCTAGTGCTACTGATACAACAATTAACAAACCTGTTGCACTAAATGCGTTAATTAATCCACCTGTTCCAATAGCTTTGAAAATTAAAGATGGAATAACAGCAACAACAATTAGGAACAATGAACCAAATAAAGTAATTCTTTTTAATATTTTACTTAATTTTTCTGCTGTTTCTTTTCCTGGTTTAACATTTTTAATAATTCCGCCATTTTGTTGCAAATTTTTTGCAATTTCATATGGTTGGAAAGTTAAACTATTCCAGAAAAATGAGAAGAAAACAATTAAAAAGCCAAGAACCACTAAATAGATCCAGCTACCAGCCCCTAACCAATTTGAGTAAACAGCATAAGCTTTACTTGTTGGCCAGAACAAGCTCATTAAAAGTTGTGGGAATGTGATAATACTCATTGCAAAAATAATTGGCATAACACCACTTGAATTAAGTTTAATTGGAATAACAGTATCTTTGCCTTCATACATTTTTCTGCCTCTTATTTGTTTTGCGTATTTAACAGGTATTCTACGTTCTGATAAATCCATAAACACAATAAAACCAAAAATGAATATTAAAGCAACTATAAATAATACCAATTGCCAAATTCCACTCATATCGCCATTTGCAATGCTTGTTATATTTGATAAAAGTGCAGAACCTGCAGATGAAAGTATACCAACAAAAATTAATAATGATACACCATTGCCAATTCCAATTTCAGTTATTTTTTCACCAAGCCAATATGTGAACATTGAGCCTGCAACAAGCATTAAAGTAACCAAAGAGCCAACTAACCAAATAGGAGATTCTTTGCTTCCAAATAAATGAGTATTTAATGTGCTCTGGTATGTTACAACAATTGCAATTGCTTGAACAAATGCCAAAATTAAAGCACATATTTTTGAATATAAATCAATTTTTCTTCTACCTTCTTCCCCAGCTTTACTTAATCTTTCAAGCGCAGGAATTGCGTAAACTAATAATTGAATTATAATTGTTGCGCTAATGTATGGAGTAACACCAAGAGCTAAAATTGCAGCGTTTGATAATGCTCCACCACTAACAGAAGACATTAATTGTAAAAAGTCGCCACCAACTGCATTTTCACCGAAAATTGCTTCTTTAAATGCATCTGGAACAATTCCTGCAACAGGAATCCAGCAACCAATTCTATAAATTAAAAGCAAAGCAAGAGTTAATAAAATTTTATTGCGAATACTTTTAACTTTGAAAGCATTTACTATTGTTTTAAACATTATAGTACCTCTGCTTTTCCACCAGCCTCATTGATTTTTTGTATTGCAGAATTTGAAAATTTTGCAGCTTTAACATTTAGAGATTTCTCTAATTTTCCATTTCCCAACACTTTTAATCCATAAGGGGCGATTTTACTAATAATATTTTTTTCTTTTAGTAATTCAACAGTTACAACTGTTTTATCTTCAAATTTGTTAAGGTCACTAACATTAATTGTGTTATATTCCTTTTTAAAATCTGCGTTTTTAAAACCTCTTTTTGGAAGTCTGCGTGTTAAAGGCATTTGGTTACCTTCAAATCCTGGTCTAACTCCGCCGCCACTTCTTGCATTTTGGCCTTTATGACCTTTACCACTTGTTTTTCCAAGTCCTGAACCAATACCACGACCAATTCTTTTTGGTGCTTTTGTGCTATTAGGAGCAGGTGCCATTTGATGTAATTTCATATAAGCCTCCTACTTAATTTCTTCAACACGAACTAAGTGTTTAACTTTGAAAATCATACCGCGAACGCAAGCATTATCAACAAGTTCGTTAGAAGAATTTAATTTATTTAATCCAAGCGCAACTACAATTTTGCGTTGATCTTTTGGGAAACCAATGCAACTTTTAACAAGTGTAACTCTTAAAGTTTTGTTTGCAGCTTTGCTTGCTTTTTTGTTTGTTTTAACTTCAGCAACTTCTGTTTTGTTAGCTTCTACTTTAGCAGGAGCTTTTTTAACAGTTTCTTTTTTCTCAACAACTTTTTTTGTTGTTGCTGGTTTTTCTTCTACTTTTTTAACAGTTTCTTTTTTAGTAGCAGTTTTTGTTGCTGGTTTTTTTGTTGTTGTTTTTTCTGCAACAGTTTTAGTTGTTGCTTTTTTAGATGTTGTTTTTTTAGTTTCTTTAACTTCTGCCATATTTCACCTCTTATTCTGCCTTTCCTAGAATTTCTTCAACAGTTTTTCCACGAAGAGCAGCAATTTCTTCAGCATTTTTTAATTGCATTAAAGCACTAAGAGTTGCTTTTACGCAGTTTGCTTTATTTCTTGAGCCGTAAACTTTTGCAGTGATATCTTTAATACCAACCAATTCAACAACAGGACGAACTGCACCACCTGCAATAACTCCTGTTCCTTCTGGTGATGGCATTAATTTAACTTGGCTTTTTCCGAACACACCAATAACTTCATGAGGAATTGTTGTTCCTTTTAAAGAAATTTTAACCATGTTCTTTTTTGCTGCAAGTGTTGCTTTTTCAATAGCTGTAGGAACTTCTGCAGATTTTCCTGTTCCAACACCAACTTTACCTTGTTTATCGCCTGCAACAACAAGAGCTGCAAAACGCATTGTTCTACCACCTTTAACAACTTTTGTTACACGGTTTACGTTTACTAATTTATTTTGAATAGAATCTTCAACGACAGGTTTATTAAATTTTCTTTTATCGTTAGATTTTCTATCGTTTGCTTTAACTTCTTTGTTTTGCATAACTCACCTCTTAGAATTCAAGACCAGCTTTTCTAGCACCTTCTGCTAAAGCTTTAACTCTGCCTGTGTAAAGGTATCCAGCACGATCAAACACGCAGGTTTTAATACCTTTTTTCTTTGCAGCTTTTGCAATAGCTTCACCAACTATAAAAGCAGCTTCTTGTTTAGTTTTTCCTTCAATTAATTTAACAACATCTTTTTCCATTGTTGAAGCACTTGCAAGTGTAACACCTTTAACGTCATCAATAAGTTGTGCGTAGATGTTTGTAAGGCTTCTATGAACGCTTAAGCGTGGTCTTTCAGCTGTGCCAGAAATATATTTTCTAACACGTTTAGCACGTTTTTTACGAGCTTCGTTTTTATTAATCTTATTTATCATCCTACTTTACCCCTTATTTTTTACCAGTTTTAGCTTCTTTACGGTAAACAACTTCATCTGTATAGAAAATACCGTAGCCATGATATGGTTCAACAGGTTTAAGAGCTTTAATTGATGCAGCAACTTGACCAACAAGTTCTTTATCAATGCCTTCAACCTTAATTGTGTCTTTGTCGCAAGAAAACTTTATTCCTTCAACAGATTTGAATTCAACCGGATGTGAAAATCCAATGTTTAATACAATATCATTTCCTTTCATAGATGCTTTGTAACCAACACCTTTGATGCTTAATGATTTTGTGAAACCTTTTGAAACACCTTCAACTGCATTTGCAATTATTTGACGGTATAAACCATGGAATTTTTTCAATTCTTTGTTGTCATTTGGGTTTATAACATCAATTTGATTTCCTTCAATTTTAACTTGAATATTGCTATTAAAACTTTTTGTTAAAGTTCCAAGAGGTCCTTTTACTGTTATATTATTGCCATTAATAGTTGCTGTAACACCAGCAGGTATATTAATAGGTTTTTTACCAATTCTTGACATAAAATTTCCTCCTACCATATGTAAGCAAGAACTTCACCGCCAACTCTTTCAGCACGTGCTTGCCTATCTGTCATTAGACCTTTACTTGTAGAAACAATTGCGATTCCAAGGCCATTTAAAACTTGTGGAAGATCATCACTTGATGCATATATTCTTAAACCAGGTTTTGAAATTCTTTTTAATCCTTGAATAACTCTTTCTTTGTTTGGTCCGTATTTTAATACAATATTAATATTTTGTTTAATTCCTTCGCCAACTACTTCATATGAAGAAATGTAACCTTCTTTTAAAAGCAAATCAGCAATTGCTACTTTCATTTTAGAAGCAGGAACGGTAACAGTTGAATGTTTAACAGTTAATGCATTACGCATTCTTGTAAGCATATCTGCAATTGGATCTGTAACTACCATTATTTATTCCCCCTTTTACCAACTACTCTTCTTAACACCAGGAATTTCACCCTTGTATGCAAGTTCTCTGAAGCAAACTCTGCAAATTCCATATTTTCTTAATACAGAATGAGGTCTGCCACAAATTTGGCAACGAGTGTATTCACGTGTTGAGAATTTTTGTACTTTTTGTTGTTTTTTTACTAATGCTTTTTTAGCCATAATATTCCTCCAAACTCCTTACTTCTTGAAAGGTAAACCTAGTTTTTCTAACATAGATTTTCCTTCCTCGTTAGTTTTTGCTGAAGTTACAATAACAATATCTAATCCTCTGATTTTATCAATTTTTTCATAACTGATTTCTGGGAAAACTAGCTGTTCTGTAAGCCCCAAAGAGTAGTTTCCTTTTCCATCAAATGCTTTATCAGAAATTCCTTGGAAATCTCTAACTCTTGGCAATGCAACGGAAATTAATTTATCTAAAAATGCGTACATGTTAGCTCCTCTTAGAGTAACTTTTGCACCAATTTTTTGTCCTTCTCTTAATTTAAAGTTTGCGATGGATTTTTTAGCAACAGTTACAAGTGGTTTTTGTCCTGTGATTGCTGCAATTTCATCAACAGCTTTTTGGAAAGATTGTGCATTATCTTTGCAATCTCCAAGTCCGCGGTTTACAACAACTTTAACAACTTTAGGAACTTCATTAATGTTTTTGTAACCATGCTCTTTCATCATAGCAGGAACAACAACTGTATTATAATGATTAAATAATCTTGATTCAGTTAATTTCATTATTTATCCCCCCTATTTTTCCTTTGAGCAACTTTTTTTGTTGTGCTTGCTGCAGCTTTTTTTGGAGCAGCTTTCACAGTTTCTGTTTTTTTGCTTGCAGTTGCTTTTTTTGTTGTTGTTGCTTTTTTAGCAGCAACTTCTTTTTTTGCTTCTGCTTTTTTAGCAGTAGATTTTTTAGCAACAAATGCTTTATCTAAACTTGCACCACATTTTTTGCAAGTACGATGTTTTTTGCCATCAACAATTGTTTCAGCAACTCTTGTTGCTTTTTTGCACTCTGGGCAAATAACTTGAACATTGCTTGCGTCTATTTTAGCTTCTTTTTCAATTTTGCCACCTTTGTCTTGTGCACTTCTAGGTTTTTGATGTTTAACAACAACGTTTACACCTTCAACTATTACCTTATTTTCTTGAGGGAATGCTTCAAGAACTTTTGCTTGTTTATTTTTATCTTTTCCTGCAATAACTAAAACTGTATCGCCTTTTTTAACAAATAAATTTTTCATTATGCATTCCTCCTATAGAACTTCGGGAGCTAGTGAAATTATTTTCATAAAACCTTTATCACGTAGTTCACGTGCAACAGGTCCGAATATACGAGTTCCCTTTGGTAATTTTTGATTATCGATTATAACTGCAGCGTTATCATCAAATCTGATGTATGAACCATCTGCACGTTTAATGCTTCTAACAGTTCTAACAACAACAGCCTTAACAACATCACCTTTCTTTACAACTCCACCTGGAGTGGCAGTTTTTACAGAAGCAACAACTATGTCGCCAACGCTTGCATTTTTTCTAAAAGAACCGCCAAGAGGACGGATAACCATAATTTCTTTGGCTCCGGAATTGTCGGCTACATTTAATCTTGATTGAGCTTGTACCATAATTCTTTACTCCTTATTTTGCCTTTTCAATTATTCTTATTAAACGGAAATATTTATTTTTGCTTAGTGGACGAGTTTCCATAATTTCAACAACGTCACCAACGTGAGCTTCGTTATTTTCATCGTGTGCAGCAAATTTTTTAGTTTTCTTATAAACTTTTCCATATAAAGGATGTCTTTTATTATCAACAATAGCAACAGTTATTGTTTTATCCATGCTATCGCTAACAACAACACCTTGTCTAACTCTTCTGTTGTTTCTTTCAACAGTGGTTTGTTCTACTTTACTCATACTATCCTCCTACGCCCTACGCTTTTGCCTTGTCTGAATTAGCATTACGTTCTGTTAAAATTGTGTTAACACGTGCAATGTCTTTCTTGCAAGCATTTATTTGCATTGGGTTAGTAAGTTGCCCAGTTGCATTTGAAAAACGAAGGTTAAATAATTCTTGTTTTAATTCTTTCAACTTAGACTTTAATTCTTCAGTTGTCATATCTCTAAAATTTTTTGCTTTCATTATTCATTACCACCTTCATTATTTTCTTCTTTTTCTTTCATAATGAATTTTGTTTTGCAAGGAAGTTTATGACTAGCTAATCTTAATGCTTCTCTTGCAACTTCTTCAGTAACTCCGTTTAATTCAAATAGAACTCTGCCTGGTTTAACAACAGCAACCCAGAATTCTGGTGAACCTTTACCTTTACCCATTCTTACTTCAGCAGGTTTTTTAGTTACTGGTTTGTGTGGGAAAACGTTAATCCATAATTTTCCACCACGTTTTGTATAACGAGAAATTGCAATTCTGGCAGCTTCAATTTGGTTTCCTTTCATCCAGCAAGGTTCAGTTGCTACTAAACCAAAATCGCCATATGCAAGTTTATTACCTCTTGTTGCTTTACCTGTCATTCTGCCACGGAATTGTTTTCTTCTCTTAACTCTTTTAGGCATTAACATTAAGCATTTCCTCCTTGTTCAACATTGTCGGAAATTTTAGCTGTTTTCTTTCCTAAAAT
The DNA here is from genome assembly GCA_944341445.1 of uncultured Clostridia bacterium. Taxonomy (GTDB): domain Bacteria; phylum Bacillota; class Clostridia; order Christensenellales; family UBA1242; genus CALVLZ01. The sequence goes on along the minus strand of CALVLZ010000006.1, from coordinate 116,295 downwards.
TTCACCTTTGCAAATCCAAACTTTAACGCCAAGAACGCCATAAGTTGTGTGAGCTTCTTGTGTTGCATAATCGATATCTGCTCTAATTGTATGTAATGGCAATCTACCTTCTAAGTAACGGAAACTTCTAGCAATTTCAGCGCCATCTAATCTTCCGCTAACCATAATTTTGCAACCTTTAGCTCCAGCACGCATAACTTTTTGCATTGCTTGTTTCATAGCACGTTTGTAGCTAATTCTTTTTTCAATTTGTTGTGCAATACTTTGTGCAACTAATTGAGCATCTAAATCTGGTTTTTTAACTTCTTTAATATTTACGTTTACGTTTTTGTTAGAACTTAATTTAGCAAGTTCTTTTTTAAGTTCTTCAACACCTGCACCTTTGTTTCCAATTAAAACACCTGGACGAGATGTGAAAATATCAATAATTACACGGCTAGCAGTACGTTCAATTTCAATTTTAGATACTGACGCTGTGCTATATTTTTTGTTTATAAATTTTCTAATAGTATTATCTTCTATAAGGAATTTTGAAAAGTCAGCTTTTTTTGCAGTCCAAGAAGAACTCCAATCTTTGTTAACGCCAACTCTTAAACCATGAGGACTTACTTTTTGACCCATAAACTTTTAACTCCTTTTACTTTTGAACACTGTCTAACACAATTGTGATATGACAAGTTCTTTTTAATATAGTATCAACGCCACCTTTTCCTCTGAACATATAACGTTTCATTGTTGGACCTTGGTTTGCGTAACATTCAGCAACAAATAAATTTTCTTTATCAAAACCTTTGTTGTGTTCTGCATTAGCAGCAGCTGATTTTAAAACTTTAATAACATCGTTAGATGCAGTTGATGGAGTTTCTTTCAAAATTGCATAAGCTTCAGCATATCTTTTTCCACGAATAATATCTAAAACTCTTGCAGCTTTTGTTGAACTCATTCTAATAAATTTAGCGGTAGCATAAGGACGAGCATCTTTATTTGCAACTCTTGCAGCCGCTTTTTCTCTAATTCTTTTAGCCATTATTTACTCTCTCCTTACCTTATTTTGATTTTTTATCTCCGCTATGACCTTTGAATGTTCTAGTTGGTGCAAATTCACCAAGTTTATGACCAATCATTTCAATTGTGCAGTAAACAGGAATGTGTTTCATTCCGTTGTGAACAGCAATTGTGTGACCAACGAACTCTGGATAAATTGTTGAAGAACGGCTCCAAGTTTTAACAACTTGTTTTTTGCCGCTTTCGTTCATAGCTTTAATTCTGTTATATAATCTTTCTTCTACGAAAGGTTTTTTCTTTAATGATCTACTCATAACTTACTCCTAATTAACACGCTTAATAATTAGCTTGCTACTTTGTTTTTTGCGGTTTCTTGTTTTCAAGCCCATTGCAGGTTTACCCCATGGAGTTAATGGAGATTTTCTACCAACTGGTGATTTACCTTCACCACCACCATGTGGGTGATCTACTGGGTTCATAACAGAACCACGAACTGTTGGTCTAACTCCCATATGACGTTTTCTACCAGCTTTACCAATAGAAACAATTTCATGTTCCAAATTTCCAACTTGACCAATGGTTGCACGGCATTCAGCCAAAACCATTCTCATTTCTCCACTAGGAAGTTTGATGGTTGCATATTTGCCTTCTTTTGCCATTAAACGAGCTTCGTTTCCGGCAGAACGAACGATTTGACCGCCTTTGCCAGGTTGAAGTTCAATGTTGTGAACAACAGCACCAACAGGCATGTCTTTTAATTTTAAGCAGTTACCTACTTTAATTTCAACGTTTTGGCCACTCATAACAGTGTCACCAACATTTAGTCCACGAGGAGCTAAAATGTATCTTTTTTCACCATCAGCATAATTTAATAATGCAATGTATGCTGAACGGTTTGGATCATATTCAATGCTTGCAACTTTTGCTGGAATATTATCCTTATTTCTTTTAAAATCTATAATTCTATATTTAGTTCTGTTTCCACCACCAATGTGACGAACAGTGATTCTACCTTGATTGTTTCTACCAGCAGTTTTCTTTTTTGTTGCTAGCAAGCTTTTCTCAGGAGCTTTCCCTTTAGTAACTTCATCAAAAGAAGCAGTAGTGTAAAATCTACGTGCGGCAGAAGTAGGTCTATATGTTTTAATACTCATTATTTACTTCCTCCAATATTAGCTTAGACTTTCAAAAAACTCAATTGGTTTGCTATCGCTTTTTAATTGAACGAAAGCCTTTTTGTAATCGCTTGTGTATCCTTGAGTTTTTCCTTGTCTTTTTAATTTTCCATCTACATTTGCAGTGTTAACTTTTTCAACCTTAACGCCAAAAATTTTTTCAACTGCTTGTTTAATTTCAATTTTGTTGGCTTTTTTATCAACAACAAAAGTGTATTTTTTGTTTTCAATATCTTTATAACTTTTTTCGCTTAATAAAGGTTTAATAATAATATCAAATTCTTTCATTATTTTACGTAAGCCTCCTCAATTGATTTAATTGCATCAACTGTTAAAACCACTTTATTGTTTGCAACAATATCGTAAACATTTAAAATGTCTGCAGTTGTAACATCTACTTTTTGAAGGTTAGCACTTGCTCTTAAAACCATTTCATCTTTATTTTTTGTTACGAAAATAACAGATTTGTTAAGTCCAAGATTTTTGCAAACTTCAACCATTTGTTTTGTTTTGCCTTCAGCAATTGTTAAGTTATCTAAAACTAACAATTCTTTGTTAGCAATTTTTGTGCTTATTGCACTTCTAAATGCAGCACGTTTAACTTCTTTGTTAACTTTTTTAGAGAAGTCTCTTGGCTTTGGTGCAAAAACAACTCCACCGCCTCTCCATTGTGGGCCTTTTGTAGAACCTTGTCTTGCTCTACCTGTTCCCTTTTGACGCCAAGGTTTTTTAGCATGGCCTCTAACTTCTGAACGAGTTAATGTGCTTTTTGTTCCTTGACGAAGATTTGCAAGTTGTGCAACAACAACTTGATGAATTAATGCTTCATTATATTCTTGTTTGAATACTTCATCTTTAACTTTTAGGCTACTAACTTCTTCACCTAACATATTAACAACTTTTAAATTCATAGTTCCTCTCCTTAATCGTTAGCCTTAACTGCTTGTTTAATTGTTAGTAATCCGCCTTTAGCTCCTGGAACTGCACCTTTAATTAAAATTACGTTTCTATCAGCATCAACTTTAACTATTTCAAGATTTTGAATTGTAACTTGTTCGTTACCATATCTTCCGCTCATTTTCTTTCCTTTGAAAACTTTAGCTGGGAAAGTGTTTGATCCAATAGAACCTGGTTTTCTGTGAACTGGTCCATTACCATGAGACATTCTGTGACGTTGAAAGTTCCAACGTTTAATTGTTCCTGTATAACCTCTACCTTTAGTCATACCAGTAACGTCAACAATATCGCCTTCTTCGAAAATTGAACAATCAATTTTGCTTCCTAGTTGATATTCGCTTACATTATCAAATTTAAATTCTTTAACGAATTTTTTTGCTGAAACTTCTGCTTTCTTTAAAATTCCAAGTTGTGGTTTTGTTAAAAGATTTTCTCTTACATCGCCAAAAGCTACTTGAACTGCATTGTAACCATCTTTATCAGTTGTTTTAACTTGAGTTACAAAGCAAGGGCCAGCTTCAACAACTGTAACTGGAATAACAATACCTTTATCTGAGAATATTTGAGTCATTCCAAGTTTTTTACCTAAAATTGCTTTTTTCATAAAACCTTATCTCCTTAAATCATTCCTGTGCATTATAATTTAATATTGATGTCCACACCAGCAGGAAGATCCAACTTCATTAAAGCGTCAACTGCTTTTGCTGAAGGACTGTAAATATCAATTAGTCTTTTATGTGTTCTCATTTCAAATTGTTCACGAGAATCTTTATCTTTGTGTGGTGCACGAATTATTGTTACAACTTCTTTGTCTGTTGGAAGTGGAACTGGTCCGCTTATTTTTGCACCAAATTTTAAAGCGGTGTCAATAATTCTTTTGCTTGCTTGATCAATTAAAACGTGATCGTAAGCTTGTAATTTAATTCTTATTTTTTGTGTTGCCATTAATTTTCCTCCTAAATTAATTTTCCCAAGTTATGTAGCATATTATTTATTTATAACACGCACGCATTATAACACGCGACCGTGTGTTTCACGCTGTAATTCAAAAAAAATATGCTTGTTCTTGGTCGCTTGCGTCTATTTTCGCGCAAACATTTGTCCATGCAAATTATCCAAAAGTTTTTGGCGTAACTTTGGTAACTTTACATTTCGCCCCATATTACAGCTAAATTATTCTACAACATTAAACAAAGTATGTCAACATTTTTTAAAAAAATTTTTTCAAATTTAAAATAAAATTTTTACACCACTCTAACAACTTTATAAATTGTTAAATAAAAAATTTTCTTAAAAAAATTTTTATAAAAGTTATAAAGCTCTAGAACTTTCCATCTTAATAAATTTTTATTTAAACCATTTTTTAAGTTAAAAAATATTTTAATTTTTAGGAATTAATTTAGATGCTTTATTTCTGTTACAAACTTTTGAATGTTTTATTTATTTTAATTTTCTATTTATATTGATTAATATTTTTTAAAATTATTATATTATAAAATAATACGCGTACACGTGTGCGTATATATGCGTGTATATGCACAACACGTGCGTGTGCACACGCACTCACCTAATAATAGTAGTTGCTCTAAAAATTTTATATCTTTCAATTAAACGAATATAGTTTTATTTTCAAATTTAAAATCGCAAAACAACATAAGCTCAAAATAAAAACAACAAGTGCTTTTATTGTTTAAGCAATAATCTAACTTAATTTCATTTATAGAACTAAAATTTTAGTCATTTTAAGTTAACAAATAATTATGCTTTAATACTTATAGCCAACAATCAACAAACATATTTTTAGCACCACTTAATTAAAATAAATTAATAATACGGTTTTATAATATTGTTTATTAAACACAACCTATTGTCATAAAATATATTAATAATGTTAAAATCAGCATTGCAAATTTCATAAAATAATTTTTTAAGCCATAAACAAACACTTTTGTGACAAAAAAAATAAATGTGCTGTTTGCACATTTATTTTATAACAATTATTTAATTAATTCGTTTAGCTTTTCTAACATAAAATTAACATCAACACCATGAACAGCTGCTGCTTGCTCAATTGTTTCCATTCTGCTCATTGGGCAACCAAAACAATGCATTCCAAAACCCATTAACACTGCTTGCGCTTCTTTGCCACAATCTGCAACATCACCAATTGTCATATCCTTTGTGAAAGCCTTAATAGTATTAATTTTTGGTTCTTTGCCGTGCAATCTTTTTTTATCTCTTAATTTCATAATCTATCTCCTTTACTCTTGTTTGTATCCACATTTTGGGCAATAATTAAAATTTGCATCAATCAACTCTCCGCAAAATTTGCACACTTTTTTATAATCCTTATTATTATTTAAAACACTTTCAGCATCCAATTCTTTAGTTTCAGAATTTTCATCATTTTCCTGCACCGCACTTTCCGTTTTAATATCATTAATCAAATCAGATAGTGGCTCACTTCTATCAAACAAAACATTTGTATTAGTTGTTCTTCTTTGCATAACAACATTATCAACATTTTGAGTGTTCGCGTTAGATTGATTTTCCAAACCTTGCAATATATCTAATGTTTCAATTTTCTCATCTGGATTATATATGCTTTTTATATCGTTTTCACTTAAAAACTCTTCTTCATTATTTTTTTCTTTGTTTTTTTGTTCTAAATATTCATTCATTCTTTTTTGAACTTTTTTAGGAAGATTTAAGTTTGTTAGCTTAACTTCTTTAACAGCTATTCCTAACCCAGAAACATCATCTTCTATTTCAGCATTCACAACAGCATAAACATCGTTTGGTTTTGAAAGCAAATCAAAAAACTTTAGTTCGCTTTTTTCTATTAACCTACTTGCATTGTTGCCAATATATGAAGATACTTCGTAAATTAAATTTGCACTTTTAATTCTAGGTTGTTCACTTAAATAATAATTAAGCAAAGTGTTTGCGTCACAAATTTGAAATTTGCAAATTCCTCCAACATAACCTTTAACTTTTCCAATTTCTTCTGTTTTAAACACAAAAGGAATATTACTTTCAAATTCAAAATCTGAAATGATTTGAGTGTTAACAAAGTAAATATCGCATTTAAATTTTTTTGGAAGATTTCCCTTTTTATTAGGGACTCCAAGTTTTAATTTTTTATAAACACCTGGAATTACAGAGCCATTAACTTTGTGTTTGCCAGGAAACAAAACGTCTGTCACCTTGTTTCCACAAACGAAACAAGCAACAAAACCTGTTTTAACAACAATGTTAACACCAACTGAATGCCCTCTTTTTGCAGGATACAAATAAACAATTTCATTGTCTATTTCTTCACCACATTCAATGTTTTTATTAAAAAATTCCTTTATTTTAGATAATATACTCATATAACCCTTCCATTCATATATTACCACAAAAGAAACAATAAACAAACAAAATTAAATATTTAAAAGAAATTATTATTATTAACAATCATATAATATTAAAATAGGAGTTTTTTATGTTTGAAATTTCCAAGATTATAAATAAGCCGATTATAAGAATAAAATCACCCCAAATTATAGGATATGTTAAACACATTGTTTTTAATGTTAAATTAAAAAAAATACAATATTTAGTAATTAATAACAAATGTGAATATAAAATAATTCACATTAACAATATATTAAAAATAACAGAAGACTCTTTGATATTAAAAAACAATTATCTACTATTAGATTATAGCTTAATATGGCTAAATTCGGAAGATTTTGCAACATTGATAAATTGTGAAGCTTATGGCAAAAACGGAAAATATTTAGGGTCTATAAAGCAAATTGAAACCGATAAACTAAAAATAACAAAAATTAAAACAAACTTAAATGAAGAAATTTTAAAAAGTGAAATTTTGTGTTTTTCCAACAACTTATTAATAAAGAAAACATCTTCAAGCACAAATAAATTTGAGCGTATTTTTGATATTGCAAACAAAGCTAATCAAAAGGTTATAATTCAAAAAAACAACAACTTTAACATTAACAACTTAATTAATAAAAAACTGATGCAAAACGTATTTTATAATAATGAAATTATTTTTAAAACCAACACAAAAATAACTGCGCAAAATTTAAGAACAGCAATAACTTTAGGTCTGTTACCTGAAATTATAAAATATTGCGAAAAATAAAAACGCAAATTTAATTTTGCGTTTTTTATTTTTTATTATTCTTCATTTTTCTTTTTTGATTTTCTTTTTGTTTCAATGTTATCTGCATTTTCAATCATTTGATTTAAAGATTTTTTCATCTTGTTAATTTTATCCATTTTGCGTGTTTTAACAGGATTAAACACATTTTCATTTTCCTTTAAAACCCCTGGATTACTTTTCTTTACAGATTTTTTTGGTTTTTCAATTTCAGAAATTGTTTTATCTATTGTGTTTTGAAGTTTTTCTTGTTCTTTTTTCAACTTTTCATTTTCTTCTTCAATAGATTTTTGAATTTCTAGAAGTTCATTAACATCTTTTTGAACATTATTTGCATTAACTTTTTTATTATTTTCTTCTTTTAATTTTTTGTTTTCTGCAAGCAAATTAGAAATTTCTGCATTTAAGCTTTCAACTTGTGCTGACAATTGAGCGTTTGAATTTCTTAAATTTTCAACTTCAACATCTTCGCTGTTTGTTGAACCAGAATTATTTAAATTTAACTTTTGAACAAATTCAGCAGAAGCAAAATAATCTTTTAAGTTTTGAACAGCTGCCAATTCTGCAACTTTTTGAGAATAATCGCTCTTTAATTCTTGAATTTCTTTTTCTTGTTGTTCAACTTTTTCATTGTTAATTTCATAAGTGTTATTTAAGTCTGCAACTTGCATTTCAAGTTCAGTTTTCTTTTTCTCAATTTCTTCCAAAATTGGTTTAGATTGTTCAACAACACTTTCTTTAATTTTATCGTGAACTTTGCCTGCATAAGATTTGCATTCTGAAGACATAGCTTCTTCGGTTGCACGTTTTCTTTTTTCTATTTCTTGTTTTAAAATGTTAATTTCGTTTTGAATTTCATCTTGTTGTTTTTGGAATTTTGTTGAACTTAATTCATAATCTTTTTCTAATTGTTGCAATTCTTTTTGTGCATCAGATTGTGATTTTTTCAAATAGTTCAAATCGATTGAACTTGTTGTTTTGCTAATTTGATCATTTAACTGAGCAAGAGTTTCTCTGCTTGCTTGAGCTTTTCTTTCAAAGTTTTTTGTTACTTCATCAAAGTTCTTTTGATAATTTTCCATAACTACAAGTTGTGTGTTAATTTTTTCTTGCAATGCATTTTTAATACGCATATATCTTTCACTTTCTTTCATTGCACGTTCTAGCAATAAAGAGTTATCAACACCTAGAGCACTAAAGTCAAAGTCTTCATATTTAATTGCATTAAATTCTGCTTCTTCTTGTGCTTTCTTTTCTTGCAATTTTCTTTTTTCCAAATAATCTTGTAAAACAGGAATGCTTTCTTTAATTTCACGTTTAGTGAATAAAATTTCATAATCAATATATTCTGGCATTGTTGAACAAGCCTTGTTCATATTTCTTTCAAATTCGTGAAAGTTAATATATAGATTAGAAGTTATTGCAGTTCTTCTTGCTCTTAAATAACTAACAAATAGATATCCAACAACCATTGTTAAAACAGGAACAACAGTGCAGAACAATAATATTTCACTTAAACCTGAATTATCACTAACATAAATTCTGCTAAAACCTAATAACAAACTTAAAGCAGAAAGAATCATAACAAAATGTCCACAAATATTTGTTGCACTTGCATATGAACTTGTTTTAATTGGTTGATCCACACACGCAACAACATTCATATATTCACTTGGCAATTTATCACGATTTAAAACATATTCTTGCCAGCAAGTTCTCAAATTTTTTGGAACGCTTTTCATTAAATCGTTAAACTTAACAAGATTTTCCTCATTAACATATGGATTCTTTGCAAAGTATTTGTTTAACCTTATTAATGTTTTTAGCAATCTTAATTCATAAGAATTTTTTGTTTTTATTATTGTTACAACAAAAACCAACAACAATAAAACAGCCACACCAATTGTTAAATAATCAAAGGTTATAGAATTACCAATTGTTTCTATAAAACCAATTAATGGTGCCCAAATAAAATTTTCTTGAAACATGTTCTCCCCATTCTCCTTAAAATACACACATAATTTTATTGCTTACATTATATCATATAATTAAATTTAATAAAAACAAATAAGTGCAATTATTACAAATTTCAACATTATTTTTTAATCTTAAAAAAACAATATGAATTGTGCAAAATCACACTTGTTATTTTGTTTTAGTATGTGCAAAACATTTTATTTTACAACAATAAATTTTTCGCCCATTATTGAATAAATTAATTTTTTTGTTACTTTAACATTAAATGCTTTTTCACATGCTTTTGCATATAAATTTATTTGTGTTTTATAGGTATTTAAAAGATATTCAGAATTTGTGTTTTTGTTTGTTTTAAAGTCAATAATGCACGCTTCATCATTGTTTATTATTATTAAATCAACAACACCTTGAACAATAACTTTTGTTTTAATATCGCTTTTTTCAATTAAACTATTATGATTATCACTTAACAAAAACTGCGCTTCCTTAAAAATTTTGCTATCTTTATTAATTAAAGTTCTAATATTTTTAACGCAACTTTCTAATAAATTAATGTTTATATTATCAATATTTTGCATAACATCAACATCAAATTTTGCTAAATTTTCAACTATCTCAAATAAGTTATTATCTTTAAAATAATCCACTTTTTGCAGAACTTTATGATATGCATTTCCAATTGAAACTGATTTATTTTTAACCAAACTTTCGTCAAAATTAACTTTAAAATCTAAAACATTTAATTGCAAATTTTCATAGTCATTTTCTTCAGTTAGAACACCTGTAACAGTGTTTTTTATTGCAACATTGTTTTGCTTAATGTTGTTTTTAATATTAATGTTTGTGACAATTTGTTTGCTAATTTTGTCACAAACTTGTGGTAATACAACATTTTCTTTAGTTTTATGTAAATCTTCCGTATTATCGAATTCTTTTAACTCATAAACAAAATGTTCATTATTAAAACTAATATTAAGATTATTTTCAACTACCAATTTATTTATTTGTGACGCACTTAATGGCAACAATAAATAATCTAGAAAAGTGTTAAATGCTAAAGCATTTTTATTATTTTTTGCTTTTACATTTTTAACAGAAGTTGAAGCAACAACAGTTAAACTATTTTTTGCTCTTGTTAAAGCAACATAAAACAATCTTATATTTTCTTTATGCTCTTTTAATTGAGTGTGTTTTATGCAAGCAGATAAAGCCAATGTTTTTATTTTTGTTCTTGTTTTTTTGTTTTTTAAAACCTTTGTGCCAATTCCAAATTCTCTAGAAACAACAACGTCTTCTTTTAAAATGTTTTCATTAAATTTTTTTCCAGCACCAACAACAATAACAGCTGGCCATTCCAAACCTTTACTTGTGTGCATAGTGCAAATTGTTACAGAGTTTGAGTTGTTAGCAATTTTTATTTCGTTATCATTTTCATTTTCAAACTTTCTTGCATATTCTAAAAATTTATTTAAACTAAATTTATAGTTCTCCTGACCTAACATATTAATAAAAGTTGTTATATTTGTTTCACTTTCAGAACCATTTTTATCAGCTTTAAAATAGTTAATTAAATCATGATTAAACACAAAATTTTTCACACAAGTTTGCAAGTTATTTAATGACAATTCAATTTTAAAATTTTCAATTTCCTTAAACAAATTTTGAATAACATTTTTAATGTTTTCTTGTTTTTTTGTTGTTAAATTATAATTATTAAAATTAAACACAATTTTATTAAAAGGTTTTTGCAAATCTAATTTTCTAATTTCTATTAGATCACTTTCTTTTAAATTGCAAATTGGACTTAGTAAAACAACCGCCAAACTAACATCGTCATTAAAATTATTTACTAATTTTAAAAATGAATATATGGTTTGCACTTCAACAGTTTTAAACACATTTGTTTTTAGTTTAAGATTAACAGGTATCCCCAATTCTTTAAAAACAGAATAATAAGTGTTGGCGTAGCCACTTGCATCTCTCATTAACACAGCAATATCTTTATACTTATAAAAATCCAATGTGCCTGTTTTTGAATTTATGTATTTTTTAGTTAATAAATCTTTTATTTCATTTGCAACAAAAATTGCTTCTTGTTTTATTGGTTCATCTTCTGTTAAACCTTCTGAATTTAAAATTACAACTTTTGGATTATTGCAATTTTTATTTGTTATATTTTTAAAGTTATTATTTCCGCATTCTAATTGTGCGTTCTTTGAATAATTAATGCCAATTGTGTTTTCTGTTGCTAAAGTGTTAAAAATAAAGTTTGAAAATTGCAAAATTGAGTTTTCACTTCTAAAATTTTCATTTAAGTCTAAAGCTAAACCTAATTTATTGTCATTTTTAAATTTATCATATTTATCAATAAATATTTCAGGAGAACAAAGCCTAAACGCATATATACTTTGTTTAACATCACCTATCATATTTAAGTTATCAGGTTTTGCAATATTTTTAACAATTTCTTCTTGAACATAACTAACGTCTTGATATTCATCAATAAAAATATATTTAAACTTATCTGATATTTCTTTACGAATATCTTCATCTTTTAATATTGTTAAACAATATTGTTCCATATCGTTAAAATCAATATAAGTTCTATCTGATTTTAATGTTTTAAATTCTTTTAGAACATTTGAAACAATTTCATATAATTTAACAACTAAGTTTTCTAAGTTTATTATTGAATTTTTATGTTCTTCTAAATCATCAGAAATTAAAATTTCTTTATATTTTTTTATTGTGTCACTTAATTCAAGTCTATATTCGGAAATGCTTCCATCCAAATCATATATTTCTGGAGGCATATCTTTTGTTACTCTTGGTTTTTTATCAAACTCATATGGCTTAAACATAACTTTAACAAAACTTTCAAAATCTGAACAGTTCGTTGCATCCATTAAAAAAGACAAATATGAATTAATAAAAGAATCATATTTATTAATTTGAAGTTGCTGCAATTTTAACTTAAAATTTAAAAATGTTTTATGTAAGTCTTTAAAAGTTTGTTGCATCAAATTAAACAAATAAACAGCAGACATGTTAGTGTTTAAATTTGTGTTAAATTGTTGCTTACAAACAGTGTTAAACCAATTGTTAACATCTTCACTTGCAACCATAAAATTATAAATTGTTTTAATAACAGTTTTTAATTTTTTGTTATTTCTCTTATCGCTAAAATGTTCGTAAACATTATAAAAATTTTCATCTTTATTGTTTGAATATTCTAAAAGCACATTTTCAATTGCTTCATCAAACAAATAATCCCATTCACTTCCAGATAAAACTTTAAACGTTGGAGAAATTTCCAATTTATAAAAATATTTAGTTATTAAATTTTTGCAAAATGAATGAATTGTTCCAATATTTGAAACGCCAATTTTTTCTAATTGATTGGAAAAATGTTCAACAAAAGGATTGTTTTCAACTTGCAACTCTTTTATAATTTCTTCTGCAATTTTGGTTTTTAGTTCTGCACCTGCAGCGTTGGAATATGTGATAATTAACAAATTATCTAAATCTAATCCATTTTTTAACAAATTGATTATTTTAGTTACCATGGTAAAAGTTTTTCCGCAACCAGCACTTGCAGAAACAAGCAAATTTTTATTAACATTTTTAACAAATTCGGTTTGAGATTTTGTTAAACTACTCATTATTTTCTTCCTTTTTTAAATCGTTTATGGTTGCAACTTTACCTGCAACTTTGTAACTATTGCCTTTTAATTGTGAGAACTTACACATACCTAAATATGAACAATAATCACAAACAGTTTTTTTGTTTTCTTTTAGCGGAGTTGGTTGAATACTGCCGTTCTCAATTTCATTAACCGCTTCTTTAATTTTATTAAAAACATAATTTTCCAAATATTCAAAATCTTGTTCACTTAATCTTAAATCTTGTGAATATGAACTAAGGTTGCCATTTTTATCAGTTTTAACAGGCAAGCTAAAGCTAGAATAATCACTATTTATTAAATTATCATCCATACATAATAAAGTTTGAATATCGTTTGTTAAAACTCCTTGCATTTGAAATAAATTTTCTTCTTCAAATTTAGAAAATTTATTTTTTAATGGCAAATACAAAGCCCCAACAGGTTGCATTTTGCTTTCGTTTTCAAAAGCTTTTGCATAAACTATTAATTGCAATTTTTTACCTGATGCAATATCGTTAAAATTTTTAAAACTATCTTCACCTGTTTTATAGTCTATAATTCTAAATTTAGAATCATATTCATCAACTCTATCTATAACACCTTCAATTGCAACATATTTTTTCAAGCTTTTTAAATAAATTGCATTTTCAAGTTTAAATTTCTTTTCCCTATAAATTGGTTTAAATTTTGAATGAATTTGCTCAAAATATAAAGAATAAGCAATACGTTTAGCTTCCGAATATAAACCTTTTATTAAATTATAGTTTGCAGTGTTTGTTACAAATTTAATGTATTTATCATTTTTTAAAACAACATCTAAAACATTTTTTGAAATTTCATTTAGTTCATCAATGCTAACATTTGCATTATTTTTTAATTGCTCCATAATTTTTGGCACTAATAAATACATATATTCGTGCAATATATTTCCATAATCAAGAGCGGAAACTTCACCGTAATCTTTTTCTTTAATTTTAACGCAATAATCAACGAAATATTTATATGGGCATTTAAAAAATGTTTCAAACTGCGTTACGCTAATTTTATTTGAGTTAAAACAAACTTCTTTGTTTTCTTTAATATTTTCTTTAACATTGTTTTCGTTATAATTTTTTAAAGCATTGTTAATTACAGTGTTATTCAATTCTTCATTAACATTAATAATTCTGCCCATATTTTCAAACAAAGTTTTGTTGTTCAAAATTATGTCGTATTGATACAAGTAATTAAGCAAAACATCTTCGCTGAATTTGTTCGAAGAAACATTAAATTCTAAATTTTCTGCATTGCAATTATACAAAACATCTAAAAAACTTTCACCTTTTTGTGGAACAAAAACAGGTTTTGAATTTAATGCACAATATAAATTTTTTATTGCGGTTGAAGCATCCATTGCTCCGCCATCGTTATCCACTTTTGAATATGTGAAAAATAAACTATCTGAAAACTTTAAAGCAACTTCAAACGCTTTAAATTTATTTTTTTTGTTTATAAAGTTAATTGTTGGTGAAAGGTTTATGTTTTTATTTAGAATGTTTATTTCTGAATCACTGATTAAACCTAAATCATTTTTATATTGTGGGAAAGCCCCTTCAGAGCAACCTAAAACAAAAAGAACTTTATTTTCTTTAAAATAACTATCTTGAACACTTCCAATAAAAACTGAATTATCCATAATAGGTGGCACTGTTATGTTAATTTGCCCAAAGAATGCTTTTGATATTTCAACAAATTGCTTTGTTGAAAAACAACTGTCACCCATTATTTTAATTAAAGACGCACTTGAATTAACAAATTTTTGTTGTGCTTGAATTAATTCTTTTAATTCAACAATCTTGTTCAATTCATTTAATTTTTTAATTAAATTTTCAAATGCTAAATCATAACCAATGTTGACTAAAAATTCATTATAGCTTTTAAAAAGATTTTCAAAATTTTCAGATTTAACATTGTTTTGTAAAACAATTAAATTTTCAATAAAGCCTAAACAAGGGTTATCTTTTACAATGGTTTTTACAAAACTTAAATTATTTAAAAATTTAATATTATATTTTAACAACAAATCTTCAAAGTCGTTAATATCTTCTTCTTTTAATGTTATTAGCGAACTTTTTAAAACATTTAACACATCTGTTGTTTTTAACCCACCTGCAATACATTTAAAAACATCTTGCATAAATCTTACAGGTAGCATACTATCTAAAGTTTTGCTTCTATCAAAAAAAACAGGAACATTGGCTTTTAAAAAAGTTTCTTCCATAACACTTTCATAACCGTTAAAGTTTGAAAGTGCAATTGTGAAGTCTGAATAGGTATAGTTTTGCTTTACAACCATATCTATTATTTTTTTTGCAACATATTCACATTCATTTTTAATGTTTTCAAAACTAATAAAATTAATGTTATTAGTTTTGTTACCTTTATATTGTTGAGGTTTTACAGCAAACAAATTTTCTTCCAAAAATAATTTACTTCCAACATTAACAGAATCACATTCTATTTCATCAACATATAAACCACTTTCAAACGCCAAACTTTTAATATTATCGTAAACATTGTTTAAATATATGTTTTTGTTTGGTTTATTAATTTTACATTTTGAGCAAGCAACAACACAAGAATTTGCACACTTAAAAAACTTTGCAATAATATCATATGCTTGTTTTGTGAAATCGTCAAAACCAATAAAATAGATATTAGTTTTTGCAAAATTTTCTTTTGTTATTAAGTTTTTAAATAAATTTAATTTGTTAAAACTATCAGTAAAATCATTTTGCAAATAGTTTTCATATTTTTCATAAATTAATTTAATTTCATTTAACTTATTTTTTAAAGTTTCATTGTTAAAGTTTGTGTTAATTTGTTCAGGCGAAACATTACAACTTTTAAACATACTTATAATATCGAATATTTTTTCAGCAAAACCCGAATAGCTAATTGATTTTTTGAAAATTTTTAGGTTTGCTTGCTCGTCTTCTAATATCTTTCTAATAACAGCAACTGCCATGGCTTTTGTTAAAACATTTTTGTTTAATCCACTGTTAGAAATTATTGTGTTTGAAAGTCTTGTTAAAGTAGTAACATTAATATCAAAAAAACAATTTTCTTGTAGTTCAAAAAAAAGTTGCTCCTCAACATTTAACGTCATTCTATCAGGAGTTATTATTATTGTATTAAAATTTTTATCCCTGTTTTTTAAAAGTTTTAAAGCAAAACTATTTGCTTTATCTAAGTTTGTTGCTGTTACTAATTTAATTTCCATACAATCCTCATTATTGTATTATACCAAATAAATATAAAAATTTAAAGTATATGCAAATTTAATTAAAACAAAATGCAACAAAAAAAAGTGCAACTTTAGTTGCACTCTGCATATGGGTTATGGCAAACAGCATTAAATTTCAACTTGTTTTTGTCTGAAAATAAACACTTTTTCTCCACCTTCAAGTGGCAATTTTAAATCTGGATTTTGTTCCAAAATTAAATCTGGTGAAACATTCATCTTTTTAGCAACATCCCAAATTTGTTCTCCAGCTTTAACGTAGTATATGCTTATAGCACACTCGTTCTCTTGTTTTTCTTCTCCAACTTCAATATTAGTTATAACTGCGCAATTTTCATTATTTAACAAATTTGAAGTTACAAAAACATTAGCATTAATATCTATTTCCTTACCTCTTCTTGATTTGAAAGTTATATCTCCAACCGCAATTGATGTGATATTTGAAAAATCTTGCATATCATCATTAATGCCACCACTAACTTCAAAAGGACACTCTGTTATAAATCCAACAACACTCATGCTTTCACGATTGAAATATAAAACGTTAAATCTTACAACACCTTCAACATTTAATTTGTTGTTTGCTATGTATGAATTTGTTATTTCTTGACTAGAAACGCAAACAGACAACACGTCATCAGCAAACGGCATTTCATCTGTGATAACTGCTCCACAAGAAATTTTATCTTCAAATAAAACATTTCCACCAAAGCAAACACTGTTAAAACTTGATGTGCAAGTTGTTATTTCATTTTCAGTTGAAAATAAATCTGAAACAACACTTATTTCTTCTTTGTCATAAACAAAGCCTTTTAGAATTAATTGCGCACTAATTTCAACTTCTGCTTTGTCAACATCAATATTTGTGTTAACTAATAATTGTTCAATATTGTTTGTTAAATATGCTTCAATTAAATTTTCATCATCAACAAAATCTAATTTAATTTCTTCATCAATATTTACTGTTGCATTATAATTTCTAATAGTTGCATTTTCACCATCTGTTAAATAACAAATATTAACTAAAGCATCTGCACTAACTTTAACAAATCCATCTTGCCCAACAACACTTTTTAAAATTGGTTCAACACTAACTTCTAACACATTAAATATGCTATCATTAATACTAAAATTTTCGTTTAAATTTATAGGTGAATCAATAGTTCCTGCTAAACTTGTTTTTTGTATTTCCTCAGTTTGAATATAAACGTTTTCACCTTCAACATTTGAAAGTGCGTTTATTTCTTCATTTTGAGCATACATGTTTTTAACTTCAATAACTGCATTAACTTTAATTGAATTTGCTGAAACATTTATAATTTTATTATCAACAACAGTTGCAATGCAAATACAATTATTTGGCAACATATCATTATTTATTGACAATTTATCATTAAACTCTGCCATATAATTTAATGCTTGTGGCAAATTGTTAACATCATTATATAAAATGCTAAAATTAACAACACCAGAATATTCAATTGCATTTTTAACAATATTGCAATTTTTTAAGAAAGCTTCAGCCCTAACTGCTAAAACATCTTTTATTTCTTCATTTGCTTGCAAAACACATTCCACAACACTTTGATTTGCTTGCGGATTTAATCTTTTAACACTTGTTAGTTTTTCATATATTGGATTAACTGCCATTTTTAAACCCCCCAATGCGCATGTTCATTAATAATATATTTAGCAAGCAAAAAAAATATGACAACAATTTGTCATATTTTAACTTCCAAATTTAACATCTCCGCACATAACATCGTTGTATGAAAAACTTGTTCTATCTAAATCCACATTTTCTGTTGGTTTTATTACAAACATACTAGGGTACACTTGGTCTATAATTGCACTTAGTTTAACAATTTTATTTCTACCCTTGTTAATTTGCATATAAACATTTTTACCTTTTAAGTTTTCAATTTTCTTTTTCACTTCTTGCAAACTTGAATTAGACTTAACCATTAATACCTCTTTTTATTTTATTTTAAACAAAACAAAACATTTTATTCTCGTTAACATTATATTAAAATAAAATTTATTTTATGATAAAAAAAGGTTAAGCCTAAGCTTAACCAATTTTAATAGTCTTCATCTTCATCATCGTCTTCATCTTCATCATCGTCGTCTCCATCGTCATAATCATCAACGTCGATGTCTAAATCGTCATCATCATTTTCTTCTTCGTCATCAAACTCATCCATATCATCAAAGTCATCTTTTAAATAATCATCATCTAAATCTTTGCTGAATGTGTTTTTCAAATCTTCATCAAGGTCTTCGTTATCTTCAATTGGAAGAAGATCCATTGTTTCTTCATCTGATTCTTCAGTTGTTTTATCAATATATTCTCTCCAATCAACATCTTCCTTATCTTCCATAAGGCTATTTTCCAAACAAGCCTGGCACATTTTTTCGCCATCTGTTATATAGTTAACTTTGCAGATTGGGCATAATTCCATACCCTCTTCTTCAAACTCTAAATCGTCATTATGAGTTGCACCAGCTTTTATTTCTTGTTTGCAAACTTCACAAAGCTTATCTTTTTTTAAAATATAATTTAATTCACATCTTGGACATTTAATGTAAACAGGTTTAGTATCTTTCATCTTTTATCTCCACATATTTAAATTGTTGCAAATATTATAAATACATAATATATACTTGTAAAGAGAATTTAAACATTTTTTATTTTATTTTATATAATTTATGCTAGTTTATTTAATATGTTTCATTTTTATAACTAAAAAACAAAATTAACCTGCAAAAATGTTTATTTTATAAGTTAACATAATAAATAAAAAAAATAAAATTGATGAAAAATCATCAATTATTATTTAATATTTAAGCACCTTCAATTAGCATTTTATCTGCGACAAGTGCAATAAATTCACCATTTGTTGGTTTTTCGTTATTGCTATAAACACGAACACCAAACAATGCGTTTATATTTTCAATTTTACCCCTATTCCAAGCAACTTCAATTGCGTGTCTAATTGCACGTTCCACCTTACTTGCACTTGTGTCAAAACGTTCTGCAATGCTTGGGTATAATTTTTTTGTTATACTATTAATTATTTCAGGATTATCTATAGCCATTTTAATAGCTTCTCTTAAAAATTGATAACCTTTAATATGAGCAGGTATTCCAACAGTAATAAAAATGTTTGTTATTTTTTCTTCTAATTGTTTGTTTTTATGAATGCTTGCAACATTTTTTGATTCATTAGAAACTGCTGAAACAGCAAAACTTCCATTTTGGTTTAATTCTAAAATTCTTGATTTTAATAAATTCATTTCACAAGGTTTAACCATATAATAATTTGCACCAAGATTAAGTGCTTTTTGAATAAATCCATCACCAGATAAAGCACTTAACATTATTATTTTTGGCGTGTTTTTTAAATTTAATATTTTAAGCTTTTCTAAAAATTCAAATCCATCAATTCCCGGCAAAACAACATCGCTTAACACAACATCAACTTCATTCTTTTGCAAAAAATCTAATGCCTTTGTTGCGTTTTCAAATTCTGCAACAACACTAACCTCTTCAGAATTATTAAAATAATCTTTTATCATTTTTCTCATTTGTTCGCTGTTATCTAAAACAATAACATTACATTTTTTATTAACTTCTTTCATCTTCATTCTCCCTAATTAATAATTAATGTGGCTTAATTTAGCCACCGATAATATTTTACCATATAGGCTTTTTATATTAAAATTATACGTTTGAGAATATTGTATAATTGTGTTTTTCATTGTTAATTTATTAAGTAAAATGTCGAAACTTTTTGGTTTTTATTACAATTTCTAATAAAATAAAACAAAACACCAAAATAAATAATTTGGTGTTTTTTTTATTTATAATAAAGTTTATTTTTACTAATTTTGTTTTATTTTATTTATGAGTTTTTTTGAGTTATTTTTAAAGTTTTCGTAAGTTACTTTTTGCACAATTCCGCCATCTGAACATGTTAAAAGTTGCAAGTTTTTCAACTTTATTTTTAATTTTTTTATCTCTAATTCTTGCTTGCAAATAATATCTAAATAACTTTTTTCTTTATTGCAAGATGCTTCATTTTGAATAATTTTAACCAAGCCTAAAAACAAAGAAGTAATGTCGTTATTGTTTAATGACAGCGATTTTTCTTTTATTTTAAAAGGTATAACATTTTTTAATTGGTCCATATTATCTCCTTAACTTTTACATATTCCAAACATAAAAAAATTGTTAACTTTGAATTAATTATTAACAATTTTGCATATTTTAACACTGCAATTTCATAAAATATGAAAATATTGTTTTTAAGGATTTATTATGAGTTATTTTTTAAATTTTAAAAGCACTAATAGTTGTGATATTTTTGTAGACAGCAAACACATAGGGCAAGTTAAAGATTTACCAATTAGTGTTGAAGTTGACGAACTTCAAAGCTTTATATTAAGCATTTATCCAATAAGTGAAAAACATCACATTATGCCTAATTTTTCAGTTAAAATGCGCTATGAATTAAATAAACTATTTTGTGAAAGCGACTTTGTTGAAGTTATTCCATTTACTAACAACAACTATGATATTGTTATAAATTGTTCACAAATAAACCCAATTGAAAACATAGAAAAAGTTTATGAAAAAACAATTAATAACATAAATATTGTTGTTAACAACTTTGGCAAAAGCAACATTTGTGTTTACAAAAATGGAACGCTAAAATACACAACAAACATTTTTGAATGTTTTACTTTTAATGCATACTCTAATAAAGACTACATATTAATTCAAGGTTCTAACTCAAAAGTTAACAATTTAATTGTTTTAGACCCTAATTTTAATGAAATTTATAATGATAAAATGGAACTTGTTGAATTTACAAAAACCAATATTAAAGTTTTAAAAAAGTTATGTGATATAGCAAAAACAGGCAAAGTTACAGAAATTAATTATGATAATGGCAAAATTAACAGTTATTACGTTTATATGGATAAGAAAAATGTTGTTAGCAAAAATGAACTTGTGCCTTACGCCTTTTTAGAGTGTGTTAAAATTAACAACTTTGAACTAGCAAAAGAATATTTAAGTTCTAATTTAAAAAATAAGTTAACAAAAAGCACTTGCGAAAACTTTTTTGGAGAAATTAAAGAAATATATTTTAACCCATATTATGTTAATGATATTTATTATAACTACACAATAAAAGGTAATAATTATTTAAGTTTTAATTTTAAAGTTAAAAACCAATTAATTGAAGAAATTGAAGAAATAAAATTTTAGTTGTTAATTTTAAAATTTTAAGATATACTATTCAAAAAATTGGGAGAAATAAATGATTTTTATTGGTATACTTGTTGGAATTTTAATTTTAACATTTTTAATAGTTGCAGGTTCCCAAACAAAAATTTTAAAAGTTTACAATAAATATTTAAAAGTTAGGAACTCTGCCAATTTAACAGGTGCAGAATTTGCTTCAATTTGTATAGACAAATACAATTTAGATATTGACCTTGCCTTAATTGATAAAAAATTAGGTGATGCGTACTCTGCTAAATACAAAACATTGTTTATAAGTGATGAAATTTGTGATGTTCCAAGCCTTAGTTCTATTGCAATTGTTTCTCACGAATTAGGTCACGCTTTACAGCATAAAGAAAATTCCAAACTTTTCAGTTTTACGAATTTAATTAACAAATTAACCAGATTCACTAACAAATTTATTTTACCTCTAGCAATATTAGGAATTGTTTTATTTATATTTAACACTTCTAACACAACTCTTATATACTCTGTTTTAGGGGTTTGCGCAGGTTTCTTTTTGTTAAATTTATTATCTAAATTTTTGCTAATTCCGCTAGAACGAGATGCTAGCAAACGTGCTTTAAATATTTTAGAAAATAATAACTTTGTAAACAAAACAGAATTAAAAAGAGCTAAAAAACTATTAAACATTGCTGGACAAACCTATATTTCTTCGTTTTTTGATGATTTTTTGCCTTTCGGTAAAGAAGTTAAGTCTTATATTAATAAAAATTAATAAAGGAATTTTATATGTATTTTCAATATTATTTAATGGGTATAATTTTATTGCCCGGCTTAATTTTAGCAACAATTGCTCAAATTAAAGTTTCAAAGTCTTTTTCAGCTTTTAGCAAAGTAACTGCAAGTTGTGGCAAAACCGCTGCTGAAGTTGCAAGAATGCTACTAGACCAAAAAGGTTTAAATGATATAAGCGTTATTAAAACTAACGGCCATTTAACCGATTATTATGACAGCAAGAAAAAAGTAATAGCTTTATCTTCCAGTGTTTATAATTCATCAAGCATTGCAGCAATTGGCGTTGCTGCTCACGAAGTTGGACACGCTTATCAATACGCAGAAAAATATGTTCCAATTAAAATACGCCAAGCAGTTATTCCAATTGCAAATTTTGCAAGCACTATGCTTTGGCCATTAGTTGTTTTGGGCCTAATATTCAATTTTGCAGTGTTCCCTGGCAACATTGTTGGTGATGTGCTTTTATGGTGTGGAATTGCCGTTTTTGGCTTATCTGTGCTTGTTAACCTTGCAACATTACCTGTTGAATACAATGCAAGCAACAGAGCAATAAAAACGCTTCAATTAACTAACACACTAACTCAAGAAGAACTAAATGGTGCTAAACAGGTTTTAAAAAGTGCTGCATTAACATATTTTGCTAGTTTAGTTATATCAATGCTTAACCTATTAAGATTTTTATTAGTGTTTGCTAGATTTAGAAGTGATGATTAAAAAAACAGAAAATAATTTCTGTTTTTTTATTTATCCATATAAGTTAAACAATTTGCTTTTTTGTTAATGCTATCAACAGTTATACCATTTGCCAAACATAACCCTTCTTTATTAAACAAGCACTCTGCGCTGCATTTTATTTGCACATTTTTACTATGTCTAAATGGATGCAATTTTGGCGGTTTATTTAGCATATTTTTAGGAACATTCTGTTTTTGTCCTTCATCTAACTTTGTGGCTTTTTCATATTTATCACAAACATTATTTTTGTTAACATCAATTTCTTTAGCCACACACGCAAATTTATCGTTATATTTGCAATCTAATTTTTTGCATTTTAAATCCATACTCACCTCTTAATTTTTATATTTTTAACAAAAAAAACAATTTTTATTCAATTGACAATACTTATTAAAATATATATTATAAATTAAAATATAAAAGGAAAATACAATTGTATTTATAGGTATTATTATGAAAGTTATACTTTTAGAAAATGTTAAAGGTAGTGGAAAAAAAGGAGAAGTTGTTAACGTTGCAGATGGTTATGCAAAAAATTTCTTATTCCCTAAAAAATTAGCAAAAATTGCAAATGCAGAAAATATCAATTTAAACAACCAAGCAAAAGCAAGTGAAGAACACAAAGCTATGTTGGCTTTAGAAAACGCCCAAAAACAAGCAAATTTGATTAATAATAAAACAGTTAATCTAAACATTAAATGTGGCGAAAATGGCAAAGTTTTTGGCTCAATAACTTCAAAAGAAATTGCAACTGAATTATTAAAAATGGGTTTTGAAGTTGATAAAAAGAAAATCGACTTAGATTCTGCAATAAAAGCGTGTGGCAATTATTCAATAAAAATTAAACTTCACCCTCAAGTTACTGCAACAATTATAGTTTCAGTTAATCCTGAAAAATAAAATTAAAAAAAATAAAAGTTATGGTAAATTACCATAACTTTTTTTAACACATTAAATTAGTTGATAAATTAGTTTAATTCAACAACAGCGCCAGCTTCTTTTAATTTAGCTTCAATAGCTTTAGCTTCTTCAGCTGGAACATTTTCTTTAACTGCTTTAGGAGCGCTTTCTACTAATGTTTTAGCTTCACCTAAGCCTAAACCTGTGATTTCTTTAACAACTTTAATAACTGCAAGTTTGTTTGCACCAATTTCTTTTAATACAACGTTGAATTCAGTTTTTTCTTCAGCAACAGCAGCTACAGGTGCAGCAGCAGCGGCAACAGGAGCAGCAGCACTAACTCCGAATTCTTCTTCAACCATTTTTACTAAATCACAAAGTTCCATAACTGATAATGTTTTAATTTCTTCAATAATATTTTTTAAATCTGCCATTTCTTTAATCCTCCAATAAAATTTTTTAATTATTTTTTGCTTACAGCATCAATTGCTCTTGCAAATGCTGAAATAGGTGCTTGTAATGTACCAAGTAACATAGCAAGCAATGTTTCTCTTGATGGTATTTTTGAAAGTGCTTCAACTTTTGCTTTATCAACAATTTCGCCATCAACAATTCCAAATTTGATTTCTAATTTTTCTGTTTCTTTAACGTTATCTGCAACAACTTTTGCAGCAGCAACTTCATCACTGCCAAAAGCAACAGCTGTGTTGCCTTCAAACATTTTAGTATCGAAACCACTAATTCCAAGTTCTTCTAAAGCTTTAAGCATTAAACGGTTTTTATAAACTTTATAAACGCAATTGTTTTCACGCATTTGTTTTCTTAATTTGTTATCTTGTTCAACTGTTAAGCCAACAAAGTTAACAAACACAACGCTTTTTGCTTTTTTGAAATTTTCTTTAATTTCTTCAACAACTTGTTTTTTAAGTTCTAAATTTGCTCCCACGCGGTCTGCCTCCTTTTTTAATGTGTTATAACAAAAAACCTTACGCCAAACATAAGCGCAAGGTTGAACATTTTATACCTTCACTTACCTCGGCAAGACTTTTACGTTTATATTTAAACAACTTGCTGTCTTTGGCAAAATTTTTTATTACGAAAGTATTTTATCAAATTAGTTTTTAGTTGTCAACATTTTATTTTGCTTTTGTTAACTTTTTTTCCTCGTTTTCAATAGCCATCAAGTAACTTATCATATTTTGAGGAAACCCGACTTTCTTTTCACCCGTTAATTTATTTGTTATGTACATTTTATTAATATTCTTATCTAAAATTCTTGCAAGTTGAGTTGGTGTTAATCCTTTAATCCTAGCATATTTTGTAATACCGTAAGAAACTTTTAAATCGTCATATAAAAATTTATAAGGTTCCATTATGCCTAATAACTTTTTCTTTTTAATAAAATCTCCATATAATTTAATAACTACACTTTCTGTATAAATTTGCTTAGGTGTTCTACCATTCCAAGCACTACCCAATTCTCCTATCAATTCTTCCTGTGTCAAAAACTCATTTTTCTTTAACGGATTTGGCAATTTTGCGATTTTCAATAATGCTTGTAGTTCTTTATATATCTTATCATCTTTTTGAATAAATACATTTCTTTCAGTTATATTTTTTGCTCTGATTTTTATACCATCTAAAACATCCAACATAATTGCAACACTGTTGTATGAATAGCCATTTTTCTTTAAGTATTTGTAAATATTCCCTTTTGATAGGCGTTTTAATGAAACAATAGCTTTGGAATCTTCTCTTATTCTTTCAACGCCACCTCTATGGTCCATATTATTTTTACAAATATAATTTTCAGCTTGCTCATCGTTTGCGAACACTATATCATCATTTAAAACAACGCCCATATTTAAAACGTCCGCAATTATATCTTGATTACTGCATCCAATTACTAAAGACAAGTTGTTTAATTTTGAAAAAACTTCTGGATACATTTCTTTCAATCCATAAACAACTCCATCTGCTGAACAATTTTTAACAGCATTTCTTAACTCTTGAATTTCTGTTTTAGAATACTCTTTAAAAATATTTTCTTTAATTTTTTCTCTGGATTGAACTTCTTTATCATCTACAAAATCATCTTCTTCAATCTCTTCAATTGGAGTATCTCTTAAAATCAACATTTGTTTTTCTATTGCCTGATTAATATCTTTATTTAACTTAATTTCACAAATTATATTATCTAGCTTCTCATAAGGTTGAATATTTTCTTTTATAGCCAACCTTTTTAATAATGTTAATTTATGCTTATCAGTTTTAATCATTTTATAAAGTTCGTTTTTATTTTTAGTGTTTTCTTTAATAAAATTATAAAGTTCTTCAATGGTCATAATAATCTCCTATACAAATAGTATAGCATAGTAACTTATTATTTTCAATACAAAAAAAATAACCCAAAAGGGTTACTTTTTTTAATTAATATTATATGCAACTTTAATTCCTGGGCCCATAGTGCTACTTAATGTAACGCTTTTAATATATTGACCTTTTGCAGCTGCTGGTTTTGCTTTAACAATTGCATCCATAACAGCGTTTAAGTTTTCTGCAAGTTTTTCAGTACCGAAAGAAACTTTGCCAATTAGAACGTGAATAATATTTGCTTTATCTAAACGATATTCAACTTTACCAGCTTTAATATCTGTTAAAGCTTTTTCAACATCCATTGTAACTGTTCCACTCTTAGGATTTGGCATTAAACCTTTTGGTCCTAAAATTTTTGCTATTCTACCGATAACAGGCATCATATCAGGTGTTGTAACAACAACATCAAAATCAAACCAGTTTTCAGTTTGGATTTTTGCAATCATATCTTCTGCGCCAACATAATCAGCTCCAGCTTTTTTTGCTTTTTCAGCATTTTCACCTTTTGCAATAACCAAAACTTTAACACTTTTACCTGTTCCATTTGGTAAAACAACAACGCCACGAACTTGTTGATCTGCTTGTCTGCCATCAACGCCAAGTCTAACGTGTAATTCAACTGTTTCGTCGAATTTTGCACTTGCTGTTTTAACTGCAAGATCTAGTGCTTCATTAATTGAATATAAATTCCTTTTGTTAACTAATTTAGCACTTTCTAAATATCTTTTACCTTTTTTCATAAAATTTTAAACCTCCTTGTGGTTATAGCGAATAAAATGAAATATTTTTTATTCTCCCACTATTCTGTAATTGTAACACCCATGCTTCTAGCGGTGCCTTCAATCATGCTCATAGCACTTTCAATTGTGGCAGCATTTAAGTCTTCCATTTTTAATTGTGCAATTTCTTTAACTTGAGCTTTTGTGATTTTTGCAACTTTGTTTTTAATTGAGTTGTCACTTCCCTTTTCAATTCCACATGCTTTTTTAATTAAAACAGCTGCTGGTGGAGTTTTTAAAACAAAAGTGAATGAACGGTCAGCATAAATTGTGATAACAACAGGGATAACTAAACCTGCTTTATCTGCTGTTTTTTCGTTAAATTCTTTTGTAAATGCTGGGATATTGATTCCGTGAGGTCCTAAAGATGAACCAACCGGAGGACCTGATGTTGCTTTACCAGCTGGAAGTTGCAACTTAACAATTGCATTAACTTTTTTATTTTGTGCCATTTTCTTCCTCCTGCCTTTTAGGCATAATGTGGTGTAAACAAAACGCATTAAAATATTTACGTTTCTCCCACTATATTTTAATTGAGTTACCTCAAATAAAACCAAAATAAACTGTAATTTTTGTTACTCATAGAGTATATATTTTTTTTCAAAAAATTTCAAGTAGTATTAGTCAATTTTTTTAATTTGATTTAATGCTAAATCAACAGGTGTTTCACGACCAAACATTTCAACCATAACTTTGCAAACATCTTTTTGTTTGTCAACTTCAATAACAGTTCCAATAAATCCGTTTAGTGGACCATCAATAACTTCAACCTTATCATTTGCATCAAGGTCAATGTTAATAACTGCCGGTTTCTCAAGTTTTAATCTTCTAATTTCTTCTTCTTCCATTGGCAAAGCTCTGCCGTTTGGACCACCAAAACTTGTAATACCTCTTGTTCTTGTAACCGCGTGCCAAATATCATCGCCATAAATCATTTTAACCAATATATAACCTGGCAATAATTTTCTTGAAACAACTTTTCTTTTACCATTTTTTTCTTCAACAACACCTTCCAGAGGAATAACTATATCAAATATTCTGTTTTGTAATGAATATTTTTCAATAACAATTTGCAAATTTTCTTTTGCAACATTTTCGTAACCTGAATATGTTTTAATAACATACCAATTAACATTTCCTGTGTTAGAATTAGTTTGTTCAGAACTTTCGTTTGATTCAGGTTTAACTTCGTTTTCAGGTTGTTTCAAATTTTCTTCATTTATAATTTTTTCTTCAGACATTTTGAACTCCTTTTTTATTTATAAATTAAACCTGTTAATAAAGATAATAATTGGTCAATTCCAAAAATAACAAGTGTGAAAAATAAGATAACAGCAATAACAACGCCTGTTTGTTTAACAACTTTTCCAAAACTTGGCCAAGAAACTCTTTTAAGTTCAGAAGCTGATTCCTTTAAAGATTTTCTTATTTTTCCTGGTTCCTTATACTTTTTATCTTTTTTATCTTTTTTATTTTGTTTCTTATTATCTTTTAATTGTTTTTCTTGTTTATTGTTTTTGTTATCTTTGTTTTCTGTTTCTACAACTTCAACAACATTTTCTTCAGAAACTATAGTTTCTTTTTCTTCTGTTTGCAAATTTTGTTTAGCAACTGGTTTTTTAAAGTTGCCTTTTTTCTTATTTTTCTTTTTTGCCATAACGCAAGAACTCCTTAACTATTTTGTTTCTTTATGAACTGTTTGCTTTTTGCAGAATTTGCAGTATTTTTTAAATTCTAATCTGCTAGGATCATTTTTCTTGTTCTTTTGAGATGTATAATTTCTATTTTTGCATTCTGTGCATTCTAATGTAATATTTTCTCTCATTATAAGCCCCTCCAATTTAAAAATTAAAGTTGATATAGTAATAACCAATAAAAAAAGAGCTTTGCAAAACTCTATTTACTTAATTATTCTGTAAATATTATATAACAATATTGTATATTTTGCAAGTATTATTAACAAAATTTAATGTATTAATAATTTTATTTTGAATTTATAATATATAATAATTGCAATTTGTCAATTTAAGATCACTTTGTAAAATGCAATCTTAACTAGATTAGATATCTATTATAGATTTAACATTACAAATAATGATTATTGTTAATTTTTTAAAGATTTTAAATATAATAATTAAGTATTAAATTACATTATAATTAAATAAAAATCAGTATTGACAAAGTATTAAAATTATAATATAATTATTAAAAATATGATTAATGAAAAGGTGTTATATTATGGCTAAATTCGATAAAACATTAAATATTCCTAATTTTGATATAACTAAATCTGGACTAAGCTATTTTTATCAAAAAGGCTTGCAAACTTCACATCAAGAAGACGAAAACTCTGCATTCTATATTTTTGGTTTGTTTTTCAAGTTGAATCAATTTAATCCTGATGTGTTTGGTAAAAATCCACCAAGTCTTGAAGATTTTGATAACAACGTAGACGGAATAAAAGATTTTTATCTTAAAATTGTTAAAGCAAACAATTTATATGTTTCAAATCAAAGTTCATCTTATTTGTTAGACTTTTTTAACGCTTTGGATTCAATGACAAAAAACAAAATTACTTCAATAGTGCCAGGCGAATCAATAGGTAAAACAATTGAAAATTATTCAAATAGAGTAATAAGTGATTTTGCTATATTAAAAAGAAACGCATATGATGTAAATAAGATAAAAAAATAAAAAGGCAGTTGCCTTTTTATTTTTTTATCTTAAACCTTTTTAGAATTATCTCCTACTCACATCTAGATTTCTTTCAAATTCGTCTCTTACATTTTGGCCAATATTGTTTTCTTTATTCTCTAAAGCATCTCTAACAGAATTTGTTTTTTCATTTTCTTTAACTTGACTTAAAATTTCCCGAAAATTATCTCTATTTTTCCCGTTAGAGCCTTCTATTCTATTTTCGGTATTTTTAGGATTTTTTCTTTCAATGTTTCCAAACTCATCCTTGTTTAAAGGACTAAATTTAGGCTTTTCCAAATTTGATTGATTTAATTGAATTTTATCTGGTTTATAAGAATATTTATTATTTGGTGCTTTGCCAAGTTTTATATTAACGGCTTTGGATTTATCTTTTTTGTATAATGATTCCCCGTTACTTTTCTTTGATTCTGTTTGTTTTTTATCAACTAAGGTTTTTACTTCCTTAGTTTTATTTTCTTGTGATGCTTTAACCATAGCATCTTCTAAAATTTTTTCGTGAAGAACTTCTGCAGATTTTGTTAAAGTATCCATAATTGGTCTAACAGCTTCAATATACATTTCTTCACCCTTTTTGTATGCCTTGTTAGTTCCTTTAACATCTTGTATTGCTTTATCTAAAAGTTCACTTAAACTTTTATAGTTTTTATTTTCACCTTTTAAGAAAAATTCTTTAATTTTATTATATTCAGATTCAAATTGTTTTAACACAGCAAGTGAAAACTCTGTGTTTTGAGCAACAAGCAAATTATATCTAGAATTGAAGTATGTTTCATACAATTCTTCATTGCCTTCTTTTGCAAACAATGTTAATTCTTGTTCCAACAATATTTTAGCTTCAATAAAACTGTTAGTTATATCAACATTTTCTAAAGTTGGATCTTTAACTAAACTTTCTTCAGTTGTAATATTAAAATATTCAAAAACCTTTTCCACAAACTGATTATTTAATTCATCGGTATAGTTACCTATTTCAGTTTTAACAGTATCTTGAACGTATCCATTAACTTTATTTATAGTTTCTAATAAACTTAATGTTGCAGACGCAATTTTTTTCTCATCATTTTTTGAAAACGAAATTTCAAAAACTAGCGTCCCCCAATTTTTTAATGTTGAAGAACAAAACAATAAGTTATTGTATGCATTTCTTTTAACCTTTTTTATTTTAAATAGTTCATCTAAAATAATGTCACTAATAACATATTCATTATCTGCATTATAAGACCCAAGTAATGAACTTACAGACATATTGATTTTTTCTGTAACAACATCATTCATACTTTTTGACTCTTCTTTAATATCTTCCATTGCAGTTTACTCCATATTCCCCATAATATTACTTTATTATATCAAAATTAGCCCATTAATACAATTTTTTTTAACAACTTCGTTAATAAATAAAAAAACGATTCTTACGAATCGTTTTTATTTTTTAATTATTCAATAATGCTTGAAACAACACCAGAACCAACTGTTCTTCCACCTTCACGGATAGCGAAACGTAAACCTTGTTCGATAGCGATTGGAGTGATTAATTTAATAGTCATTCTTACGTTATCACCAGGCATAACCATTTCAACACCAGCAGGTAATTCAATTGTTCCTGTAACGTCTGTTGTTCTGAAGTAGAATTGTGGACGGTATCCGTTAAAGAATGGAGTATGACGACCACCTTCTTCTTTCTTCAATACGTAAACTTCTGCAGTGAATTCAGTATGAGGATGAATTGATGCAGGTTTTGCAAGAACTTGACCACGTTCGATATCAGTTCTTTGAACACCACGTAGTAATACACCAATGTTATCACCAGCATATGCTTGGTCTAGAAGTTTTCTAAACATTTCAACACCAGTAACAACGCTTTGCATTTTGCTACCCATACCAACGATTTCAACAGTGTCACCAACTTTAATTGTTCCACGTTCAACACGACCTGTAGCAACTGTTCCACGTCCTGTGATTGTGAATACGTCTTCAACAGGCATTAAGAAAGGTTTGTCTGTATCACGTTGTGGTTCAGGGATATAGCTATCTAGAGCATCCATTAATTCTTGAATGCATTTGCTATCTTCTCCATCAATATTTCCTGCTTGAGCAGCTTCTAAAGCTTTTAATGCAGAACCTTTAATAATTGGAGTTTTGTCTCCTGGGAAACCATATTCAGTTAATAGATCTCTGATTTCCATTTCAACAAGTTCAGCAAGTTCAGGATCTGCTTGATCCATTTTGTTCATGAAAACAACAATGTATGGAACACCAACTTGACGAGCAAGAAGAATGTGTTCACGAGTTTGAGGCATAGGACCATCTGTTGCAGCAACAACAAGAATAGCACCGTCCATTTGTGCAGCACCTGTGATCATGTTTTTAACGTAGTCTGCGTGTCCTGGGCAGTCAACGTGTGCATAGTGACGGTTAGCTGTTTCGTATTCAACGTGAGCTGTGTTAATTGTGATACCTCTTTGTCTTTCTTCTGGAGCTTTATCGATTGCAGCATAGTCCATACCTTGAGCAAGACCTTTTAATGCTTGAGTCATTGTGATTGCTGCAGTTAAAGTAGTTTTACCGTGGTCAACGTGACCAATTGTTCCAACGTTAACGTGTGGTTTATTTCTTTCAAATTTAGCTTTTGCCATTATTTATTATCCTCCTAAAATTTTTATTTTAAATAATTAGCTTTTTGCTCTTTCGCCGATGATTTGTTCGGCGATATTTTTTGGAACTTCTGCATAATGAGAGAATTCCATATTAAAAGTACCTCTGCCTTGAGTTAATCCACGAAGGTCTGTTGCGTATCCGAACATTTTGCTTAGTGGAACTTCAGCATTGATAACTTGTAACCCATGATTAATTTCTGTGCCTGTTAAAACACCACGGCGACTATTAATGTTACCCATAACGTCACCTAAATATTCAGAAGGCATTTCAACTTCAACTTTCATAATTGGTTCAAGTAGAACAGGGTCTGCTTTCTTTGCAGCCTCTTTAAATGCTAAAGAACCTGCAATCTTGAATGCCATTTCTGAAGAGTCAACATCGTGATATGAACCATCGAACAATGTTACTTGGAAGTCAACTGTTTCGTATCCAGCTAACACACCATTCATTTTTGCTTCTTGAATACCATCGTCAATTGGTTGAATGTATTCTTTAGGAATTACACCACCAACAATGTTGTTAATAAATTTATATCCTTCACCAGCTTTTAAAGGTTCCATTTTAATCCAGCAGTGACCATATTGACCACGTCCACCACTTTGTTTAATATATTTACCTTCAGCTTCAACAGGTTTTCTAATTGTTTCTTTGTATGCAACTTGTGGAGCACCAATGTTTGCTTCAACTTTAAATTCTCTTAGCAATCTATCAACAATTATTTCAAGGTGAAGTTCGCCCATTCCAGCAATAATTGTTTGACCTGTTTCTTGGTCTGTATATGTTTTGAATGTAGGATCTTCTTCAGCAAGTTTAACCAATCCCAAAATCATTTTTTCTTGAGCTGCTTTGCTCTTTGGTTCAATTGCAACTCTAATAACTGGTTCTGGGAAATCCATACTTTCAAGAACGATTTGATGTGCAGGGTCACATAATGTTTCACCTGTTGTTGTGTCTTTTAAACCAACTATTGCAACAATATCGCCTGCATATGCTTCTTCAATATCTTCACGAGAATTAGCATTCATTCTAATTAATCTACCAATTCTTTCTTTCTTATCTTTTGTTGGATTATAAGCATATGAACCAGCAGTTATTTTTCCACTATAAACACGGAAGAATGTTAATTTTCCAACATATGGGTCAGTCATTATTTTAAATGCTAATCCACTGAAAGGAGCATCATCAGAAGCAATTCTATCTTCTTCTTCTTTAGTTTTTGGGTTAACACCAACAATTGCGTCAATATCTGTTGGGCTTGGTAAATATTCAACCATTGCATCCAACAATTTTTGAACACCTTTGTTTTTAAAACTTGTTCCGCATAGAACAGGAACAAATGACATATTTAATGTTCCCTTTCTAATACCTTTCTTTAACTCTTCTTCAGTTAATTCTTCTCCTGCAAAGAACTTTTCTAATAGTTCATCATCTTGTTCAGCAACTGTTTCAATAAGTATATTTCTATATTTGTTGCAAACATCAACTAAATCAGCAGGAATATCTGTTATTTGAATATCGGTTCCTTTATCGTTTGTGTAAATATATGCTTTCATTTCAACAAGGTCTACTAAACCTTTGAAATCTGCAGAAGCTCCGATTGGAACTTGAATTGCAAGTGGATTGCATCCAGACAAACGTGCTTTCATTGTTTCGATAACATAGAAGAAATTTGCATCTTCACGGTCCATTTTGTTAACATAAGCAATTCTTGGAACTTTATATTTATTAGCTTGACGCCATACTGTTTCACTTTGTGGTTGAACACCAGCTTTTGCACATAAAACTGTAACAGCACCATCTAGAACTTTTAAACTTCTTTCAACCTCTGCAGTAAAGTCAACGTGTCCTGGAGTATCAATAATGTTAATTTGATGACCTTTCCAATAGCAAGTTGTAGCAGCACTTGTAATAGTTATACCACGTTCTTGTTCTTGCGCCATCCAGTCCATTGTTGCTTGACCATCATGAACTTCACCAATCTTATGAGTTTTACCTGTGTAGAATAAAATTCTTTCTGTTGTTGTTGTTTTACCAGCGTCAATGTGGGCCATAATTCCCACGTTTCTATATTTTGATAATTCAACTTGTCTTGGCATAAAATATATTTCCTTTTAAAAATTTTACCAACGATAATGTGCGAATGCTTTATTACTTTCAGCCATTCTATGAACATCATCTTTCTTTTTGAATGCTCCACCAGCATTGTTGTAAGCATCCATAATTTCTCCTGCAAGTTTTTCTTGCATTGTTCTTTCATTTCTCTTTTGTGCGTATCCAACCAACCATCTAATAGCTAGTGTTTGGCGACGTTCTGGTTTAACTTCCATTGGAACTTGGTAGTTAGAACCACCAACACGACGAGATTTTGTTTCTAGAACTGGTTTTAAGTTTTCTAATGCAGCCATGAAGTATTCTTCAGGTTCTGCACTTGTTTTTGATTGAATAATATCAAATGCGCCATAAACGATATTTTGAGCAACTGCTTTTTTACCATCTTGCATAATTTGGTTAATTAATTTTGTTATAACTTTATTTTTATAACGTGGATCTGGTAATACGTCTCTTTTAGGCGCGCCACCTCTTCTAGGCATTGGGTTATCCTCCTTATTAAATTTTATATTAAAACCTAATTTATAGGAATGTTTTTAACATTTTTAATTTTAGTTTTTACCTTTTTTTGCACCATATTTGCTACGAGACTGTTTTCTTTTTGCAACACCTGATGCATCTAAGCTACCACGAATAATGTGATAACGAACACCTGGTAAATCTCTTACCCTTCCACCACGAATTAAAACAACGTTGTGTTCTTGTAAGTTATGACCTTCACCAGGAATATAAACAGTACCTTCTTCGCCATTTGATAAACGAACTCTTGCAATTTTTCTTAAAGCAGAGTTTGGTTTTTTAGGAGAAGTTGTTGTTACACTTAGACAAACTCCACGTTTTTGTGGATTTTCATCAAGAATAGGAACATTTGATTTAACTTCTACTTTTTTTCTACCCTTCTTTACCAATTGATTAATTGTTGGCATATGTTTTCCTCCTTAATTATTTTAAAAACTAAAATTTCAACCCTTATTTTAGTTTTAAAAAACTCATCTTAGCACTCAAATTTTAATGCTTAGTTTTACTTAAAACTGCATTTATAACATCAACCTTAAAAGTATCCGATATTATAATACGATGAGATAGATAAATTTTAAAATCACACCAAAATAAAATTTATCTCGCTTAAACTTAAATTTAAGCATACTATAATACGTTAATTATAATATCAAATAACCATTTTAATGTCAACATTTTTAATAGTTTTTTATTTATAAAAAAAACAAAAAAAATTACATATTTTTTCTTTTGCAAATTTCTTAAAATTTTATAGTTTGTATAAAAAAAATAAAAACGATTGAACGTTTTTATTTTATAGTTTTATTTTTATTATCAACAATGCTTTCCACTAAAACAACCAAATTTTTTGGGTATTTTAAAACAACATCTTTAAATGGTGTTGGTTCTGGAATTTCCATATCGTTTGCAAGAGCAAAATCAATATAGGCATTCAAAAATTCACCAGCCCTTTTGTGAGCTTGTTCAACAGTTTCGCCATCACAGAAAATATTAACATCGCTTATTGCAACACAAAAACAATCTGCCTCATCATCACGAAATATTACAGCTGGAAATGAAAATTTTTTCATATATGCTCCCTAAAACTTTAGCCTAAAAAACCAAACTTTCCATTATAAATTTTAATTTATTAATTGTATTTTAACACACATATTAAATTTTGTAAAATTTTTAAGCCATTTTTAGCATTTTTTATTAACTAAAAAAAGAAAACTGTTAAAAGTTTTCTTTTTTATTTTAAAAATCTATTGTTCGATGTCTCTTTAACAACATCTTTGCTTACATTTTGTGATTTTGCATAATTTTTTAAAGTATTATTTGCCATTTCGTAAACAAGTCCAGATTTTGCATTTTCTGGAACAGAGCAAACACTACCATTTTTTCCTGTGGCAACAATCATATAACCATTTTCACCAACAGCAACTCTATTAATAGTTAAACCATTTTCTTGTGCGTTTTTAATAAATGAATCTACATATGAATTAATATTATTGTTTAACATAATATATCTCCTAAATCTTAGTAACTATATTATACTATAATATTAACAATTTGTAAATACCAAAATTAAATATTAAAGTATTTTTTTGATATTCAAAATTTAACTAATAAAAAATAAAGAAGCCTTGGCTTCTTTATTCTACACTTTCAACATCGTTAAAATATTTTTCAACGCTTTCATCAACTTCGCTAGTTGTTTGTTTTTCTAAAGTTGTGTCAATTGGAGTTACACTTGCAATTGTTTTAAAACCTGTTCCAGCTGGAATTGGTTTACCAATCATCAAGTTTTCTTTTAATCCAACCAATTTATCAACTTTACCCTTAACAGAAGCATCTGTTAATACTCTTGAAGATTCTTGGAATGATGCAGCGCTTAAGAAACTTTCAACGCTTAATGATGCTTTAATCAAACCTTGAACTATACGTTTAACAGTTGCTGGAACTCCGCCTTCTCTTAATACGCGTTCATTTTCTTCTTCATATTTAAAGATATCAACAATATCTCCAACTATTAAGTTTGTATCTCCTGCATCTTCAACTTTAACGTTTCTAAGCATTTGTCTAATTATAATTTCAACGTGTTTTGCATTTAATTTAACACCTTGCAATGCATATGTTCCTAATATTTCAGTTAATAAATATTCTTGAACATCTTTAACACCACGGGTGATTAATAAATCTTTTGGATAAATTGAACCAACTGTTAATGGTGTTCCTGCTTCAACAAAGTCTCCATTTTTAACTGTTAAAACTGAACCGAATGGAACAATATAATGTCCATCGCCATCGCTATTTTTAACAAATACTTCGTAATATTTACCACCATCTTTGCTAGCTGATTGAACTTCCTTAATTTGAACTTTACCAGCAACTTCTGAAAGAATTGCAGCAGATTTAGGTTTACGAGCTTCAAATACTTCCGCAACACGAGGCAAACCTTGTGTGATATCGGCAGCGTTCGCAACACCACCTGTGTGGAAAGTTCTCATTGTTAACTGAGTACCTGGTTCACCAATAGCTTGAGCTGCAATAATACCAACAGCTTCACCAATTGGAATAATATCGTTACTGCTCATGTTCTTACCATAGCATTTTGCACAAATACCATGTTTTGAACGACATGTTAAAGCAGTTCTAATATTAACTTCTTTAATTCCAC
This sequence comes from uncultured Clostridia bacterium, assembly GCA_944341445.1. Classification (GTDB taxonomy): domain Bacteria; phylum Bacillota; class Clostridia; order Christensenellales; family UBA1242; genus CALVLZ01. Next base: position 78,560 of record CALVLZ010000006.1, on the reverse strand, counting down.
ATTCACTAATTTCTTTTGCTTGACTAGCAGAAATCATAGTGTTTGCTGGAACAATAACTTTTTTAGTTTTTGGATTAATAACATCGTCAACAGCAAATCTTCCTGTTATTCTTTGTTCTAAGCTTGCAACTAATGTTCCGTCCTTAACAATTTCGCTAACTTTCATACCCTTAACTTTTTCGCCATTTGTTTCAAAGCAATCGTCTTCACAAATAACAACGTCTTGAGCAACGTCAACTAATCTACGAGTTAAATAACCAGAGTCTGCAGTTTTTAAAACTTTATCTGCCAAACCTTTACGTCCACCACGAGAAGCTAAGAAATATTCTAATGGGTTTAAGCCTTCACGGAAGTTTGATTTAACAGGAATATCAATTTTTGTACCAGATGTGTTAGCCATAATTCCACGGAAACCACACAATTGGTTAACTTGACCTGCATTACCACGGGCACCAGAACTTGCCATCATTTTAACTGGATTTAATTTATCCATTTTTTCAAGCACTATGCTTTGGCAACGGTTTGTAGACTCTTTCCATAATGCAATGTTTTTATCTAATTTTTCTTCTTCAGTAATAAATCCTCTGCGATAGAATTTATTATTTTCAGCAACTTTTTCTTCAGTTTCTTTAATAATATCGTATTTTTCTTTAGGGATTTCCATATCGAACACGTTAATAGTAATTGCACCAATAGTTGAATATTTGTAACCAATTTCTTTAACATTATCTAGCATTTTAACAGTTTCAGTTGTTCCTAAATTGTTAAAACATTTTTCGATAATTCTATCTAGACCTTTTTTATCAACAAGGAAATCAATTTCATAAGCACAAGCATTTTCGCGTTTTGTTCTATCAACAAATCCCATATTTTGAGGAACGTTGCGGTTGAATATAATTCTTCCAATTGTTGTTTTAACTCTTGAAACAATTTTTTCGCCATTAAATTCACAAACTCTTCTAACTTCAATAGGAGCTTGCAATTCTGCAACTTTTGTTTGATATGCCATTATTGCTTCATCTTCAGAAGCAAACACTTTTCCTGCACCTTTTGCTTCATCATTTATTATTGTTAAGTAATAAGAACCTAAAACCATATCTTGAGTTGGGCTCAAAATTGGGCTACCATTTGATGGTTTTAATACGTTATTGCTTGCAAGCATTAAAACTCTTGCTTCAGCAATTGCTTCCAAAGACAATGGAACGTGAACAGACATTTGGTCACCGTCGAAGTCCGCGTTAAATCCACCACAAACAAGTGGGTGAAGTCTTATTGCTCTTCCTTCAATTAAAACCGGTTCAAAAGCTTGAACAGATAATCTGTGAAGTGATGGAGCACGGTTTAATAAAACAGGATGATCTTTAATAACATCTTCTAAAACGTCCCAAACAACGCTTTTTTGTTTATCTATTAATCTTCTTGCATTTTTAAAGTTTAATGATAAATTACGTTCAACTAATTTTCTAATAATAAATGGTTTGAATAATTCAAGTGCCATTTCTTTTGGCAAACCGCATTGATAAATTTTTAAACTTGGTCCAACAACGATAACTGAACGACCAGAATAGTCAACACGTTTTCCTAATAAGTTTTGACGGAATCTACCTTGTTTTCCTTTTAAAGAGCCTGTTAAACTTTTTAGTTCTCTTCCCTTTAAGCCTTGAACAGGTTTTCCATGTTTTCCGTTTTCAATTAACGCATCCACAGCTTCTTGAAGCATACGTTTTTCGTTTCTTATAATAACTTCAGGAGCACCAATTGAAATAAACTTTTTCAAACGATTATTTCTGTTAATGATTCTTCTATATAAATCATTTATATCACTTGTGGCAAATCTTCCACCATCAAGTTGAATCATTGGTCTTAAATCTGGTGGGATAACCGGAACGATGGTTAATACCATCCATTCTGGTTTATTTCCACTTTTTATCATACTGTTAACAAGTTCTAATTTCTTGTTAAGTTTAAGTTTCTTTTGACCTTTTGCAGATTTTACAGCTTCTGTTAAATCTTTTGCTTCTTTTTCTAAATCAATATTTTGAAGCAATTCTCTAATAGCTTCGCCACCCATTCCAACACGGAAAGAGTTTGCTCCAAAAGTATTGCAAGCTTCACGATATTCCATATCTGAAATAACTTGCATTTTTGTGAAGTTTGATTTGCCAGGATCTAGAACAATATAGTTAACATAATATGCAACACGTTCTAGTTGTTTTGTATTAAGGCCAAGCAACAAACCAATTCTTGATGGAACATTTTGCATGTACCAAATATGGCAAACCGGAGTTGCAAGTTCAATATGACCCATACGTTCACGGCGAACTACACTTTTTGTAACTTCAACACCACATTTATCACAAATAACGCCTTTATGACGGATTTTTTTGTATTTTCCGCAATGGCATTCCCAGTTTTTCTTTGGTCCGAAAATTCTTTCACAAAGCAAACCGCCTGTTTCTGGTTTGTGAGTGCGGTAGTTAATAGTTTCTGATTTGGTAACTTCACCATAAGACCACTCTAAAATCTTTTCAGGAGAAGCAATACCAATTTTCATTGATGCTAAATTTTTTAATTCTAACATATTTTATTAACTCCTATTATTCATCAAAATCATCAAACAACTCAGATTCATCAAAAATGTTATCGTATTCAGGATTTTCTTCTTCATCTTGTTCAATGTTTTTATCATCATCAAATTCAAGTGAAATATCATTAACATCTTCTCTAGGTTTTGTTGCCTCGCTGAATGTTTCAGTTGTGTCTGCACTAAATTCACTTAAATTAAATTCTTTGTTATCTTGTGTTAACAATCTAATATCCAAAGCCAAACCTTGAAGTTCTTTAACTAAAACTTTAAAGCTTTCTGGGATTGAAGGTTCTGGAAGTGGCAACCCTTCAACAATTGCTTTGTATGTGTTAAATCTTCCTTCAACGTCATCTGATTTAACTGTTAACATTTCTTGTAATAACTTACTTGCACCATATGCTTCAAGTGCCCAAACTTCCATTTCACCAAAACGTTGTCCACCAAACATTGATTTACCACTTAATGGTTGTTGAGTGATGTATGCATATGGACCTGTTGAACGAGCGTGCATTTTATCATCAACCATGTGTTGAAGTTTAATGTAATACATATATCCAACAGTTACAGGGTGTTCAAATGGTTCACCTGTTCTACCATCAAATAATTGGAATTTACCATTTTCTGGGAAATTGTTTTCTTTTAACAATGCAGAAATATCAGTTTCTTTTGCACCATCAAATACAGGTGTTGCAATTTTAATTCCTAGTGCTTTTGCAACAAGTCCTAAGTGAACTTCCAAAACTTGTCCAACGTTCATACGTGAAGGAATACCTAGTGGGTTCAACACAATGTCAATTGGTTGTCCGTTTGCCATAAATGGCATATCTTCAACAGGAAGAACTCTTGCAACAATACCTTTGTTTCCGTGACGACCAGCCATTTTATCACCAACACCAATTTTCCTTTTTTGTGCAATGATAACTTTAACAAGTTGGTTAACACCTGTTGGCAATTCATCTTTATTTTTTCTTGAGAACACTTGAACGTCAACAACAATTCCGTGAATTCCGTGAGAAACTTTTAAAGATGTGTCTTTAACATCACGTGCTTTTTCACCGAAAATTGCACGTAACAATCTTTCTTCTGGAGTTGGTTCGCTTTCACCTTTTGGTGTTACTTTTCCAACAAGAATATCACCAGACTTAACTTCTGCACCAATTCTAATAATACCATTTTCATCAAGGTCTTTTAATGCTTCTTCGCCAAGGTTTGGAATATCTCTTGTTATTTCTTCATCACCAAGTTTTGTGCTTCTGCATTCAACTTCTAACTCTTTTAAGTTAATTGATGTGTATATATCTTCTTTAACAAGTCTTTCGCTTAACAAAATAGCGTCTTCGTAGTTATAACCTTCCCAGTTCATAAACGCAATTAACATGTTGCGACCTAAAGCAAGTTCACCATTTTGTGCAGAATATCCATCTGCAATTGGTTCTCCTTTTTTAACTTTAGCGCCTGCTTTAACAATTGGTTTTTCGTTTATACAACTTTCTTGGTTTGTTTTTGAAAATTTAACTAATTCGTAATGGTCTTCATGCCCATCTTCAGCAGTGATTATTAATTCTCTTGCATCAGAGAATTTAACAACACCTGCATTTTTTGCAACTATTGTTGCATGGTTATCTAATGCAACTTTGTGTTCCATTCCTGTTCCAATAATTGGAGCTTCTGGTTTGATTAGAGGAACTGCTTGACGTTGCATGTTTGAACCCATTAATGCACGAGCTGTATCATCGTTTCCTAAGAATGGAATTAATGATGTTGGAACAGATATTAATTGTTTAGGACTAACATCCACATAATCAACCATATCTTTAGAAACTTCAACAATTGTATCCATATAACGGCAAACAATGTTATCGTTTTTAAATGTTCCATCTTCATTTAATGGTTCAATTGCTTGAGCAATATAGCAACATTCATCTTCATCTGCCATTAAATAAACAATATCGTTTGTTACAACACCTTTTTCTTTGTTAACAATTCTGTAAGGTGTTTCAATAAATCCATATTCATTAACTCTTGCATATGTTGCAAGTGAGTTAATAAGACCAATGTTACCACTTTCTGGTGTTTCAATAACACAAATTCTTCCGTAGTGGCTGTGATGTATATCACGAACTTCATCGGTTGCACGGTCTCTGTTAATACCGCCAGGTCCAATAGCACTTAATCTACGTTTTTGAGCAAGAGATGATAGTGGGTTCATTTGATCCATTAATTGGCTAAGTTGATGCCCTGCCATAAAATCTTTGAAAGCACGATTGATTGGTCTAGCATTAACAACTTGGTTAGGAGTTATATCTGTTAAATCATGACTTTGCAAAGTTTCTTGAACGGCAGTTTTTAATTTATTAACACCACCGTGGAAAGCATCTTTTAATAATTCGCCAGCACCTTTAACACGACGGTTGCACAAATGGTCAACAACATCGTTATAACCAATTCCAACATTTCTATCTAAGAAATATGAAACGCTTGCTAACATATCTTCAATTGTTAAGTTTGTGTTAATTAAACTTGAAGCATTTTGTTTAATTGCTTCCATTTTTTCTTCTTTTGTTTTGCAATCTTTTAAAACTTCTAACAATGTTGGATAGTGAACAAGTTCTGTTATTCCAAGTTCTTTTTCATTGCATTTGAACACTTCGCTTAATTTAACTCTAGCATTACCAACCATTTTATGTTTTTTGTTACCAGCCATAACCCAAACTTCGTTGATTCCGCTGTTTTGAATTTTGTAAGCAAGGTCTTTTGTTATTTCTTCACCAGCTTTAACAATTACTTCTTTTTTGTTAACAACGTCTTCAGCACATGTTAAGCCAACCAAACGATTAGCAAGTGCTAATTTTTTGTTTAATTTAAAACGTCCAACTTGTGCTAAATTATAGTATTGAGGGCTGAAGAATTGTGAATAAATAAATTTTTTAGTTTCTTCTGCGTTTGGAATTTCACCCGGTTGTGTTTTCTTTGATAATTCAATTAACGCATCATGTTGTGTTTCGTAAGCATCTTTATCTAAAGTTGCACGAATAATTTCGTTATCTCCGAAAGTTTCTAAAATTTGTTCACGAGTTAAGCCAAAACATTTAAGAAAAATGCCAAGACCGATTTTTCCGCCTTTATTTAAACAAACTCTAATAAAATTAGGTTCTTTTTCTTTTTGTTCAAATTCTAACCAACTGCCCTTAATTGGTATTAATGTTGAATGGAATAATTCTCTTCCTGTTTTATCAATAACACTATCGTAATAAACACCAGGAGATCTAACTAATTGGCTAACAACAACTCTTTCAATTCCGTTGAAAATGAAAGTGCCTTCTTCAGTCATATAAGGAACATCTCCTAAAAATACTTCACTTTCAATAACTTCGCCTGTTTCTTTAATAACCAAACGAACTTTAACTTTTAGTGAAACAGTGTAGTTTGCGCCTTTTCTTTTTGTTTCTGCAATTGATAATTTAGGGCTATCTTCAAGTGTATAATCAAGCAAATAAACTTCTGCTTTACCGCTATAATCTGCAATAGGAGAAAATTCTTCTAAAACCTGCTTAATGCCCTCCTTAATAAATTTTTGATATGAATCTTTTTGAATTTCTAGTAAATATGGCATATCAGCAACTTCTTTACTGCTTCCAAAAGTGTAACGAACAGTATTGCCATACTTCACTTTTTTGATGTTTTGGGTATTTAGCATATTAAAGCCTTCTCTCCTTAACCTTTTATATTTAATTATTAACGTTAAAAAGCCATTTTTTCATATTATTTAAACAATAAAAAACGGCTTTTTAATTATTATAAATGGCATTTGGGCATACTCCAAATACTATTATGCACTACAAATTATATCACGGCAAAAAAATATAGTCAATAAATTTATTTAAAAATTATCAATTTGTCAAGCAATTTTGATAATTTTTTCTAATTTATATATTACAAAACGTTAATTTAGAAAAGATATTTATTAGGATTAACATATTAATCACCTAAATTTTATAATAATTGCAATAAATCATTAAATCATTTTAAAAAAATCAAATAAATATTAATTTAATTTGAAAAAAACAAAAACACGAGAAACTCGTGTTTTTATTTTTAAAATTTAAATGCTATAAAATTAAATAATTCTATATCTGTTGTTGTCCAAATTGAATTCAAATCCCAGCTTGTTTCAGACGTACTTTCAGGTGTATACCAAGCAAACTCACTTGTACTAACTGTTGATCCGCCATAAGTACAAGATCCGCCATCTTCTGTTGTTATTTTTCCTTCTGTAAAGAAATCTTTATTGTCTCTTGAAAACATTCTATATGAACTACTATTACCTTTATATACATAACCAATTGTAGAATCTTCATTTTTGCCTACTGCGTTCAATGTTACATTAATTCCAACATACGCAAATGACTGAATATCAGAATCAATAGATACTCCAACAGCAAAACCTCTTGAACTTCCATCTGATGTTTTCAATACTTCATCAATCATTGCTATAAAGAAATTAGATGTAATAGTTGATCCTACGCTGACACCAACAATACCACCAGCAGCCACAGCCTCATATGAACCTATATATGTGCTTCTGCTATATGAGAAATAGATTTTAGATGCATTTTGAGCAATTCCAACTATACCTCCAGCATATGAAGTTCCTTCAATTCTTATATCCTGTGTATATGTATTTTTTATTGTTGTTGACGATATTCCACCAGCAATTCCACCACTGATTCCAAAGCCACTACTAATAGATATATCTGCAGTATTATATGCAATATTTATTGTACTATCTCCCAAGGCTGCAGCAATTGAAGCAATCATAATCATGTCATTAAACATTCCTGTATCTAATGAATTTCCTTTAGAAATAATTTCACCTGTATTCTTGGCAAACTCAATATTTACACTTTCTCCCACACAAATAATGCCTGCAACATTCGAATCACCTTCAATCTCACCATTGTTAATAACGTAATACATTGTTGTAGATTTAGCGAAACCAACAATGCCTGCTGTATAATTAAAGACTTCCACAGATGAAGGTTTATTGTTTGTTATTTTGGCATCATTAGTTGCATATTCTATTTTGTTTCCATTTATGCTACCAACTATTCCTGCCACATAATTATCCCCACAAACAGAGCCACTATTACTTACAAAACCAATATTATTATCAGATTGTCCAACAATACCTCCTACATAGTCTCCTGCTCCTGTTATTGCTCCAGAGTTTATTGTTTTATTAGAAGATGTGCCTGTTATTGCACCAGTTGTGTATCCAACAATTCCGCCAACTTTGGTGTCTCCAGAAATTGCACCGCTATTTTTTGATGAAGTTATTGTTTTTGTTGAATAGCCCGCAATTCCGCCAACTTGAGTTGCTCCACCAACAGCTTTTGTGTTTGATGAACCTGAAATTGTTGAAGTTGAATAACCAACAATTCCACCAACGTATGTTGCAGAATCCCCAACAGATGTTTCTCTTCTTATTTCACCATTATTTGTGCAATTTTTAATTGATGATTCTTGTGCAGAACCAGCAATTCCTCCTGTTGATTTTATTGCATAAACTAAACCATTATTTGTGCAACCTTCAACAGTAGAGAATGTTCTTCCAACAATACCACCAATATCTGTGTCTTCATTAGAAGGTCCATCGCTTCCGTGACTGTCAATTGTTCCAGAGTTTGTGCAATTTTTTATTGACGCAACACTGCTTGACCCACTAGAACCAGCTTCTCCAACAATGCCTCCGAAATATTTGATTCCAGCTATAGTTCCAGAATTTGTGCAATTCAAAACTTCTCCACTTAAAAAGTCTCCAACAATTCCACCAAGGTTTTGTCCGGAATTGTTATTTAATCCATGAACACTGCCACTATTTTTAGAGTATTCCACTCTGGAATTAGATAGTATCTGACCAACAATTCCACCGGTATTATAGTTTCCTATTATCTCCCCAGAATTAACAACCATTTCTGACGCATTATTTCCTTTAACAACACCTTTTGATAAATAACCGACTATTCCACCAACGTATCTATATCCTGTTATAGTACCAGTGTTAGACACATTAATTAATTCTCCTCCACTAGTAGCTACAATGCCACCAACACGATAAGTACCTGCTGAGGCTGTTGATGTTACAGATTTTGTATTTTGCGAATTTCTAATTATTCCTTCATTGGTATAAGCAATTCCACCTAAAGAACCCGATGACGTAATAGTTACATTATTGCTAGAATTTTCAATTGTTGAATTTTCTGAAACTATTGATGCTATACCACCACTTTGACTACCTAATGTTAATGTTGCAGAGCCTGTTGTTGAAACATTATTTAATGTGCTGTTATCAACATTACCCACAACCAATGCGTGGTATGACGCACTGTTTATTGACAAGTTACTATTTAAAGCAACTTGCAAATTTTGAACGTTTGCATTAAGAACTCTTCCAAAAATTCCTGTTGCGAAGTTTGCACTGTTGCCATTACCAGAAGTTTCAAGCGATTTGCTAACTGAAATGCTTTTGTTGTTACCTTCAAAAGTGCCTTTGTATGGATAATAGTAACTTCCAATTGCTCTTTCTAAACTAGAGTTTGCAACACTTCCGCTGGTTTGTGTTAAGTTAACATTTGTGTTGTTATATATGTTCAAAGGTGAACTTGCAACATAGTTTGCAACAAAGTTCAATTTATCTGCAGTGTCAACATTAATTGAAACATCAGATTTTATAATTCCGTTATTAACTTTTTGCACTGAATAGAAGTTATCATCTGGAATTGATTTTATTCTTTCACTGCGTTTAAACCAAGTTTTGTTATATTCAACAGTTGTGCCATCTGCACTCCATAACGAACCTTCACTTCGAAGAGAACCATTGCTATCTTTATTATTTGCATAAACAATAACAGAACTGTTAATTGTTCCAGAATCAGAAATTCCTGTTTCGCTTCCATGGCTACCTGTTGCATTTAAAGTTGTGTTTACATTATCTGAAGCATTAACTAATGTTCCAGAATCGATTTTTCCAACAAAACTTCCTGCTGTGCTTGTTCCTGTTGTTATTGTTCCAGAATTTATAACTTCTGAAATGTATCCACCTTGATTTAATCCAACAATTCCACCAACTTCAACACCACTTGGTTTTGACGAATCGTTAATAATATTTCCGCTATTTTGAACACCCTCGATAAACACATAATCGCTTGCTGTATTAATATGTCCAACAACACCAGCAACTGCATAATGAGTATCTGATAAATTACTATTAATTAATGACACATTTCCGCTATTTGTTGAAATTATATTATTGCTTGAATTTAATAATTCTGTGTTGTCTAAAATGAATTTTGCACCAGCAGATCTTGAAGTGTTACGTCTTGTTGTGTAGCCAACAATACCACCTGTTGATATAGAACCATTAATGCTTGCAACGTTTCTAACATTGAACATATTTGTGTTGGTATCTGTTGAGCCGGCAATACCACCAACGTTGCGGCCACCAGTAACATTTAAGTTATTATAAACATTTTCTATTAACAATTTTTTGTTAGTATTATCCGAGCCATAACTATAACCAAAAATACCGCCAACTTGTTCAACGCCTTTAATTTCAGAATTTGTTACAACAGCAACAGAATTTGTATTCAAAGTTGTGTTTTTAATTGTTACATTTTCTTTAATATAGCCAACAATTCCACCAATATAATTGTTTCCGTTAACATAAATATAGTTTGTTGTTGCATCTCCTGCAACAGTTTTATTATCAAACACAACGTTATTAATTGTTGTATTTTCAGAATATCCTGCAATTACAGCAAGATAGTTTCCGCCAAACACTGCAGCATTTCTAATGCTTGCGCCGTTAGTATTTCCGTTTATTATTGCCCCATTTGTGTAACCAAATAATCCTAAAGACGCATTAGAAATAATTCCATCACTAGAGCAATTTCCTGTTGTGTAATAAGCGTAAACACGCATATTTGTTATTGTGTGACCATTAAAGTTAAATGTTCCAGCAAAAGCTTTTTTATTGGTATCTGAAACATAAAAACCAATTGGTGTCCATAATTTTTCAGATAAATCAATATCCGCACCTAATTGAATTGTGTATCCAACAAAGGTATTTCCATTTTTAACTTGATTAGTCACCCAAGCCAATTGTTGAGGAGTATTAATTGTGTAAGTTGTTCCACTAGGTTTTACTTCTTCTTTATCTCCAATCCAAGCAGTAACAACACCTGTGTGTGCTGGGTATCCGTTGTTAACACCGGCATTTCTACCCCAAACAGTTCCCCAATTAAAGCCATCGAATTTTTGAGTTAAAAATTCAAAGTTTGTTTTAGAAGTTGCCCCATTTGTAACGCCACAATTTTCTAAATAATAACTATTTGTTGTTTCAGCATTTCCATTGCTTCTTGAAACAAAATTTGTGCCTTTTATTAAGTTACTTGCAAAATATGAATTATTAACTGTTAAAGTGCCACTGCCACTCTTATATGCAATGGCGTTTGCGTATGTGCTTTGTCCACTTGTTGTTGTTCCAACTTTACCAAAGGCACTATATGAATTAGAGATTGTTCCGTTATGAATATCTCCAATAATGCCTGAAGCAAAACCTGAACTTACAACAATATTATTTTCACTTGCAAGTTTGTTTGCTGTTAAAGTTTTTGATGTGTTTTCATTTTTAGAATGAGCAACAAAAGGAGCTGCAGTTACAGTGCTATTATAATTTGTGTGTTGACCACTTGTATCATTAATAACATCACTATTTCCAACACACGCAAATGTGCTATTTGCTATTTTTAAATTACTAATTTCAAATTTACCATTAGTGTTTGAAATTAAGCCTGCATTTCTGCCACTTTCCATAACCATTAAGTTAGAAATTGTTGAATATGTTAAACCTGTGTCAACAGATTTTGCACCAATTAAACTACCAGATATAGTTGTGAATGAATACTTGTTATTATCATAATTAAATGCGGAATATCCAATTGGTGTCCACAATTTATTAACGTAATTACCACCTAGTTTTGCAAAATCCAAGTCTTCGGTTATTTGCAAATTTGCAGAACTGAATTCGCTAATATTTTGTGCAACGTAAACCAAATCTTCAACACTATCAATGTTAACAACACCTTCTGCAGTTACATCAGATGTCACTTTTGTTTTAATCCAATAGTAAACATCTTTAATATCTTTATCATACCAATTTTCTTTTAATTCATAGCGTAATACTGGTGCACCACTATTGATACTGTTAGAGTGTCCAAACATAACAAAAGTATCTACAAAATCAAAGTTTGTTGCTGCATTATTGTTATACAAGAATAATGTTATATCATTCATTGGTTTAAAGTTAGCACTGCTTGATGAATATTGGTTACCATCAAAATCGTAATAGTAAGAATAGTTGCTTCCAATTGAGTAACTATTTTTTATTGTGTTGCCATTATATATTCCAAATGCTGTTGCTTCTGTTTTTCCTGTGTGCGCAGCAACTTCAACAAGTAAACCATTGCCACCTGCAATATATCTTGTTGCACCATTATCTGCAAAAGCAGTTAATTTTTCAACAACACCTTTATTTGTTGTTATAACATTTCCATTTAAAATAATGTTATTAACTTTTGAAATTGCACCTGTTGTGCTATCTGTTTTAATATTTAATTTAGTATCAAAAATTATTCCATTATTAGTTGCAACCAAATTTCCGTTGTAACTATTCAATCTTGTTCCAATAATTAAACCATTGTTAGTTCCAACCATTGAAGCATTTGTGTTATAACTTTGAACGCCAAACAATACGCTTGTTTCATCTAAACTATTAACTCCACCAAAAGTTGTGCTGTCTTTAGCATAGATTGTTACATTTGCTAAATCTTTTCCAACAAAAGAATCTTTGTTTGTATCTGTTAAAATGTATGAATTAAATTCAGCATTATAAACATTTTCAGATGGTTTTTGATTTGTTCCTTCAAGTTGGAAATCGTTAAAGAAAGTGCTTGCAAACATTGGATATTCATCCGCTGTTTTTCCTTTCCATACTCCGCTAGTTAATTCACTTGGCTTTTCCTTACTAAACAATAAGTCTTGTGTTGTTTTTGCTGTGCCCTTGTTTGCAGAATATGACACTAAATCTAAGCTATAGTAACAAGTTGCATTAACATCTCCTTTTGCAACAAAACCGCCTTTGTTTGTTGTGTTATGGAAATTGTTGTAACTTATTTCTGCATTAGAGTTGTTTGCAAACAATTTTGAAATAGTGTATGAATTTGAGATACTTCCTTCATCCTTATTATTTGCAACAAAACCTGCAATGTATGTTCCACTGCCTGTTAATGTCGCTTTTTCAACATTTACACAACCTGTTGAATATGAATTTTCTATTGTTCCAGAGTTTTCACCAACAAAACCTGCAATGTGTTGTGTTTGAGCACTTGTTCCGTTCTGCAAAATATTAACATTTGACAAACTTTCTGTAATCTCTGCAGTATTGTTACCGGCTACACCACCAACATTTATTCCAATGTTTGTTACATTGCTTGTTATTTTTCCGCTTGTTGCTAATTTTGCAAAGCTTCCACCCATTTCACCAGCAACACCACCAACTCTGGTTGCATTGTTAGCACTTGTTAATGTTAAGTTTAAATTCTTAACTGCTATGTTGCTACCATTTTCTGATGTTAATAATGTTCCTGCAACACCACCAATAAAGCCTGTGTTGTTATTAGTTGAATTAATATATATGTTTTCAACATTAATGTTAGTTGCATTTAAAATATCTGCATATCCAAACACACCGCCAATATAAGCATTAGTTACATTTGCGTTATTAACAACAATGTTTTCACTTCCTTCTGTGAAATTGCTATTTCTTATAACATCAATATTGTTTAATAATGCGTTTTTAATATTACCAGAAACTAAACCAACTTTTAAACTTGTTTTAGCATTTGCGCTGTTTCCAACTTTAATGTAAGAATCTAAAGTTTCAGTTGATTTAACTAAAGTTTGTGTTTCTCCATCAACTTTTTCTTCCCAACTATAATCGTTAATAACAACACCATTTGCATCGCCAACAATTCCACCAACATTAACGTTTTTAGTTTTAGCTGTTTCATTAACTTGAATTAACACATTTTTAGTGCTTGTTCCTAATACTTTATATCCGTTATTCTCTAAAATTGCAGAGTCAATTGTGTTAATTCCACAATTTAATGAACCAACAACACCACCAACGTTTATGTTTTCCAAAGTGTTATTAGTTGAACTTGCGTTAATTATAATTTTTAAGTTTTCAACGTCATAATCAAAATTATCTCCAGCACTATCGTTGTTGCCAAGAATTAAGTTGTTTCCAGCATTTGAACCAACACCTTCTAACACTCCGGCAATTCCACCAACATTAACGTTTGCAGAACTATCATAAACACCTAAAACTTGAATTTTAGAGTTTTCACTTTCAGTTGTTGTTATAACTTTACAATTCTTAATGTATGTGTAGTAACCTGTTCCAACAATACCGCCCACACTTTTAATTTCATAAACAGCAATGTTTGGATTAATAATTGTTATGTTTTCAAATGTTGTTGCATCTGATGGTGATGTGTTATTAACAATACCTGCAACAACGCCAACGTGATAAGCATAACCGCTTTCAGCATCTTCTTTTGCTATTGAAATTTGTGCGTTTGCAACATTAAAGTTTCTGAAGTTTGCACCTTCTGCATAACCAACAATTCCATATGCATCTTGAGTGTTTGATTCAATGTTTGCTTTAAATGTTATTGTGTAAACATTATCTCCGTCAGAATAAATTTCACCAGAGAATGGTTCAATTTCTGTTCCAACTGCTTGCCAAGTTTCATTAATAGTAATATCGTTCATTAACACAAATTCTGCATATAAGTTATCTTGCATTAGTCTTAAATCATCTTCTGTGTAAACAAGAATTTTTCCAACTTCTGGCTTATAACTTAAATATGGGAAAACAGAATTATCTGTTTGAGGAATAGTTTCATTTTCTAATAAAATACCATTCCAATAAACTTTACTAAAGCTTGAATAGATGTGTAAACGTTTAGTGTTTTCATTTAACTTTTGCTCTGATGTTAATTCTGTCTTGTTATTATCACCATTTGGTTTAGCTTCTGTTTCAATGAACTTTCTGCTTAAAATTTCTTTATAAGTTCTTGCAGAACCAACGTTAAACATTCTTGAATATCTGTAATATGTTTCTTTGTTATCAACAGCAGATGTTGTTTTTAAGTATCCAGAACGATAACCTACTTCACCACTATCACTTATTGAAACAACACTATTATTTGAGCCAACAATTTTGTTGTCCATAATTTCACTTTGGCTGTTAGCATAATTATTTGAAGATTCATTGTTTATTGTTCCGATTTCATTATACTTTCTAACTACACCATTAGTGTTAACTAATCCGCCATCTTTTGGTTGAACAAAGAAGTTTGTTTCTGTTATTGCACGATTTACACTTACATCAGTTCTAATGCTTGAATTTATATTATATAAACCACTGTCTTGATCTCGTGGAGCAATTAATGTTCCAATAAATCCACCAATAACACTGTTTTTTCCAATATTTTGCTTTCTTGTGTTTTTAGTTACACTTTCTTTCCACATAGCAGCAACAACTGTGTTACTAATTGAAGAAGCATTATCTGCATTAGTTAAAAATTCTTTGTTTATATAAACATTTTTTGATTCATAGTTAAAGTCAAAAATATTAGTATCTTCAGCAAAACACAAACCTTCAGTATAGATTGCTGAATTGTCGTTATTTTGAACAATTATTTGTGGCAATTGTAAACCAATTGCTCCACCCATAACAAAGTAAGATTCAACGCTTGCTGTTGTGTAAACAGAATTTATAATTCCACCTTGATTAATACCAACTATTCCACCTGCATACATTGCATTTGGATTTTCAGCACTAACTCTTGCATAACTATTTCTAATTGTACCATCGTTGTTAAATCCAACCAATGCACCCATATAGTTAGGGTTTCCTGTGAACAAAGTTTTATATTCATCATCAACAGAAATATTAGTTGCGTTTCTGTTAACTTGTGTTTGAATGCTTGAATCTATTTGCTTTTGCCAAGTTTCTTCATGTGTTGTGTATGACCTTTGAATTTCTCCTCTGTTTTCACCAACAATGCCACCTGCAATTCTTGAAGCATTTAATTTTGGAGTTTCATCTCTATTAACTTCAAAAATCATATCACTAACACTTGCTTTTTCGCCAACTAAGCCAATAACACCACCAACAATTTCACCTGTTATTGTTACACTTCCATTAACAACAAATTTCCTAGCCATTGAATTTCTTAATGATTTTGAACTTATGTTGCTATAAACTCTATTTTCTGCATTAACATCTAAAACACCAACAACCGCACCAGCATAAGAAACTCCCACTTCTTTTCCATTAACATTTAATGTTGTTAAATTGTTAACATAATCTTTTGTTTCATCAACTAAAATTGTTTTGCTATAAATGTTAAATCCTTTAGAAATTGAGTTTGCTGCAGAGTTGCTGTTGAATGGATTTGCGTTTGAGAAATATGAAGCTGTTACATTAATATTTGTGTTAATGTTTGTTATTTCACTATTTCCGTTAACCAAACCAGCCAAACCACCAACTGCATTTTTACCTTTTATTATAACTGATGAATTCATAGGAGTTATTGTTATATTTGAAACGTCTGCATTGGTTATTATTCCCGCAAGAGCGCCAACAATATGAACATTAGAACCATCAACTTGGTCAACTTCAACTTTTAAGTTTCTAACGTTACCTCTGTTTAAAATTTCGCTTTCTTTAACGGTTTGTCCGTTAACTAATCCATTTTCATCTAAAACACTAATTCTACCGTTCACATTAGCAACCGATACAATTTTGCCAAATAATCCCAAATAATCCAACTGACCATTTTGGCTTTCAAAATCTGAATCTGCAATAATTCTTACGTTGCTAATTTGCATTCCGTTACCGTCTAGGTCTCCAGCATATTCAATGTTATAAGTGTTTGCTTTAACATCTGTGTTGTTAAATGAAATATCTTTAATAAACCTTATTGAATTATTAAAAATTCTATAATCCATTGAATCATCTGTTGCAGGTTTATTTACATTATCTACAATAGAACTTTCTTGAACAAATATATTAAAGTTTCTAGCAGAGTCCACTAAATATGGGTTTCCGCTTGTTCCGTATGCAAAAGTTGGAGAGTTATCTGCAACATAAGACATATAAACATATTCATTTTTAGCAGATGTTGAACCACTTACAATTTTTCTAAAACTTAAAGTTCTTAAGTTTGCAGAAACAAGTTGTGGCCTATTTAAAATGTTTGTTGAAGTTTTGAAGTAGTTATTATTAAATAACACATATTCATTATTATTATCTTTTAAAGTTTCATCTCTTTCATATGTTCTTATATACCAAACTGCGTTTGTTATATTTTCGTTGCTATCAAAGTCATTGTTAAATGCAAAACCTTGGAATGTGTTATACTCTGAAAATTCAATTGTTCCAATTGAAGATGCAGGTTCGTTATCATCGTGGAATGAATCAGCATATTTCCTAATAAACTCTAACTCATTAACAGATGTTCCTAATTTTAAATATTGAGAATATGAAATTGAGCCTTTGTTATTTGGAATAACAATTGAACTAGAGCTCTTGCTTGCACCTGTGAATGGCATATAGTTTTCATTTTCAACTTGAATACTACTTAAAGTGTATGTATCTGAAATTGTTCCATTATTTTCAAACACAAAACCACTTGCACTTGCACCAGATGTGTAAACCATAAAGTTTGCATAAGCGTTTGAAACTTTTCCTGAGTTTGTGTAAACAAAACTTGCAACGTTACCGCTTGAAACAATTGCACTATTCATTGCTCTTAAATTCAATGATTCTTTAACAAGATTTATAGTATTATCATCAATTTCAGGTGTCTCTTTTGCTAATTCATTAAATAAAGCAATTTTTAAATTATATGAAGAATATAATTTTTTATCTAAATTTGTTTTATCATCTTCAGCAGTTGAAACAATGAAATATCCTTTTTCAATATCAGTTGTTTTTAATGCATCTTCGTTAAGTCCAATGTAAGAACCTTCTCTACCTTCTGCATAAGAATATTGAATTTCTCCTGATAAAGTGTTATTAACTACTAACCCAGCTGTTGCTGAATATGATGAAGTGTTTGGTGTTAAGTTAACAATGTTTGCACCTTTATAGTATGAAGAACTAATTTTACCATTATTTGTTGCAACTAAACCTGCCAAATTTCCCATTCCATAAATAGAAATGTTTTCAACAGATGAGTTTGTAATATAACCAGAGTTTGTTCCAACTAAACCTGCAATATTATGAGTTAATTGTTGAGAAGTTTCTTTTGCCTTAACTCTAATAATACTTAAATCTCTTAATGTATTATAATTACTTTCAACGTTTTTCCAGTTATTAATATATTCTTCATCAACAGTGTTATTATTGCCGTTCTTTAACGCTCTTTCTCTAATTTCAACTATATCTTCAGCAACATAATCAACGTTACAGTTTGTTATTGTTCCATAGTTGAAACCTGCCAATATTCCAAAGTTAACATTATTAAATGCAGTTGCATCAATAGTTAAATCTGCAAAAATATCTCCACTCATTGAATTTGAGGATGGTATTTTTTCGTTTAACTTTGAACCACCATTTGGCATTATTCTAATATTTAAATTTTTCAATGTTGTGCTTGCATGAATTTCTTCAAATAATCCAATGTTTGCACTATTTTGTCCGCTTTGAGCATTAATATCAAAACTTTTAATTGTGATGATATATCCATTTCCATCTAACGAATTAATATCAACATTTAATGGTTGCCAATTTGTTAATTCCAAATCACTTTGTAAAATGTAATCGCCACCAGATTGCATACCCATTAAAGATTCAACATTATAAATAGGGTCTGGATTATCTTCATTGCTTAATCTATAAAAACCAAATCCAAATTCACATTCATATTCATATGTGAAGTCTGATGCGGAACTTAAGTTGTTAACAACTGTTACACCACCGAAATAATTATTAGTATCTCCATCACAACTTTCAGTTGAATATTGAATTTTAACTTTAACAACTAATCTATCTGCACTATTAAACACTTTGTTTTGCAAGAAAAGTGCTTTTGTGTTGTTTGAAACTGTTTCTGCAGTTATTTCAAAATTATTAGAAATATTTTGTGTAATGTTTGTATCAATTACTTTACCAACACCATAAGTACGCAAATAGTAACGACTCATTAAATTTTCGCCATTAACTGAATATGTTAAGTAATTATTTAATGCGTTTATTTTTTCTTCAACGAATTTAGCATTAATTGCTGAAGAAGTGTCGTATTCTGCTTGAACTTTAATGCTTAACAAATGTTTTTGATTAAACAAACCTGTTAGTTTGCCATCGTTAACATTTTCTAAAGTTATTCCCTTTACAACAAATTCTGTAACAATTAATGTAACAGTATCTGTTGCTTCATAAGTTCTATTGTTTATAACCTTTTTGCCACTACCAACAATTTTAATAATAACACCTGGTTTTACTGAGGAACCACTTGGGCAATTAACAACCAAGGTTGAACCATTGTTTGTAACTGTGAAATCTGTGAAGGAATTTCCGCTAATTGTGCTTTTTTCAAAAGTAACTTCTCCATCTAAGTTATACTTTTTAATATCAATTTCTGCACTCATTCCAATTGCAATTGGAGCTTCTTTCTCTCCATTAATGCTTAAATCAATTGATGGCGGAACAATAACATCTAATTGCAAAGGTGCAACAGTGTTACTAAACACAATTGTTGAGCTTGTTCCGTTTTCAGCATAACCTGTAACTGTTATATAAAAACTTGTGCTACTTACTGTAGTAGAAGAAATTAAAGTTCTAATATAAATATTTCCATCAAAACCATAACTTTCAACTACACCATTATTGAAGTTTACATAAGAAGCTTTATATAATCTAATACCATAACCATCTTGAATAATTTCATTTTGTGGGTAGATTGGTTGATAATTTGAAACATATTCATTGCTATAAACTGCAACAAGTTGTTCCAAACTCATTTTTTCATCATTGTTTCCTCTTGCAACAATTTCAACATAATCTAAATTTGCAAACCATGGATAAACATTTAATTTTAGAATTCCATTATATGAAGGAATAATATTGTTGTAAGCTACTTCATCCCAATCTCTGTTTGTTGTAACATTTCCGTTTTCATCAACAACATATTCACCATTAGGATAATGCAATAATGTGTGAGAAATAACTTCTTGTGGTTGAACTGTTACATTTATTGATTGACTATAATTTTTTACTGAATCAATATTAACATTTAAACTATTTTCATTATCCACAACAATTTTAGAATCAACATTTGCTGTGAAGAATGTTATGTTGGTTGTTAAATTTTCTTTAATTTTTGAAATTTCAGTTTCATTTGTTGTTTGATTAATTGAGAATGTGTATGTTTTTAAACCATCAACATAGTTAACACTTAATAATCTTAATTCAATATTATTAAATGCTAAAACACTGCCATTCTTAAATTTATTTAATTTATTTAACTCTGTTACTGACACTGTTGAATTAGAAGCAGATACAAAGTTAAATCTGTTTAAATCTTGTTCAACAAAATCAACATTATTAACAGGAAGTATTATTTCCCCATAACTTGTTACATAACTTAAGAATAAAATTTCTCTTTCTTCTTCTGTTGTTATTGTAACATTAAATATATCTGAGTTTTGTGAACTTAAAGTTATTTCGCTTCTGTTTGCTTTTAAGTTTGAAGTTCCGTTAATTACGTTAAAGCTAATTACTGAAGCATTAGTGTTTGTTTGAGCTTTTTCATTTACTAATTTTTCAATATCTACCACAAGCAATTTTGTGTTGCCAACTTCCAAATAAGGAACAGCAATAACTTGTGTTGAACCAAACAATTCACCGGTTACGGAAATATCTTCTCCGCTTGCAATGTCAATATAGTAGTATCCAGAATCTGCATCTTTAACAAATTTTTGTTTGTTTATTGAAATGCTAACTGTATCTGTGTTTAGCGAAGAACCTTCAACGTCTTTATAAATTTTTTCATCTTCAGCATAGAAGAATCTAACACCACTTTTATTTGTGTTGTTTAAGTTGAAACTGAATGTGTATTCAACATCAATTCCAAAGTTATCAGCTAAAACAACATTAAAATCTATTGAACTTCCATTAGAAGCATATAAATTTTGAGTTCTACCTTTTATAACATTAACATTTTCACCATCTGCTACTTGTGTTTTAGATGGGTTTAAGAACATTTCAAACTTATCAACTGCACTAACAACGTTAATAGTAACGTTCTTTGAAACATTTCTATCGTAAATTGAACTTACTATTAATTCAGCAGAACCAGTTTTTAAAACTTTAATTGCTAATTGGTTGTTAGCAGTTGTTACAACTTGCATAACGGCATTATTGCTTGAAGTGATTTTTAGTTTGTTAATATTTAAGAATGCAGGAACACAAGATAAGTTTGCAAAAACATCGCTTAATAAATATGTGTTCTTTAATTGCAATTGTTGTTTTATTAAATTGCTTGCCTTTAATTTTTGTTCTGAACTTAAATTATAATCGTTTAAGTTAATATCTGAGTTTGGCAAGTAACTATCTGAACTCAAATCATAATAATATAAAACAGTTTGTAAATTTGAATTATCGTTAACTAACCAAATATTTTCTTTGTTTTCGTTTTGAGTTATGTTTATATCGCTTGGTGCGAAATTTGTTAATAAGTTAACAACTTGTTGTCCATTAACATCTTTTAAGTTTGTTTTACCAAAGTTTGTTATAACACCATTGTTTATTCCTGAGTTAACATACCAATTGGCTGTATTAACACTTTCTTCTTCTCCTTCTTCATAACCCAAAGAAGAACCGCTAGAACCTTCGTATATTGTGTTTAAATAATTTGTTTTAACATCAACTGCAACACTATCAACAGAGTCGGCATTATTTAACTCTTCATTTAATGTATAAATGTTTGAGGTTAAATTTGTAAAACTTGTGTTTTCTAATTCATTTGTGGAAGCAACTGCACTAACAATTTCGCCTTCGGCACTTCCAGCAGTTGAATTTGAACCACCAACAGTTTTTAACACATAACCATTTGCGTCTTTTCCTTCTGCTAAATTTAACGCAGAGTTAACAAACACAACATTTATAATATTATAATTTGCAGTGTCTAAAACTCCTTCATTCATATAATCTTGTTGTAGTGTTTTTTCGTAACCATTACCAACAAATCTTCTTTCAATTTCTGAATTTAAACCAATATCTGAATTTTTAATTTCAAAGTTAACAAAACTGTTTTGAACTGCAAATGCATATTTAGTTTCGTCTTTATAAGTTATGTTATCATCTTCAAAGTTTAAGAATTTATAAGAAATTTCACCAAAAGTGTATTCATCGTTTGATTTGTTAACGTTGCCATTATCTGAACCAACACCAAAAGTTGAATCAGCTGATAAGTTGTTTGGTTGAACTTCCATATTAGCATTATAATTTCCAGCGTCAGAAATAAATGCACTAATGTTTCTTGAAGTTACTTTAGAATAATCTCCAAATGCAGTTAAATTAACAATTGCACTTGTTTTGATAATTGAGCTTATTCCACTGAATTTGTTAACCAAACCTGCAACTTCCAATTCTGTTGTTGAAACTCCATTTTCAACAAACGCCAAATTTGCAATAACTTGGTTGTTAACTAACACAATGTTATTTACTTCATATACCAAACCTGCAACATAATTTTTAATTGTTTTTTCGTTTGATAAAGAAACGATATCTCCATAATAATTTACAGCATCTTTGCTTGTGTAACCAGAAACTGCATTGTTAGAAACTATAACATTTAATTCTTTATTATCAACAAAGTTGTTGTTTACTATTCTTAAATTAGAAGCAATACCAATTAAACCTGCACTCACATTTGCTGACTTTAATGCAGAATTAAACATTGAATCTTCATATTGATTATATATAAATTCAACTTTGTTGTTATCAATTGCGTTGTATTGGTCGCTTCCTTTATTATCAAACAACATTTTTCCAATTAATCCTGCAACAATATCTGAACCAGAAATAATTGGCATTGCTGTTGTATTAAATAAATTTGAGTTGTAAACATAACCAACAGCCCCTGCAACTAAGTTAAAGTTCTCAGCGTTAATGTATGAACTAACAGTTGCTCCGCTTATTGTTGCAGAGTTAATTACACCTGCAACACCACCAACAGCGTTTGCGTTTGCATAATCATCTTCACTATAAATTTTAGAAGTATCTCCGTTAACAACAATAACAACATAAACATCGCTGGTTTCAACAATTGAATTTTCTTCGTTATAAACAATTCTTCCACCGTTTAAATAACCAACAACGCCACCAACATTTGTTAAACTTTTTTCAGCAGAATTTTCACTTACTCTTATTTTTAAGTTAACATTATTGTTATACAATTTTGTTGTTACATTGTTAATGGTATTTGCAAAACCTACAATTCCACCAACATATAAGTTAGCATTTGTTAAGGTTGCAGAACCATCTGCACTTATTTTTGTGTCGTGCAAATTAATATCGAAATCATAATCGCTGCCTGCTAGTTTGCTATATTCAAAAGTTGATATATCATTTTTACCAATAACTGAACAATTTTGAATTGTTGCGCCTTCTGAGTATCCAGCAATTGCACCAATATAAACATTAGTGAAATCTTTTAAAACTGCAGGTCTGTATTGCAACTTAATATTATTTAAAACAATGTTAGAAACAACTGCATCTCTTCCTAAACTTGCAAATAATCCATAATAAGTTTGCTCGCTTGCATAATTCATATTTAAGTTATGAATTGTGCTTTGATTTGTTTCTCCTGTTGCAGCGCCATTAACTGTGATTGAACTTAAACCTGTTATATTACCTGTGAAAGGTGTTACGCTACCATCTGAGTTCAAACCAATTGGTGTGTAGTTACCATTTAAATATATGTCATTCAAAATAACATAATATTTATCCATACCATTGTTAATTTTGTATAAATCGGCTTCAGTTTTTACTTGGAATGGGTTTGATGCTGTTCCATCATTAATATAAACAAAAACTTCATCGTAAATAGTATAAACACCGCCAGATGTTTTGCTATCCACTGCACCAATTTTAATTTTTATTGGTTTGCCGTTCTCTGTGTTTGGTAAAGCACCTTCTTTATTCTTAACTAACTTAATGTTAACGTAAGAATAACTTCCATCAAAAGTTGTTTCTAGTTGAACAAACTCAGATTCACTTAAAGCTTCAACCTTTTTATTTAAAGCGTTTGTTGGGAAAACATTAACTTTAATTTGCTTTTCAGCATAAATACCATCAGCTGGACTATCAACAAAATCTCTAGTATCAAAATAAATTGTTTTATTTGTTACTTGTGCAGTTATGTTTGTTAACAAGTTTGCACGAGAAAAGTTTGCATTAACTGTTGTTTTAACAACATTTTTAACTTCTGTTACAATTGATGAAAAATCATTAAATGTTTGACTTATACTAAATTCCAAAGTAACAGCAAAAGTTGAAGAAATTGAAGAGTTTAGTGAAGCATAAATAACAACATTTTTTGTTGTTGTGTTTTCGTTTGGAACTTCAACAAAAACAGAAGCCAAACCTTTCACTTCGTTAAACACATAAGTTGTAATTCCTGCGTTTGATGTATCAATAACAGGTTTATTAAAGTTGTAATTACTTAAAATGTTAACATCGAATTGTAAGTTTTCGTTAAAGAACAATCCAGCAGGGTCTAAATAAATTCCAACAGTTTGTTTTGCGTATTTATCCCAATCTGATTCAACAACAGTGTCAATAGAATATTTATTTATTGCGCTGCTTGTGCCCAAGTTATTTTTTAATGCATTAACTTTAACTTCAACTTCAACATTAATAACAAATTTTATAATTTTGTTAAATTCTCCGTTTTTGTTGTAGCCTTTAATAGTTAAAGTTAATTGAGCATTACCAAATCTTGTGCTTGTTGAAATTTGATTGTTGTTTAAAATTGTTGCAATGCTTGCATCTGTTGAATTTGAAATTGGACTATATCCACTTGGAATGCTTGTGTAAGTTTTGCCATTAATAACAAAATTTAATTTAACACCAATTCCACCTTGCAAATTCAAGTCAACAATATTTCCAACAACTTCAAGCGAGCCATCTTCTGTGCTAGCTTCATAAACACCAATTTTTTGTCCGTTTGGCAAAGTTATATAAGTGTTATCAATATCTGCCAATAATTCTTCAAAAGTTTTAATGTTAAAAGTTACACTTGAACCGTTTCCTGCTGAAACTATAACTTTTGTTGTTCCAATGTTACCCAACCCTTTAAGACCAATGCTGTTAGTTGTTACATATGCTTCAACCAAATTAGTGTCTAAAATTTGAACTTTTAAATCTTTATAATCAAAACCTTGTGGCAATCCTTGAATTTGTAAAAATTGAAAACCATTTTCAAAATGAACATCTTCACCATCGATATTAATATCAACAGGTGCTAAATTTATATCAATGTTTGGTTGTGCTGTTGATAAATTAATATCACCTTTAATAACATTAAGTTTTAAATTAAATGATGCATTTGCATATTTAACAGATTTGAATTTTAAATATAAATTATTTATTTCTGAATCTAAAGCTGTTCCATCATAGTTGTGTTTAACATACAATACGTCGCCTGTTTTAATAACAACTTCGCCTTCTAATAATTTGCCAGATGAATTTCTAACTTCAACTTTACTATTAATTGGAAGTGTTACCAAAATTTCTTGATTAATCATTTTGTTTGCGTTAGAACCAACATTATCCATTGCATAAACGTAAACCGGAACACCTTTTGCATCGGAACCTGGTGCCATATTTTTGTAAATTGTAACATTTGTTACTTGTTCACCATTTTCATTTTCAACAATTATGTTTTTAGGATAACTAACAACAGTAACATTTAAAGTTACTTCTGTTCTTAGATAATCATCATCAACATTGTCATTATGAAAAATGGTAAATGTAATTTTATATGGTTCTGAAGTTTCTCCAATTGCACTTAATTGGAATTTGTTAATGTGGCTTAGGTTGTTTAATGCAAGAGTTGAATTTTCAAAGTTACTTGCTTTAACAATGTATAAATCCTTATCCTCACCAACATTAAAGTCAAACTCTAAATTTGCAATGTTTAATCCATTTATGTTCTTGGCTAATTCAATTGAAAATTCTCCATTGTTATTTTCCAAAACTTCATCGTTCGCTTTTAAAATAACTTGAGAACTTTCAACAAAATCAACAACATTAACAGTTATGCTATCTGAAATTTCTGGATTAACTGCACTTGTTGCTGTTATTTTAAACTCTGGCAAATTCATATCTTTTGTGAATGTAATAGAACCTGTTGTGTTTAACTCTTGTAACATTTCTGCAATTATTGTTTCATCAATGTTGTCTTGAATATCCGAAATAGTGTATGTAACTTTTTTCTGAGTTGAAGAAGAATAATTTGGGTTATTGTTAAAAACTAACATATCATAAAAGTTAATTTTATTTCCTGCTTTAACAAGAAGATTTTTTGTTTTAAAGTTAACAGATTTAACAGGTTCAACAACTGTAATTTTTATGCTATCACTTTTGTTGCCTTGCAATGTTTTAACACTAATAACCTGCAAGCCTGCTTGAACTGCTTTATATTGCTGAACTGTTTTTCCATTTGAAAATGTTTTTTCACCTGCTTTTACAATTGCGCCATTATCTATTTCAAAACCAATTTCAACTTCTCCGTTATAACCTTTTGGTGCGTTAGAAACTTGAGCGGAAACAGTAAAAATATTATTGCTTTGGTCTTCATCATCCAAAACAATTTCAACATCATCATTAAATGTTCCGTTAACAGTTGTTACTGTTGTTGCAACGCTCATTTTTTCATAAGACACTTTGCCACAACCAACAAACATAACAAATGCTCCAAAAAGCACTGCCATAACACTTAATAGTTTATTTTTAAAATTTCCCATCTCATTCACCTTTAGTTTAGTTTTTGAAATATTAGAATAATTATTTATTTTGTCGGTTAAAATAAAAATTTATTATATATATTAATATATATAATATTTCTTCCTTTAGGTAATTTTACATAATTCAACATAATAAGTCAAATAATAACACTAACAATAAAATAAAAAGGCTTAAATTTTAAGTTTTTTTAATTTTCGACATATTAAAATTAATAAAAAAATTAAATATAAAAATTAATTAAAAATATTATAAAACATAATTGAAAAAACACTTAAATTATTAATTGAAATTGTTAAAAATAATAATGCAAAGTTAGTTTTAAAACATAATAAAAACAAAATTAATTATTGAAAATTGGAGATAATATGTTTTTAAAAAAATAAAAAATCACGCAATTAAGCGTGATTTTTTATTCGTTTATATATTTCCAGCTAGTTGCTGTTGCAGATTTTGAAGTTGAAACATCACCTTTTCCATCTAAATTAATAACCAAATATGCACTTTCCCAATTTGATGAATTTCCAACTAATTTTAGATAAGATTTTTTAAAGTTATCAGTTTCATTCCACTTCCAATTTGATACAAATGATAATTGAGCACATTTTGAAGCATAATCCTTATTCCAATCTCCAAAATCAACATTTGGATCATTTTCGTCTATCATTACAGAGTTTTGACCCTGCAATGCAACCTTTGCTTTATACATTGCGAAGTAAATATTAAATGTGTTTTCTGTTTCGCTATGTCTTGTGGAATTAAATCTCATTGCCCAGCGTTGTGAATATATAGGCGCTTCGATATTTGTATCTGTTGCGTTATTTTCATAATCGAAACCTTCAATATCGTGTGTACCACAAACCAATCCTAAATTAAACACAATTTTATTTAAAGTTTTTAATCTTCCATTATCGTACACTTCTGTTTTACCAGGTATAACTCTATCAAAACTTCCACTATTTGTAACAATATGAGAGTCTTTATTAGGGTCTCCATTTTTGTGATCAACTCTTCTTCCAGCTTCTTGATATTTAACAACATCAACATTGCTTGGTCCAATAATGTCACCATCTGGAATATCTAATAAATATTGAGTTTTATTGTAAACTAAATTCCACAAACTAATCTTTTCATTTGCATTAGTTTCATTATTATTTACCATAAAATTATATGTAAATGACTCTATTGGATCTGTTATGAAAACTTCTTTTTCAGAACCTATATAGTTGATAACAATTCCACTAATAGAACTTGATTTTTCCAAAGTTAAATTATCCATTGTGAATCCGCCAAGGATTCCTCCTGTCTCAGAAACACCCATTATTATCGAAGCATTGGCATCTGAATTTTGAACTTTAACAAGTCCCAAATTTGCAGTTGCTTTACCAACAGCTCCTCCAACAAATTTTGTTCCAATTATTAATGTAACATTTGAAATAGCATTTTCTTTTCCATTAGAACTATTAATTTTTGCGTTTGTATCTGCATAACCAACCAAGCCACCAACAGCCTCGTTTCCTAAAATAATTTCTCCATTGTTCAACATTAATGTGATTTCAGCATTTAATCTGCCAACAATTCCACCAATGTTTACGCCAGTTTTGTTTGCATAATCATCTGAAGAAATACTTGATTTTTCAAAGTTTATGTTTGCATAATTGGTTAATTTTGCTGTGCTTAAAGCATTACCGTTCATTAAACCAACGATACCACCAACATTTGTTGAACCTATAACAAATTTCAATTGATTACTCATTCCATTTGTTAAATTTCCAATAATTACGGCATTATCGGAACTATCAATGCAACCAACAACACCACCAACATTTTCTCCGCCTTTAATATTTGCAGTATTTGTTAGTGTGCTTAATACTCCACCTTTGTTATTAATTGCAACAACTCCGCCAATATAGTTTCCTCCGCTTATGTTTCCACTATTTAAAGAGTTAGAAATAGAACCATTATTAGATGCAACAACACCAGCAGAATAGCTACTTGCATTTATTGAAACATTGTTTTCACAATTGCTTATTATGCCATTATTTTCTGCTGCAACTGCACCAACGTAGTTTTTAGAAATATTTAATCCTATAACGTTGTTAGACCCATCAATAACTTCTACTATTTCTGCAGTTTTTATGTTGGAAATTGTTCCATTATTTTTTGCACAAACAACAGAAATAAATGAATTTAATGTTGTTAT
This sequence comes from uncultured Clostridia bacterium, assembly GCA_944341445.1. GTDB lineage: Bacteria > Bacillota > Clostridia > Christensenellales > UBA1242 > CALVLZ01. Next base: position 49,604 of record CALVLZ010000006.1, on the reverse strand, counting down.
TGAATGTTCTAATTTAACTTTACTAGATAAATCTAAAATTGTTTTTTCTGTTTTTCCAGAAATAGCTCCGTTGTTTATTCCAACAAATCCTCCCGCATATGTTCCAGCTGAAACGTATAATCCGTCAGCATTGTTTAACATAAATGCATTATTAAAGTTTGACAACGCAGATAAATTAACTGTTACGCCATTTGCGATTTCACCAAATATTCCACCTGCATACTTTCCATTATAATTTGTATTATTACTTGGAATATTATTTTTATTTTCTTTTGCATAAACACTTCCACTATTAATAATTGTTGAATTATTGCTTGAATTTGAAACTGTTAAGTTTGAAGTTAACTTTCCAACAATTCCACCAACAACACCAACGCCTGTTACGTCTGCATAATTTTTAATATTTAAAGTGTTGCTTAATTCTTTGTTTGAAATATTACCACAACCAACAATGCCACCAACATTAATGCCCGCGTTTGCAATGATAGGTGCGTAGTTATAAACATTTTGCAATGTAATATTATTTGAGTTACCAATAATTCCGCCGATATTTTGATTTACAATGTTATTTCCAGAAGAAACACCAACTTCCACTTTAGCAGTGATATCTCTATTTTCACCTTGTGAGTTTTTTATTAAGTTATTAGCGTTTTCAGTGTTTTCACTAAAATTATATACGTTGTTATATGTAACAACACTAGAATTTCCAGCAATACCACCAATGTTTTGATGAGAAGCCTGTGCTCCTGTTACAGCCATTTGAGTTGTTGAATAAATATTTGTTAATGTTGAATTATCAACATTTCCAACAACACCACCAACATTTTCACCTGTTGCACTAACAACACCGTATTGTTTTATATTAGAAATTGTTGAACCTGTTGCTTTTCCAACTAGCAAGCCAACGTTAGAAGAACCTTCAACTCTTCCATTTATTAAAACAATGTTATCAATTTTTGATTTTTCAGCTGACCCTACAAGCACTCCAGAAGGTGAACTTGTAGAATTTCCAACTTTAACTGTTATATTTTCCAAAGTTAAATCAGAAATTTCTTTTGTATTTGAAGCAAATAAACCAACACCTGAGCCATTTGTTCCAGATATTATAATATTTTTAATTTTCCTGTTGTTACCATATATTTTTGCATCTTTATTAATAGATGTTGTTCCTGAACTTGATTTATAATTAATATTTTCGCCATCCAATTCAGATTTTATAATAACAACTTCTTCTATTGAAGTAATGTTTGAAATTTTCCAAGAATCCAACATTCTTTCAGATAGAATTGCCAATCTTTCAGTTGAATCAACATAAGCTGAAGAAATTGTTACATCGCCGTTTTGTTCAACTGAAAATTCAACACTTGTTGGAATTGTAATTCCATCTGTATTAAGCATTGAATTGCCAAAGTTTTGCAAAACATTATTTTCTGCATTTGCTTTGAATGTGTTTGTTGCGTTTGTTTGATTTGTTAAACCACAACTTGCTGAATCATATGATAAAGAAGTTACTTTACCTGTGCCTACTAATGCATGTTTATGGCTAGCGTCCGCCATACCAAAATAACCCGCAATGTAAACATTTTTAAATGTTGATAAATTAGCAATTGTTTTAATTGCATATTCATTAACATCTTCAAATCCAGCACCTGTTTTATAATTCATGAACTGAGATGTTGAGAACATTCCATCAACATATCCTTGTTCAAGATTTTCGTTCATTAATGCATATAAAGTTGAGTTTCCACTAACTTCACCCATTAACCAAACACTAGAACCACTGTTTAAAATTTTGCCTTTATTTGTGTAAACAAATGCTGAAATGTCAACATCTTGTAGTGCTTCGTTATTATAACCATAAACAACAACATTTGAAATATAACCATTTATTGTATTAGTGTTTGCTAAAATTCCAAATGTATTTTTATTTTTCAAACTTGCTTGAGTATCAATTTTTACTGAAATATTTACAATTGAACCATCGTTAGTTTCTAACAATTGAGAATTTGCACCAAGCTCAATTGTTGGATAATTGCCTTGTGAATCTTTAACACCTATTAACATTCCGTTAAATGTTGTTGGCATTTTAATTTTACCAGAACCCACTATTAATGTTGTTTTGTTGTTTTCAATTGTAGCAACATTATCAGTTGAAAGTTGAACAACTTCCATGTTATTAAAATTCAAATAACTATATTCATTTAATTTTAAATCTGGAAGAGTTTTTAAAACAGGAACAATAAAATCGCCTTTGCCAACAAAAGCACTGCCATTTGTTGCAAGATTTTTATATACAATTCCTTCAACTATTAATTCACCAACACTATAGCCCCTAAAGTTAACAATTGAAACAACAAATTTATTATCTCCACCTAAAACATTTTCCAAGATATAATAAATTTTTGAAGAATCTCTGCTGTCGGAATAATTTGTCATTTCATTAGTTGTTATACCATTTAAATAGCTATTTGTGCTTACAAAGTTTATTAACTTACCAACAAAGTAACCGTTTGTTATGTTTATTCTAGAGCCACTACCTGCAACACCGCCTACTAAATATTTAAGTGTTGTTGTTTTTCCACTTGACCCTGCCACACTAAATTCAATATTACCATAAGATGCAAAATTGTTTATTGTTGACGCATATTTTGTTGAAGTTTTGGTTGTTGAACCAACTATTCCACCAATATATGCTTTAATTTTATCTTCATATAACGTAATGTTGTTTCTATTTGCAACATCGCTTATATTAACACCATTAATAATTCCAACAATTCCACCTATGTATGTGTTATTTTCTTGAACTGTGATATTATCTAAAATTTCGCCATAATTAACAGCATTCCAAATGTTAACTTGAGTTTTGCTTGAAGTTGAAATTGCTTTACCAACAATTCCGCCAACACCTATTTCGGCAGTTGCAGTTAATGTTGCATTTGAAACGTCAATATTTGCACCATTAATATTTGCGCTATATTGAACGCCATTATTTTGTTCAATAATACTACCAGTTAAACCCCCATTACCAATCAAACCCACAATTCCGCCAACATACATAGTATTGTTAGAAGAAACTGTGATATTAGAATTAGCAATTCTTTGAACACACTTATTTTCATCAATATATGCGTTAAACTGAATATTAGATAAATTAGAGTTTTGATTGTATCCAACAACACCACCAACAGAAGCGGTTGTTAAATTATCTTGTGTAGAATAATTTAGATTTCCATATGCAATAACATTTTGAAGTGTACTGCTTTGCAAATGACCAACAACGCCACCAATTTGCATAACTGTTTTTTCAGCGTTTATTTGAACTTTAACATTAACATTTTGGTTAACTTCGTTTGTTTCAACAAAGTTTTGCAACTCACTAGTTCCAACATTGTTAATGTTAGAAATGCTACTACTATCAACTAAACCTGCAAGTGTTCCAAAATTATAGTTTTCATATGTTGATTTAACATTTTGATAATCAACATAAATATTAAAGTTCTTTGTATTAACATAATTTAATGTGGTTTTACCAGTTATTGTTCCAGCAAAAACACCAATATTTCTGCCAATTTTTTGATTTCCAACAGAATTGATTATTCCTATTGAATCTTCAGCTATTGAATTGCAAGTTATGTCTACCACTGAAACATTACTTGAAGTTACATTTCCAAACAACAAGCCAAAGTTCTCTGCACCAGAATCTGTTAAAGTTATTGAAGTTTTTCCAGATTCTGTATTTATTGTTACAGAAACATTATTATTAACAAAGGTTGAAGAAATCATTTGTCTTGCAATGATACCAAAATATTTAGATCTACTATCAGAATTATCTCCAAAACTATTAACTCCAACGTTTTCTTCTTTTATAACAATTTCAAAATCAACATTCATAATTGTTGCGTTTTGCATTGATGCAAATAGTTCAAATAATTTGGAATTAGTATCTACACAATTAATTATTATTTTTGGATTTTGTTCGTTTTTTGTAACCCCTAACAAACTACCTTCAAATGTTTTATTAACTTTTGAATTTTGGTCTAAAGTTATAGCGTAATCAGAACTTGATGGAGCTAAAATTAAAGTTTTATTTTTAGTTTCAACTTGCATTGCATTTCTAAAGCTTTCAACATCTGATATTGAAGTTACGTGTGAATAAATTCCCGAAATATAATCTGGGAAAGTGGCTTCAACTTTCCAAATATTGCTTGCTTTTTCAGTTGCTATTTCAGAACGCAATTCAGCATCAACTTCCCATGCTTGGAAATTATTTGCAATTATTGACAATGCCGAATTTGTTGCCAAAGTTGTTGTTACATATTTTTGATTTCCGTAACCATCTTTAACAGGTTCTTCACCTTTAATAGCAGTTAAATAATTATCATTAGAACCAACACTTTCAACATTTTCGTAAGAAATTATCGAACCCATAACATTAGGTTTTTTGCTGCTTGGCCATACTTTTGTTACGGAATCGTTTTCCAATTTAGCATTTGAGAAGGTTGAGCCAATAACTGTTGCCATAACTTGGTTATCACTTAAACCATTAACTGATTGAACAAGTCTTGCTTTATCAATAATAATTTGCAATTCTGCACTTGTTACAGTATTTGCAACAATTGCATCCGAATTAGCATTATTTATTCTTCCAACTATGCTTCCAATATAATTAGTTTGACTTGCAAAAATGTTGCTTAATTCTTCTAACCTTTCTTTTTCAAAACTTTCATAATTTCCATCCGAAGTGTCGGCACTAATAACAACTTTTTGATTACCATACAAAGGCATTTTAACTTCAAAATTATAAGCATCAACACCATTATATGTGCCATTAACCGCTTTTAAGTAATATGGTTTTAGTATGTTTTTAGCAAAATTATAAGAAGTTTCTCCATTTGTGCTTGTATTCCAAGCATTAACACCATAAACATAATCTAAAATTAGTTTATTGTCTGTGCTTTTTGAATAATATGTTCCAATAATACCGCCAATATTATATTGTGCGTAAACATCTCCTGTTGTGTAAACGTGTGATAAGAAATTATTGTTTTTTGCAAATCCAATTACACCACCAGCAGATTTTGCATAGTTATTAACAACATTAATTTTAGAATATGAATCTATAATACTGCCTTTTTCTGAATAACCTGCAATTCCACCAACAGCAGTTAATGAGATATCTTGAACTCCGGATACTGAATTTGGTTTGAAAATATCAGAATATCCAACCATCATGCCAGATTGCAAAATTGCATCATATTGAATTTGAATTTCACTTGGATACTCTACACGAACTTTTTCTAATCCGCCATAGTTTTCTGCAACGATACCACCCGCAAAATTGTACGCAACAATCTTTGTGTATGCATTGTTATTATCGCTCTTTTCTGCAATTTCAAGTTTAGAGTTTTTAACCAATGTGTTATTTCCAACATATCCAAATAAACCACCGGCATTTTCGGACAATAACACTAATTTATTTTTAACATAAAGTTGTTGAATTGTTGAATCTGTACCATCTCTTAAATACTTAACATCTTTATTCAAACTTGTAAGTTTAAAGCTTTCTCTGTTTTCAGCATTTAACACACCAGCAATTCCACCAGCATATGCAATTTGTTTTAAATTATTAAAATAATCTGTTTTTCTTCCATCTCCTGTGAAAGATTCATACTCTTTATAGGAGTTAAATATTATTTTATTATTACCATTTGTTGCGTAACCACTATTTGTTACAGCATAATCTGTTTTAACGCCGTTTGCGCTGTGATAACTTGTGTTGGCACTTAAACCACTTACAGTTACTTCGTTTAATTGTGGGCTAACAACTTTTCCTTCAAAACTTGTGCTTTCAATTAAACCTGCAACGCCACCAACAACGTTTCTTGCAGAAACTGTTCCTGTATAAGAAACTGAAATATTATATAAGTTTGCACCATAAATTGAGCCTGCAATACCACCAACTTTAACAACAGATGATGCATCAATGTTACTAAATGTGAATTTCAAATTCTTTAGATTTGGCTTTTGTTCTATAACGCTATTTACAACTTGATTTTCGTTTGCATTACTTAACAATTCTAATTGAATTTCTGACAAACCAACTTGATTAAACAAGCCAAAGTTTTCCTTAATTTCATCTTTATTTGTTTCAACTAAAGATAAATTACTTATTGTGAAGCCGTTACCATCTAAATCGCCTAAGAAAATTAAATCCTTAATTTTCTTGCCATCAACTTGATATTGGTCACCATCCAACACAATATTTGAGAAATCCAAATTATTTATAAGTCTAACACTATAAGCGCCACTACTTTTAATTTCGCTTCCATCTGTTGCGCTAGATGGTTTAATTCCAAACACAGGAACCTTTCTTGTTGCACCTGTTGCAATATCATAAACATCAACATTCACACTATTGTTTAATAAGAATGTAACAAATTCTTCAGGTGTGTTAATTAATATTGGGTTGTTTGCATTTCCGTATGGATTTGAAATTGAATATTCATAGTTATGAATGTCGTTTTGAACACTAACTAATGAACGCAAGGAGAATGTTGTTTGCTCACAAGTTATTAATTGTGGTCCCATTTGTGGATTTGAAGGCATTTTCCAAATTCCATCTGTACCAGAACCTGAAGTAAACAAGAATCCATTAAATGTTCCGCTGTTTCTAAACGCATTTGTTTGTGAATTTTCGTTTTCTACGTCTTCTTCACTTGGCAATTCGGCAACAATTGCTGTTGCTGGTTCTTTTTCGTTTTGAGTTTCTGTTGGAAGAACCATATAGTAGCAATTTTCATAAACACCTGTGTTATTAAAGTTTCCAGATGTTAAACCTGTAAAGTTTCCGTTTAAATTACTATTTTGCGCAATCTTACTTGTTGTGTATGCATTTTTTATTGTGCCAGAATTTTGGAAAACAAATCCTCCAGAATTTCCACTGTTTTGTTTTGTTGCAACATTACTAAATGCATTATTTATTGTTCCAGCATTGTTAAATACAAATCCACCTAAATTTCCTTTAGTTGAAATATAAATGTTTGTGTCTGTTGCTCTATAATTTTCAATGTTAGCACCTTGTGCAAAACTGTTGATAATTTCTGCATTGCTAGAGTTTGTAACTACAAAGCCAGCAGTTTGGTTATTTGTGTTTATTTCTGTTAAGTTAATTAAACCTAAACTAGAAGTGTAACTATTTGTTATTATTCCGCTGTTTGTTGCAACAAATCCTCCAACATATGAGCTACCTGCAATAAAGAAAGGATAAACATTAAATTCGCTATTCATTGCGTTAGTGTTTGAATCTTTATTTGCAACACCCACAGAAATTGTTTTTATTAAATTGTTTGCATTTGAATCGCTTTGAGTTGGAGTTCCAACATATGAATTGTTTATTGAACCATTGTTTATGCCAACAAGTCCACCAACAACACTATTTGTTATTTGTGGAGACCTATTTGTGAACACGTGCATAATTGTGTTCTTGTTATCATAAGTTTCAGAGTTTGATGATGGCATACTAGAACTTATAACCTTACAATTTGTTATAGTTCCAGAATTTGTTCCAGCCAATGTTCCAAATGTAACAGAACTAAATTGTGTTAAGTTGATATAACTATTTTCTTCTGGAATTTTATCAACGCCTTCACTATAGAACGCATTAACTTCATCTTTTGAAATTAAAATGTTTCCAATATCAACTGTTATATTCTTTAAAACACTTTTGTTTGCAACCGAACTAAATATTCCCGCTGAAATTGACGAACTTCCATTAAATGGTGAAAAATCAAATTTGTCTAAAATTAATCTAAAACCATTACCATCTAAAGATGAAGCAACAAAATCAATTGGGGTCCAATTATACAAAACTATGTCGTTTAACAATATGTAGTCAGCACCTGCCTGCATATTTTTTAACTGTTCAACTGTTGTTATTGGATTTGGATGGTCATAAGTTGAATTATCCTTAACATAAACTGCAAAATCAAAGGTTAATGAATAATATTCAGAAACATTGTCATTTGAAGTTATTATTTCTGGGAATCCTGTTTTGTCGTTATAAGTGTATTTTATTTCGAACCTTAATTGAGTATTATAGTTTGAAGAATTTGCAATACCTTTAATTGCAAATGCAACTGAATTTCCTGTTGTTATGCGGCTAAAGTTTATGTCTTTATAGTCAGCACCTATCACAAGTTGTGTTGAAGTGTTTCCTGTGTACGCATACCAATTGTTGTATGTTTCTTCTCCGTTAAAATATTCTCTACCAGCAGCCAATTTCTCCAAATATGACTTTTGAGATAAAACTTCTGTTGCGTTTTCGCTGTTATACTCTGCATTTAATGTTACGCTTAATGGATTTGTAACTCCATTTAACACTTCCATAACACCACTTGCAACATTTTCAACAGCAACACTTTGCAATTTGTATTTAACAAATTTTATTGTTACAGAATCTTCAACCGTTGTTGAAAAACCGTTTAATGTTTTTGTTATGCTTCCTGTTACTATAACATTTCCAACAGGACAATCAGCATCTGAAACAATTTTATAAGAAGTGTTTGAAACTTTTTCAACTCTTACTTTCTCTGTGCTTCCACTTACAAATGTTGAAAAATTACTAAACTGAATTTCACCCTCTGTTTCAATGTTATAATTAAACAAATTAACGTTTAAATTAACACTGTTACCAGAAGCAACAACATATTCCTTATCTGTTCCGTTAACAAACATTTCAATTCTTGGCAAAGGAATTATGTTTAAAGTTTTTTGAATACTTAAAATTTCTATTTCTGAATTGTTTTTAAATGCCCTTATATTAAATGTTATTGAACTGTTTTGTGGGGCATTTTTACTTAAAACAATTCCAACATATAAATCACCGTTAAATTGAATACCTTGTGTTCCAACAGACAAACTTTGGTTAATTAACTTAACGCCTTTTTCGTTACCTTTTTCATATATACCCAAGCTTTGTTGAATTTGTTCGTATGACTTAATTTCACCCAACTCATAATCAACATTTCCAATATATTGTTTATATCCAATATATTGAGCATTTTCACTTGAAGTTGTTATAACGATGTAATCTGCATTATTTATTTCTGGATATAAGTTTATTTTCAACAAACCTTGTTGGTCTGGAACTATTGTTGAGCTTTCGTTTTCGTTTGGATTAATATTGCCTGTAGAATCAACTTCACCACTAGGATAATAGTTTGCTGTTATTTGAGAAAGAGAAGTTCTTTCAACATTCAAATTAAAGCTAACAACTTCCTTAGAATTTGTTTCTGCCGAGAATTCCACAATATAATTAGAAATTCCGCCAATATTATACTTAAACCACTCAGCATTTGATATAAACACAATTCCAAATGTAACTTCATACATACCATCTTTATTGCTTGATTTTACAATTTGAGATTTGCTAACAACCTTGTAATATAAAGGTATATTTCTTGTGTTTGTTGAAGTTTGATTTTGAACATCCAAAGAATTTGTAACGTTTAATTCAACACTTGCTAAATCAATAACATTAAATTTAACAGAACCATCTTCGTTGTAAACAAACATATTTAATTTTTCATTAATAACATAATCTGTTCCACTTTGAACAACGTTTGGAGTTGTGTATTTAACTTTAACTTCTTTTGTTGTTCCATATGGATCAATGTTAATGATGTTTGTATTATCTAATTGTGGTTTTTCCGCAATACCCTGTATTTGCATTAAATAATATTTTGTTAAGTTCTTGTTTTGTAGATTATTTAATAAATATCCACCAATTTTAACTCCGTTAATTTCAAAACTACTGAACTCTTCAGTTGTTTTAATATAAGGAGTTATTTTTAACATAACAGTGCCTTGTTCCAAAGTTGAAATTTTAAAAGAACCTAAATTTTCAAAAACAAATTGCTTATAAGTGTCTGTTAAATCAACCACTTCATCATTTAATTTAATTGTTTTAATGTTACTTGCATAACTTTTTATTTCTAGAATATAACCGATATTTGTAGATTTTGTGAATTGAACATTTTCAATAATATTTTCAACATCAACATAATAAGTTGCTTCTTCGTTTACAATTAAATTCATTTCTTCAGAAAGTGATGTTTCTTGCTCTGTTTCTCTGCCTGTTATTATATTTTCAGAGTTTCCTGTGCTTCCGTTTTTATAAATGTTAACATCGGATACCCCTGTTGTTACAAACAATTGAACTTCCGCCTTAATGCTTTCATCTATAACAGATTGAATTGTTAATGTTGTATAACCTGTTGCAAGTGTTTGCATTAATGAATTAGAAATAAATTTAACATTAGAATTGCTTGCTGTAATTGTATAAGAATTATAAACATCAAAATTAATTCCATCAATTTGAATGTCTGAACCAAAGTAAATGTATAAGAATTTATCTTTAACAACGGCAGTTGTTGTTTCTCCACCAACGTTTTTTACAATTTCGTATTCATTTGTTTTAACACCAGAATTTGTTTCAGATGTATTATAGAAAACAATTGCTTTATTTGTTAAAGGAATGAATGCAGTGTTTGAATAATTTACATTTCCAAATTCGTAATCAACAACTGTTGGAATAACTGTTAACAATAAATCTGTTTTGCTGTTTTCTTTAAATAACACAGGCAAATTATTGTTCAATTTTGCACTCTTAAACCAAACAGTGTTATCAGAAATTTGGTCACCTTCATTTGCAATGTTAAAACCATATGCTTTAAAATCTGCATCACTTAAATTTGAAACTGCAGTTTCTAAAATTGAACTTACAACAGATTGATGTCCTTCTGTTACATAAGGATTTTCAACCAATGTTTTTTCTTCAACTGAAATAGCAGGACAGTTAGGATTTACACATAAACCATCATCAGTCATTTCAATATATTGTGTTTTGCAAGATGGACAAATGTATTTTATAGGACTGCTAATTGAATCTTCAACTAAAGTTTTATCTTCATCTGTAACACCAGTGCAAGCAGTATTATCGCACAAACCGTCTGGAGTTAATGAATCATATTCTTTTCCACAAGACGGACAAACAAATTTCAATGCATTATAAATGCCTTCTGTATCACCCAAAACTTCAATAAATGTTGCTTTTCCTGTTTCGTTTGAATGAGATTCACAATCAGGGTTTTCGCAAACTCCATCTTCAGGTATTTCTTTATATTCATATTTGCAAGTTGAGCAAACGAATTTTCTTGCTTGCATTATTGCTCTATTAACATTTTCTGTTGTTTTTTCAACAAAAGGGTCGCTCACATACAAATCAAATTCTGCATTATTTAATAAAGCATTAGTTGGCAACAACTTAAAGAACTCTTGTGATTGAGGCAATGAGTTGTCGTTAAACAACACAACATTGCTTGCAAAGTCTGTTGTTCTAATTAAGTTTGAAATGTTCACAACATCTTCACTTGTTCCAACATTATAGTTTGCTTTAACATATGAATTTTTAATGTTTATGCCATCAACAAAATATACTCCCGAAGTTTGAATATAGTAGTAAACATATTTTGTTTCACCTGTTTCAGAATCAACATAACTTAATTCTTTTGGAGCATCTTGTTGTTCCAATTCTTTTCCTGTTCCAATTGGCAACAATGCATTACTAGATTCTATTGTGTTTTTAACATTTCCAATAAAATATGAATTTTCAACTGCACAGGCATTTTTGTTTTCTTGTGTTGCACCACCAATAAAATAGCCAATATAAGCATTTGAATTTTCTGAGTAAATATCTCCTGATACATATGAGTTGTTAATATTTACATTATTGTTAACAAAACCAATAATTCCACCAACATAAACTGCATTAACAGAATTTATGTTTTCTTTTATTGTTATATTCCCTAAATAATTAATTCCATCTAATGGGTTGGCATTAAAGTTATTCAAATATGAATATTTAACTTCAACATTATTATTTGCGTAACCAACAATTCCACCAACATTGCCCATCGCAACATTAATAGAAGGTTTTATTGCACTCGAACCATATTGCAAGTTGTTGTTGCTTATTACAACATCTTCCGCAAAGCCAACAATTCCACCAACATTACCATTTGAAACAATGTTTAAATTTAATAAAGAGTTATTTTCAATTAATGCCTTATTGTTGCTTAAACTTGTTTTACCAACAATTCCACCAACATTAACATTTTCAGCATTTATTGCACTTTCGTTGTTTTCTAACACAACTATGCTTGTTGCAATATCAAAATTTGATATTTTGGCATCTGTTATATTTGAATAATACAAACCTGCAACTGCACCAACATTAAATTCATTTAAAACATCTGTTTTGCTTTCATTAACACAATTAATAGTTATTTCAACATCAGATTGTTGTTCTAAGTTTCCTTGAATGTAGTAATTGTTAACACCAACAATTCCACCAACATTAACACTGTTGTTAACATTTGCAGTTTGAACATTGATTTTTGCATAGTTAACTATAACGTTGCTAATTTTGCCTTCGTTAGTTCCTGCAACAACACCAACATTAATGTTATCTAAATTTGTATTAACAGTTATGTTTGCATTTTGAATTATTAAATTTTTTATTTCTGCACCAGATTTTAAGTTTGCAAATAAACCAAAGTTGTTATTTTCACTTGTTGCAACTGCGTTTATTTTTAAGTTTGTTATGTAGTTTTGCTCAACAACAACTTCTTCCCCAGAAATGTATCTAAATTGTCCGTTTAATTTACCTTCAAAGTTTTTAATGCTTGCAAAGTTTGAATAATTAGATAAATCAACATCATTTGCCAAAACAAACGCTTTATTTTTGTTTTTATCTAATCCCATTTCCATAAGGTCATTAGCATTGTAAATTTCATATGGATATGCATCGCTACCATCGGCAATTTTTACCCTGATTGGGACAACCCTGTCAAAGTCACTAACTTTTAAATTGTTAATATCTGGTGCGACCATTTCACCATTAACATTTTTATAAACAGCACTATCTTCACTTGCTAGATAAATATAAAATTCTGCACCGGCATATTGTTTTGGAGAAACTGTGAATTCAAAATTTGATAAGTTAATTCTTCCAAATTCATCCAACCCTGTGAAGTTTAAAGCTCCATTTGGGTCTAAAACATAAACATTTTTATTTGTTGCACTTCCTCTTTCAACATTAACTTTAACTGTTTTTTGTTCTGTTTTGTTGGTTGAGAAATACATTCCCTTGCTTGTTACATTTGTTAAAATATTATTAACTTTCTCTGCATATTTTATAGAAACTGTAACAGTTTCTGGCAATATAGGTTTGTTAAATTGTTGAATTCCAACTGTAACCTTAACATTAATGTTTTGTTGCAATATTTGCTTATAAACATCTTGTGCAACAATATTGTTTTCCAAAATAAAGTTGTTTAAGTCTGCACTTATTCTAACTTTAATCAAGCCAGAATTGCTAACTTCAATAATATCGTCAACTTTAACAGAATAAATAGTTCCACTTCCAGCAATGATATTGTATATAACTTTGTTTGGGTCTGTTAATTGATAAGTTATTTTTAAACTTTCGTTTCCAGCATCAACTAAAAGTTTTCCATTTTCGCTGTTAGTAATTGTTATTTGGAAAGAACTCAAATTTTGTTTTAATGCACCAACACTTTCTTCCATATAAAGTTCAACCAAGTTTTTGTTTAATTGAACTTGTCTTATTGGTTTTACAATTTTTATTCCAAACTTATTTTGAGTGTATGCTTGAAGTCTGTTTCCACTTTCATCAACGCCTAAATATGCAAAGTTAACATTCACTCCGCTATTTGGATTTTCAGAACTCCAATCTTCCTCACTTTCAACATTATTAGTTGTTATGCTTAAACTTTCCCCATCTGTTTTTCCATAAACACTGCTAGAAATGCTTAAAACTATTTCGTTATTCTTTAACAAGTAAGGAGTTGGCGCATTTTCTTGGTCAACTATAAAGTTATAAGCATTAAATTCAACAGTTGAATTTGTTAAGAAAGTTATTTGGTTTATTGTTTTGTAATATGTAACGTTATCTTTAACAAAATATCCGCCACCATTATAAATTGATTTATTTAATTCATCAATAATTGCATTTGTTGCAATTTGCTCTTCAGTTAATGGAATATCACTTTCTTCCGCATATACTAATTGCAAAATTTCACCGTTTGGGTTTATTGAAAAATATGAATACCCAATTTCAAAAATAGAGCCTATGCTTTCATTGTAATTTTTTGTTGTTATGAAGAATGGTGAGCTTTGTAAATCAATATAATTTCTGTATGCATTTGGAATAAACAAAGAAACTTCACAAGTTCTGTTTTGTCCCAACAATGTTTGAACTTCTATTGTTGTTGTTCCTGTTTTTAAGTTTGAATTAGGAACAATGTAAACCACATTCCCTTCAACTTGAATTGTAACTAAACTATCATCTGCAACAACAATACTTTTTATGATATCGCCATATTCAGTTCCTTCTGGCAATGTTAATAAAACAATTTTATCGCTATCTGGAGTGTTTATATCTTTCCTTTCTGCCAAATTAATTTTTTTAATTAATGGCATATTTTCGTCATCTAAGAACACTCCTCTTTTAAACACAAGATTAACAACTCTTTCTTTAACTTCAAATTTTTGATAATCATTGTATTTGTCTGCTGTATTTCCATTTGGGTTTAAGTTAAATTGCATTGTAAACTTTAATTGTGGCAACTTTTCCCAATTTTCCATATCATTTAAAGATTCATCTGTCACTTTGTGTTTGATATAAATATAACTTCCGTTTTCAACAAGCGTGCCTTGAATGTTTTCACCCTTGCTGTTTAAAATTTCAAATTTGCTAGCATCAAACCCCGGCAAACCATTTGAATTAAAACTAACTCTAAATTTTAAATTTTCCAAATCTGAATTAACAAAAACTCTTAATTTTAAATAATCAGCAACAACATCTGAAGTTTGTGTTTTGTTATATGTATCAAAAACATACAATAAATCATTTTCATTAACAACTTCATTTAATGTTTCGTTTGTTATTTCAAAACTTGTTGGAATTTTTTCTTTAACTTCAACATTAACTTTAATTGTTTGTGTAAATTGTCCTTCGTAATTGTTGTATTCGACATTAAATTCAACAACTGCTTTGCCTGCGTTTATTGCACTAAAGTTAAAAGTTTCGTTAAATTTTTGAACATCAACAACTTTGCTGTTAGAAATGCTTTTAACTGTGATGCTATAATTTCTGTTAACAACAGAATTATCACTTGGCAAAATTAAAATGTTTGCATTATTTAATTCAAGATTGCCAATATTTTCTTTTCCAAGCATAATGCTGTATTCATTGTTACTATTTGGTTTTAAATCTAAATCTGTTGCATTTGATTGCTCTAATCTAACTGTGAAATTTTTAACATTTATAACATCAATAACGTAAACCCTAGCAACAGCTGTTACAAGGTCTGTTTTGTTTTTGCTTTTTGCGATTATATTAACATAGCCAACGCCATTATCATCTTTGTTGTTAACAAAAGAAGCATTGCTGTTTATTGTTAAAATTCCATTTTCTGTTATATTTGCATTATTTTTACTTTCCTCATCAAGCAAAGTAAATTCCATTTTGTTTTCAGAAGTATCAATTGGGTCAAACACTAACCAATTATACAAATTTAAAAAAGAATTTCTTTGAATGCCTATTCTTTCAGTGGACCAAGAAACGTTCTTAATTTTCTTTTCAACAATAATTTTAACCTTGGTTTGTTTGTTTCCTTCTTTGGTTGTTAAGGTTATGTAAGTTGTTCCTGAAACAGTATCTGCTATTGTGTTACCTTCTGGAACAATTGTTAAAATAGTTTTATTGCCATCCTTTTTAACACTTTCAACTTTAGCATAACGTTTATCTTCTATCTCATACAAAACATCTGTGCTAACACCACTTTTTGCACCATCAACACTAACAGTTAACTCTTGACTTGTTTTTACTAAATCTCCGTTTTCATCAGTGTCAACATACAAATAAACTTCAGTGTTATCGGTTTTTATAGACAAGCCAGAATATGGGTTGCCACAACCAACCAGCATAAAAATGCTTCCAAAAAACATTAATACTGCAACTGATAATTTCCCAAGCCAATGTTTCATATAATTTTCTCCATTTTTCTTATATGTTAGTATTTATAAATTTCAAAATTTTATTTGCAAAATTTTGTTGAATTAATAATAATTAATATATATAATATAACTAATCGAAATTAGTATAAAATTTTTATTAATATTAGTCAAACAAAATAATACTTTTTTCGTGTTTTTTCAACAACAAAAAACATAAAAAATGTTAGTTGTTTTTTTTAATTCAAAAGACAAAAAAAGGAATTAATTATGCAAAAAATTCTTAGTTTATTAAGAAAATGTGATGAAGAATATAAATTAATAGAAAATGGCGATAAAATTGCTGTTGGAGTGTCTGGTGGCAAAGACAGTATGGTGCTTTTAAAAGCATTAAGTATATACAGAAAATTTGATTGCAAAAACTTTGAACTTTGTGCAATAACAGTGGATATGTATAACAACACAAATCTTGAAAAATTGCAGGAATTTTGTAAAGAAATTGATGTTCCTTTGCACATTATTAGAACCAATATTTATGATATTGTTTTTGAAGAAAGAAAGGAAAAAAATCCTTGTTCGTTATGCAGTAAAATGAGAAGGGGCGCACTATCAAACAAAGCCAAAGAACTTGGCATTACAAAACTTGCTTTAGGTCATACCTTAGACGATATTATTCAAACATTCTTTCTTAGTATGATATATGAAGGAAGACTTAGCACTTTTATGCCTAAAACATACATGTCTAAAACCAAAATAACCGTTATTAGACCACTTGTTTTCACAGACGAAAAATTTATTAAAAGTGCAAGCAAAGATTTGCCAATTTTTAAAAACCCATGCCCCGCAAACAAACACACAAAAAGAGAATTTGTTAAAGAACTAATTGATGGAATAAAAAAAGATGTTCCTTTTGCTAAAGATAGAATTTTTACAGCGCTTGTTCATCCAGAAAGATATAATCTTTTAAACCAAATGTATGGCAAAAAAGGAAAGCCTTTAAATAAAAAACAATTTATTAAACAAAGTTTAAAACAAGAAAAAAAGAACGATTAGTCGTTCTTTTTGTTTTTCAATTTTAAAAATTTTTGTTTTGTTGCCATGCCACCTCTAATATTTTTTTCTTTAAAATTTTTATCTAACAAAATTTTAACTTTTAAATAAAGTTTGTGATTAACTTGTTTTAATTTTTTTGAAACTTCCAAATGAACCAAACTTTTACTATAACCAAAAAAGCTAGCACATTTTCTTATGGTGGTATTATTTTCTAATAAATAATTTGCAAGAATTTCGCATCTTTTTAAACATTTAGCCATATTCAACCTCAAAAAAAGTTATTAATACAAAATATGACTTTTTGTTTATTTTTATTACAAAATTCTACAAATTTTAATTTTATACTGTTTTAAATTTAAACAAAAAAAAGAGCAAATTGCTCTTTTTACTACTTATTAT
The DNA here is from genome assembly GCA_944341445.1 of uncultured Clostridia bacterium. Taxonomy (GTDB): domain Bacteria; phylum Bacillota; class Clostridia; order Christensenellales; family UBA1242; genus CALVLZ01. Next base: position 32,054 of record CALVLZ010000006.1, on the reverse strand, counting down.
TTGCGTCTATAATTTTTACAATATCTTCAACAGTTTTTAAGTTTGTTGCTTCTTCATCACTAACAACAACTCCGAATTCATCTTCTAAAGTCATAAGCAATTCAACAACATCCAAAGAATCTGCACCTAAATCTTCTAAAATTTTACTATCTAAATTAATCTTGTCTTGTTTTATGTTTAATTGTTTAGATAAAAGTTCTTTAACTCTATCAAATGTCATACAATACCTCCATGTTTAACCTTTGGTAGTATAAAACATTTATAAAATCTTGTAAAGCAAAATACTATTTTTCTTCAATATTTAAATAATTAGCAGGGTCAACAGCAACATCATTTTCTAAAACTTCAAAGTGTAAATGTGCTCCTGTTTTTAATTCTGAATTTGCAGTGTTAGAAGCTTTTCCAATTAAAGCACCACGTTTAACAGTGTCACCTTTTTTAACACTAACATCTTCTGCCAAAGAAGAATAAACAGTTTTTATGTTGTTACTATGTTCAATAATAACTGTTGTTCCTTTTAAATAGTTTGTTTGAACGTCAATAACTTTTCCATCTAAAACAGCGTACACTTCAGTTTTATCTGCAACTTTAAAATCAACCGCTTTATGAGCTTCCCATTGATTCAATGTTTCATTAAATTTTAATTCTGTATCACTAAACCCTTTTTCTATTGTTGCATTAACAACAGGCATATAAAATGATACTGGTTCGTTGTCAACCGGCTCATTTATATCTTGCGGTTTTGTGACAGAAACACTAATAATAATTGTCATAACAATTGTTAAAATTGCCAACGCAAATATATAACCATATTTTTTTAGAAACGCAACTAATTTATCTTTTGCTGTTATTCTGTTATTGTTCATTTTATTAAATCCTCCTTAAACTTGTTTAATAATTTACACTTTTTTTAAATCTTATACATAATTTTAAAAACTTTGCAAAATTACAGGATACCCAATTTTAATCACATCCTTTTTTATTATTATTTGAGTGTTAACTTTTCTATTTTCAACAACTGCGTAATTATTTAATTCTTTTGAATATAAAAGCAACTCTATGTAATTTTCTGTTTCGTTTACCTTAACAACATCACAATCAAAAAATTCTATAAAATTATAAATTTCAAAATTTTGTGAACTTTCTTTAACAGTAATTCCCAAAACAGAATCACTATTATTAACAAAATTTTTAACTTCACAAAATTTTAATGTGTAAATAAACTCATTTCCGTTTTTTACGCAATCATAATTATTAGAATTTATTTGTTTTGAACAACTAATATATGCGGTTGCATTATCGCTAAAGTTATATTCCCAAACTGAATACGTGGAAAACACTTTTATATTTAGCAAAAAGAAAGCAACAATCATTAAAAGCAACAATTTCTTCATATAAGCTCCGTTTGCTAATTATTAACAAGAATTAATTTTTTTAAACATAACAAAACATTAATAAAAGTAGCTTTTTTTCGCATACTAACTAAAAGAGGTTTTTATGCTATTAAAAAAAATTATTAATATAATTTTGTGCTTTTTAATTTTTGCATTTTTAACAACAACTGCATTGTTAATTAATTTTTTTACTAACAATAATAGGCAAACCATTTATGCAACACCAATTAAAACTTTGGAAAAGGAATTGGAATATAGCGAAACGTTAAATAAAGTTATAACCTTAACACAACAAAACAAATTTGAAGAAGCAATTAATACTTTAGATTTTGTTAATGCAAAAGATTTTTTGCTTTTAAAAAATTCAAATAGCATATATGCAAAACTAATAAAAGAATATAAAAAAATATTAGTTAGCACCGCTAACTCATATTATCAAAACAAAGAATACACTCTAGCATTAAACCTACTAAACAGCAAACATAAATATTATATAAATGATGAAACTATAAACGACTTAATAAAACTTAATAAAGCAGAAATTCAAAATTCTTCACTTGTTGAATACAAAGGAGAAATTGAACACCTATACACACATTGCTTATTAGCTTACCCCGAAATAGCCTTAAACCCCAAAAACAGTTTAAGCAAAGAATTAGATAATAACTACATAACTCCAACAGAATTTAAAAACATATTAAACGAACTTTATGCCAAAAACTACATATTAATTAACATAAACAGTATATATACAACCGATAACAACAATGTTGTTAAACAAAAATTAATGTTGCCACCAGACAAAAAACCAATAATTTTTTCTTTTGATGATGTTAGTTATGAATCAAAAAAACAAAGCAAAGGCATGGTTGACAAAATAATATTAGATAGAAACGGAAATATTGCAACATACACAAGCAAAAAAAGTATTCAAGATAGAGTTACATATAATAACGAATTTGTTACAATAATGGAAAGTTTTATTAAAGAACACCCTGATTTTAGTTTTAACGGAGCACGTGGTATTATTTGCTTAAATGGATATGACGGAATACTTGGCTACCGAACACAAAGAACAAATGCAACAAGCAGGTTCGAAATAAAAAAAGCTTTGCAAGTTGTTAACAAATTAAAAAATCTTGGTTGGGAATTTGCAAGCCATGGGTATGGAAAATCTGGTATGAATTCTTTATCTGATATGGAGTTTGCAAAAGAAATATCATACTTTGAAAATGAAGTTATCCCAATCATAGGAAAAACTTCAGTTTATATGTATCAAAACAACGAACCCGAAATATTTGTTAATGGGAATTACACAAACAAACAAAAAATGCTGAACGATGCAGGATTTAAATTATTTTGTAAAACAGATGATAAAACTTCTCTATCCACAATTTCAAATAGCACAAATTCCATTTTATTAATGAACAGAAAACCGCTTGATGGTTTCAGTTTAAGAAACAAAAGTTATGATTATGCTCACCTGTTTAATTGCGAACTTGTTTTTGACCACACCAATAGAACAATTCCATATAACAATAAAAACAACTAATTGCCTTTAAACGCTTTTATAAATTTTATAATTATTATAAAATTATGTGAAAAGGAGATTTTATGAGAATAGCAATAATAACAGGTGCTTCAAGTGGAATGGGCAAAGAATTTTGTTACCAACTAGACAATATGCAATTTGATGAAATTTGGGGAATTGCATTAAACCAAGAAAAACTTATCACTGCACTTAAAGATTTAAAAACTAAAACAAGAACTTTTGCATATGATTTAACAAAAAAAGAAAATATTGAAAGTTTAAAAAACATTTTAAAAGAAGAAAACCCAAATGTTGAATGGCTAATTAATTGTAGTGGCTTTGGAAAATTTGGAAGACACGATGAAATTGGTGTTGAACAAAATGTTTCGATGATACAATTAAATTGCGAAGCTTTGGTTCATTTAACAGAGATTGTTTTGCCATACATTCAAAAAGGTGGAAAAATTGTGCAAATTGCTTCAGTTGCAGGTTTTCAACCAACACCTTATATGGCTGTGTATGGTGCAAGCAAAGCTTTTGTTGTTTCATATTCTAGAGCATTAAATTATGAATTAAAAGATGCAGGAATTAGTGTTACTTGCGTTTGCCCTTTCTGGACAAAAACAAACTTTTTTAATCGTGCTGAAACACAAGAAAATAAAGTTGTAACAAAATTTATAGTTATGTATAAACCAGAAGATGTTGTTAAAAAGGCAATTAAAGACGCAATTAAACGAAAAGAAATTTCAATTTGTGGTTTTGTTGCAAGAACTCAAACAAGGTTAGTAAAAGTTTTCCCACACAAAACTGTTATGAAAATTTGGGATAATCAACAAAAGTTTAGAAAACGTTATAAAAATAAAAATTATAATTACGAACAAAATATTAAATAATAAAAAAACACGTAAAATTTTACGTGTTTTTTTATTAACCTTTAATAGAACTATCTAAAAACTTTATATAATCTAAAATTCTGTTTGCAATATTGGAATTTATAATGTCACTTTTACTTTCCACCATCACTCTAATTTTAGGCTCAGTTCCACTTTCCCTAACAACAATTCTAACTTTTGTTAAACTTTCTTTCTTTAACTTTTCAATTAGTGATAACAAGTTAGCATTTTTAATAATCTCAGATTTATTTTTGGTTATGTAGTTTTCACTATACTGGCTATATTTTTCAACACTTGTAACATTTTTTAAAGTCTTTTTATAATCAACAATTATAGAACTTAATAAAACGGCGACCAAAACACCATCACCAGAACTTAGCAGATGTTTAATTATAATATGACCAGCCTGTTCACCACCCAAAAAACAATTATTGTTTTTTAGTAATTCATCAATGATATATTTATCTCCAACATTTGTTCTTATTAAATTAATATGTTTCTTTTTTAAAGCAATTTCAACACCCAAATTTGTTAAAGATGTTCCAACAACAGTAAAATTTTTAAAGCCCAATTTTTTGTAATGCAAAGTTAATGCATATAGCATTTCATCCCCATCAATAATTTCACCATATCTATCACAAGCAATAACTCTATCACCATCACCATCAAAAGCAAAACCACAATCTGCGCCACATTTTACAACTTTTTTAGAAAGGTTATTAGGGAACAAACAACCACAGTTGTCATTAATTTCTTTGTTTTTATAATCACAACCAATGCAAACAACTTTTGCTCCGCACTTTTTAAAAATTTGTTTTGCCGTTTTAACTGTTGCGCCATTAGCACAATCTAAAACAATTTTTAAATTTTTAAGAGGCTTAAAACAACAACCTGAAATGTAATTTATATATTCCTTTTTTAATTTATACGCTTTTTTAACACTGCCTAAAATTTCAGATTTAATAAGTTCACTATCTATAAGTTTTTCAAACTCGCTTTCTTCATCTTCATTTAATTTTATTCCATTATTATCTAATATCTTAATTCCATTATATTCTTTCGGATTGTGCGATGCAGTTATAACAACTCCAAAATCTGCATTACTAATTTTCGTTAAATAAGAAACTGCTGGCGTTGGCAAAATACCACAATCGTAAACACTCCCACCTCCTAAAATAACTCCATTAATTAACGCTTCTAAAATTGAGCCACCGCTTTTACGGGTATCTCTGCCAATTAAAATTGTAACATTCTTTTTAGTTTTACTTAACGCATTTCCAACTTTATAAGCCAGATTACAATTAATTTCTTTATTATAAATGCCACGAATACCATCTGTTCCAAAATATTTCATATTGCCTCCAAATAATATGATATTGTCAAAAACTATTATTAATTTGTTAATTAACTACGTTTATGTTTTATAATTGAAACTTTTTAATTATTGTTAAAAGTGTTATTTTTATTAACTTGTTTAACTCTTGAAATAGTGAATTCATCGTTGTTTAAATTTTTAGTAACAGTGCTACCAGCAGCAATAAAACAATTATTTCCAATTTTTAATGGGGCAACTAAATTTGAGTTACAACCAATAAAACAATCATCTCCAACATAAGTGTTTTGTTTTATTTTTCCGTTATAATTTGCAAAAATAACACCGCACCCAATGTTCACATTTTCACCAACGTAAGCGTCTCCAACATAACTTAAGTGTGGCAATTTTGAACCAAATCCAAGTGTGCTATTTTTAATTTCAGCAAATGCTCCCACTTTGCAATTATCTTTAATTTCACAATTTGGCCTAATGTGCGAAAAAGGTCCAATTGAACAGTTAGAACCAATTTTGCTATTATGTATTACACTTTTACTAATTTTAGAACCGCTTTTTATAACTGAATCTATAATCTCATTACCTTCTAAAATTTCACAATTTTCATAAATTATTGTTTCGCCTAGTATTATGTTATTTGGGTATATAACAACACCTTTTGCAATTTTAACATACGCACCAACAATGCAACTTTTACTATCTAAAAAAACAACACCTTGTTGTTTTAATTTTTTAATACGTTTATTTGAAAGTTTTATTAAGTTTTTAATTGTTTTATAATCCATAACACGCTCCAAAATTTCAACTTTCATTTGGTATATATTTTTTATATGTTATGACTTTAACTTTGTGTGAAACAAAAAAAGAAAACAATAAATTAATTATTGCTTTCCATTTTTTCTTCAACAAACCAAATTGAATCTTCTAAATACAAAAATGTTCTTTTATTTCCAATTCTTATATCATACCTTTTCCCTATTCCACCAACTTTTAAACTTGCACAATTTTTGCAACTATAAACTTTATCAATAAAATAATCTTTATCATCGGAATAATGAATTATTAAAGGCATTATATAACCCGTTGTTAAAAATTTTGCTGTTACAGATACAATTTTTTTGTTAAACATCGCTATTTCTTATTTGTGTGTTAATATATAAAGCTTTTGGGATGTATTTTATGAGATGCATCTTGAGGATTTAAGTCTACCAACATATCATCCTTTAAAATGCAAGCTCTTCTAATAACTCCATATCCAAACCTGCCACGCAAACTATCCACAATCCTTTCTAGTTTATCTTTTTTTAATATAGTTTGCGCATCATTAAATATATTATACTGCAAAGGTTCATCACATAAGTTTAAAACTCGAACACCCAAGCTTCTAATCTGATATTCCCAATTATAATTACACTTAAACAAATCAAGAGCAACATGCCCAATAACTTCTGCCAAATTTGTTGGATAATCTAGTTTTTGTTGTCTTTCAAACGTTTCTAACTGCTCCGTTTTAAAACTAACCGCAACACAACTTGCCCACAAATTAACCTCTCTCATTCTATTTGCAACACTTTCTGCTAAAACATATAAAACAGCCCTAACTTCATTTATATTTGTTAAATTTCTTGCACAAGTTGTGCTGTTTCCAATGCTTTTAATTTCGTCGTGTTGACCAACTTTTTGAACTTCTGAACATTCTTTGCCTGTTGCAAAATCGAACAGTTTTTCCCCGTTTTTACCCAATATTTGTTTTAAAAAATTCTTACCAGCTCTTGCAATATCTCCAATTGTTTTAATGTTGTTTTTTATTAATTTTGCTTTTGTTGAATGCCCAACCATAAGCAAATCTTCACATTTTAGAGGCCAAACAACTTGCTTAAAATTTGTTGGTGTTATAACGCTAACTGCATTTGGCTTTTTTAAATCACTGCCCAATTTTGCAAAAATCTTGTTAAAACTAACACCAATGCTAACAGTTAACCCAACTTCGGTTATAATTCGTTTTCTTATTTCTTCTGCCAAATTATAAGCATCTTCAAAATTGCTAACTCTTTCAGAAACATCAATCCAAGCTTCATCTATTCCAAAACTTTCAACCCTGTCGGAATATTCTCGATATATATCTTTAACTATCTTTGAAACTTTTCTATATAAATCAAATCTTGCAACAACTTTTGTTAGTTTTGTTGGGCATTTTTGCTGTGCTTCCCAAATTGTATCACCTGTTTTTATTCCATATTTTTTTGCTAAGCCATTTTTTGCAAGCACAATGCCGTGGCGTTTTTCTGCATCTCCAACCACAACAACAGCATCGTTCCTTATGCTTGGATTATACAAACATTCCACACTTGCATAAAAATTATTTAAATCTGAATGAAATATTATTCTCATTACAACACCCACTATCATACAAAACATTTATCGAACATATGTACTATTATATCACGCAAAATATGTTTTGTAAATAATAATTAGGTGCAAAAAAAAATTTGCAAATTTGCAAATCTTTTATTTTCTTTTTGTTATATTTAGACCAAGTTTTTGTTTACCTTTTAGTCTTTTTCCATTTCTTCGGTTACCATAAACAAAGTCGTATATTATCACAAACATCCCTTGTAATAGATACAAGTAGTAAGAGAAAAATCTCCAAATTAACAACGCCCAAAACAAAGTTCCTTCTGAGAACAATGCTCCAAACAATGCCGCAAATGAAATTTCTGCAACACCAGAACCACCAGGCAGAGGAATTATTTTAACGGCAAGTTCACAAATAACAAATTTAACAAAAATGCTAATTGCAACTTGAAAACTTGGAGTTGCAAAAGCGCAGTATATAAAGAAAGGAATACTTGCTTGCAACAAAACAATGCCAACACTATTAAATATGCAAACTAACGCAACCCACCAAGTTCTAGCAAAATATTTAATGCTTCTTTGGTAATACATAACTTGACGCATTGTTATTATAAAAGTTTTTCTTGGGTCTTTTACGATTTTTAATTTACTTGCAAATTTTAAAAGTGACATTATTATTTTAGGAGCCAACTTTTTACTTAATGATAAAAATATCATACAAGACAAAGATATTATAGACCAACATAATCCAATTGAACCTAACGAAATTAAAACTGTGCTGGTTGGTTGAATATATGAAAAACCAAAAACAAGAACTAATGCAGAAATAATTAAAAAGGCAATTTGATGAAACATATATTTTGCCATAGCAACACTAGTTGCAACTCCGCCTCTTATTCCTCTATTGCTTAAGTAGAAAGCTTGAAATGATTGTCCGCCACTTGTGAACGGAGTTAAGCAATCGTAATATCTGCATATTGCAACTGATTTATAAGAAACAATTGGCTTAGATGCTTTTGTTGCCTTTAAAATTAACACATGTGTTCTAACTGTTTCTAAACACATAATGCAAGCAAACACACCAATTGCCAAATATACAAAATTAAAATTAGCCCCCAGTGTTAACAGTTCTGAAAAACTTATAACATCATAAGTGTTAATTTGATAAATTAACACAGCAACTAAAACCAGAATATTAACAAGGAAAAACATTAAATTGAACACTTTTCCTTTGGGACTTTCCATTTCTTTAACTTTTTTGTTTGTAACACTAACAACAGTTTTATCTATTATAATTTCATTATTATTGTTATCAACAACTGTTTTAGGATAAATTGTTGTTTCTTCTTTATTTTTGTGAATTTTATATACTTTTGTTTTAAATTGAAAGTTACTTAAAGATTGCAAAATAAAATCAAAATTCTTATTTTGATTTGCAGGCTTTTTATATGTTTTAGTTCTATTCTTTAAGTTTCTTAACTTTTCCATATATTCCCTTATAATTTAAAACAATTATATTATATTATAAATTAAAACATTAGAATTTTAAAAATAAATATAGGGAATATTTTAAAATTTAAACAATTTTAGATAAAAAAAGCTGGAAATTTCCAGCTTTTATATTTTATCTTTCCACATATCTTTGTAAGATTTTTCATAAATTTTATATTCAGTTATTAAACTTTTTTCTGATGATAACAAAGCATTAACACCATTAGAAACAGAATTATCTGTTAATTGGTCATAAATGTAATGGAACCAAGTTTTATCGCTTGCAGGATTTACTGTTACATTATACAATGTTTCCCATGTTACTGTGTTCACATCGTTAACAATGTTTTTAGCAACACCGCTATTAAATAAAATGTGATATCCATAATCTGTTAAAACCAAACCTGAAATATTACCACCAACCAACTTGTTGTTTGGGTTAAGTTTATTGTAATCTTCAATTTCTTTATTTAATTTTCTTGCAGCTTCAGCAAATTCTTCAACCATTTGGCTTTCGACATTTTCATCTAAGTTTATTGCGTAGTTGAAATCTGCATTAACAACACCTGGGTCATCATTATAAACATAAATAAAGCTATCAAATATTTTTGCTTTTTCTGTGAAAGTGTAATTACCTTTTAAAGCATTTTGAATTTCTAACAAAACATTTTGAGGAGTTGTTTCTAAAATTTTGCCATCTTTTTCATATTTAACAACAATGTTTTCAGCTAACTTGCTTCTGTATTCTTCGTATTTAGCTTTTTCTTCTTCGCCCCAATTTTCTTCTAGTTTGCCGCTTTCAAACTCAATTTCTTTTTTCTTTTGTTCTAGCATTGTAGTTTGTTCATCTGTGAAACCTAACAACACTTGATTAACATTAACGTAGGCAGCACTTTCACTTGTTGGTCTGTAATAAACAACAGAATCATCACTTTTCATTTTTTCGTGATATGCATCGATATCGTTTTCGTATAGTTCTTTATCTCTTAAATAATTAATTTTAAATTTTTCAACAACTGCACTAGAATTAATTTCAATGCCTGGGAACTGTTCTGTTCCGTTGCCATATTCTAAAAGTTCTTGATATTTTTCGATATACTTATTATCTTCCAATAATTTATAAACTCTATCGTATTCATATTGGAAAACATCGCTTTCTTTTTCACTTCTGCCTTCTTCCTCGGCTTGTTCTTGAAGTTGTTTTATGAAACGTTTATAAGCTTCTTTTGAAACTTTTTCATCTGTTATTTTCAAAGTCCATTCGCCTGGGTCTGTTACTTTTTCTTCATCTTCTTTAACTCTTTCCAAATAAGGTTGACCGTCTTCATCATATTTTCTTACAACCTTTGGCTCATATCCCTCTTTTTCATCTCTTAATGGTTCGCTAGTTTCAGTAGTTGAAGCATCTTCTTCTTTATCCATATCCCAATCTAACAAAACTTCATCTTCTAAATTTGCAATTGTATCATCAAAATATTTGTAAAGTTCTGTTTTAATGCTCCAAACATCTTGTTTATCTAATGTTACAACTTTTTTGATTGCGTGAATTAAAACTTGTCTATCAACCATATCTTTAGTTATAGTTTCAATTGCTGTTTTTAACTCTTCTTCAGTTGTAACGTTTTGAACGTACTCTGAACCATACATTGAATAATATTGCAATAAATCTCTTTTAGTGAAAGTTAATGTATCGTCTTCCAAAGTTACAACAGCAACCACTTCGTTATAATATTTTTGTTTGTTTAGTTCAAACAAACTGCAACCTGAAAACATAAAAACACTTAACAAACATGCTATTATTAGTGTTAAAAACTTTTTCATTAAATACTCCTTAAAAGTAATAAATATTATTAAATTTTTAGCATAAAAACAAAATTTAAACTTTAAATTTAATAATTAATATTATTAACTAGTTATCGATTTACAAAGTATTATACTAAAATATATTAAAATAATCAATTAATTTATTGTTTTAGTTTTGTTGCATTTTTATTTTTTATTAACTATATTAACAAGGTTTTGCATAATTTCAGCATAATCTTGCAAATTATTGTTTTTATAAATAAATTGAACTGTTGGATTGTTTACAACATTAATATTTGCTTTAATGTTCAAAGATTGAATCATATTTGAAAGTTCAACGCAATCTTTTAGTTCTGTTTTATCAAATATTAATTTGCAATCATCAAAAATTAAAACCTCTTTAACTTTTAAAAAACTTGCCAAATTTTTTATTGTTGCAATTGTTGCCAAATTTGAAACAGGCACGCTTTCACACACAAACATATTTTGAGTTTTTTCAATGAATGCGTTTAGTTCTTCACAACTTTGCAACTTAGAAATTTGGCTATATAAATTAATTCTAACACTTTCTTGTTTAACCAAATTTTCCGGAATATATGCCTGATATTTTGTGGAAATTTTAACTTCGTTTAATGTTTTAACATTTTTGCCTTCAATTTCATCTACTGCCTCTTTTAGCAATTTAACATACATTGCATAACCAACTTTTTCTAAATGCCCATGCTGATTTGCTCCAAGCAAGTTTCCAGCGCCCCTTATTTCCAAATCTCGCATTGCAATTTTAAAACCACTGCCCATGGTTGAAAACTCTGAAATTGCACTTAAGCGTTTATAACCATCTTCAGTTAAGGCTTTGCCATCATTAAAAGTGAAATATGCAAAAGCTTGTCTATCGCTTCTTCCAACCCTTCCTTTAAGTTGATATAATTGCGACAAACCAAGTTTATCTGCATTTATAACAATTATTGTGTTTGCGTTTGGCAAATCAATTCCGTTTTCAATTAAGGTTGTGCTTATTAAAACTTGTGTTTCATTGTTATACAACTTATAAATTTCGTTTTCTAACTGATTTGAATCCATCTGACCGTGAGCAACAGAAACAGCAACATCTTCACCAATTAAAGTTTTAATGCGATGTTTAAACTCATATATGCTTTGAACAATGTTATAAACAATTAACACTTGACCATTTCTAGATAGCTCTTTTTCTATTGCATTTTTTACTAATGCATCAGAATATGCAACAACAGAAACATTAACATCAATCCTATTAACAGGTGGAGTTTCAATAACGCTTATATCCCTTATTCCAACCAAACTTAAATTTAATGTTCTTGGAATTGGTGTGGCAGATAATGTTAAAACATCCACATTCTTTTTTATGTTTTTAATTTTTTCTTTATCCGCAACACCAAAACGTTGTTCTTCATCAATAACTAAAAGTGCCAAATTTGGAATTTCAACATCTGAACTTAAAATTCTATGCGTTCCAATTAAAATATCAACATTTTTATTTTTAACTTTTTCTAAAATTTCTTTTTGTTGTTTTAAAGTTTTAAACCTGTTTAATACTTCAACAGTAACGCCAAAACTTTGCATTCTGTTAACACAAGTAACAAAATGTTGTTCACTTAAAATGGTTGTTGGGCACAAAAATGCAACTTGATGCCCACTCATAACACACTTAAACATTGCCCTCATTGCAACTTCAGTTTTGCCATAGCCAACATCACCACAAATTAACCTATCCATAATTTTAGGCGACATCATATCTGCTTTAACATCGTTAATGGCTTTTAGTTGGTCTGGAGTTTCTGTGAACTTGAATGCACTTTCAAAACTTGCCTGAATTTCATCGTCTTCAACATAAATATTAGGTTTTTTATTTTCTCTTTCTGCATATAACTTTGCTAAATTAAATGCTAGTTCCTTAACGCCTGACTTAACTTTGGAAACAGTTTTTGCAAAATCTTCTCCGCCAAGTTTGTTTAATGTTGGAACTTTATCTCCGCCAATATATTTTGAAATTGTGTTTAAGTTTTCAATTGGCAAATATAACTTATCACCAAACTTATATTCTATTAGTGCATAATCTTTTTCAATTCCGCCAAAAGTTAGTTTCTGAGTTTTTAAATATTTACCAACTCCGTGCACTTCATGAACAACGTAATCATTTTCCTTTGGCAAAAATTCTTCTGAAAAATCATTATTTGTTTTAACTTGTTTGTTATGTTTTTTGTCGGCAAATATATCGTATGTGCCAATAACTACTATATTTTCTTCCAACAAACCAAAACTGACATTATCTTCTTTTGTTACAAGATTAACAGAACCAAACACAACTCCGCTTAAATTTGGAACAATAGAACACAAAACTTTTTTGCGGTTTAAATAGCCTTCTAACATTTTTGCTAGTTCCATATTTTTAACATATAAAACAACTGTTACATTTTTAACAGACAACCTATAGCAATCATCTGCAAGCATTTCGTATTTTTTGTTATAAGAAATTTTTGGCAAACAAACAAAAGAAAAAACTTTTTGTGGCCTAAAAATATTATTTGCAGTGGTTATTGCTTGAAATGCAACGTTAGTGAATTTTTTTATTTTTTCAAAAACATTATCTGTGCTTTTAATAAAACCTAAATGCTTATCACACAAAACACCATTGTTAATAAAGTTTTTTATTTCTTCTGTTGCTAATGTTTCAAAGTTATTCAATTCTGCAAGTATTTGTTTTGGTTCATTATAAAAAATTGTTGTGTTTATATTTAAATAATTAAAAATAGAATATGTTGCATCATCAACAAATGGTGTTAAAAAATTAATGTTTAAGTTGCCAGAATCTATTTCTAATAAACAACTATCAACTTGCTTGTTCCAAGCATCTTCTTGTTCTCTGCTATTAAATTTTTGTTTATAGTTTACTAACTTGTTTTTTACATCTTCAATCTCATTGCTGTTTAAGTTAAAAAAATTTCCAAGTGGTAAAACAATATTTTCCACTTCAAACAAATTCTTTGCAGATATAATATCGTAATAAAAAATGCTTTCAACTTCTGTATCAAAAAAACTTATTTTTAAAGGATTATCTTCATTGTTTAAAAAAACTTGAACAACATCACCGTGAATTGCAAATTCGTTTTTATTTTGCACGCAATCAACGCGAGTTAATCCAGAGTTCTGTAACATAGTCTTAAAAACATCTAAACTTAAAGTTGAACCAACTTCTAAGTTTAAAAAACGTTCTTTAAATTTGTTTGGGTTTACAAATTTTTGTTTTAATATTTGTGGAGTTATTATTAAAACATCAATTGCTCCACTTTCAACTTTTAACATAGTTTCTCTAAAGTTAATTAGTTCATTGTTAAATTTAATAAAATTTAAACTTGGCAATGTTAGCAAAACTGCAACGTTTAAATTTGCTTTTTCTAACTCTTCTTTAAGTTCTAAACAAATTTTGTCGGAAGACGCAACAAGCAAACAAAAAGAATTGCACTCTTTTATAACTGCAATTTTTTCGTTTGTGCCAAGCCCAAAAACACTTATGTTTTCACCATTTTCTAAGCTTTGCAAAAACTTATTAAAGTTTCCCGATTTGTTTAAAAGCGTTTTAATCATTTGTTTTTATTCACCCAATTTAAAACTTCAACAACATTACCATTAAATTCAATAAACTTTTCTAGCATTTTGCAAGCATTATCAAAAGTTCCATTTAAAATTTCTAATTCTTTTTTTCCAACTTCGCTCACAACAAAATCTGCTAAATTTTTAAATTTTGTGTTTGCCCCAACGCCAATTCTTAACCTTGGAAAATCGGTTGCACACAAACACTCCACAATGCTACGCATTCCATTATGAGTGCCTGCACTGCCTTTTTCTCTTAGTCTTATTGCTCCTAATGGTAAATCAATATCATCATAAACCACAATTAAATTTTTGTTGTTTATTTTGTAAAAGTTTTTTATTTTTTGAACAGCAATTCCAGAACTATTCATATATGTTTTCGGTTTAACAACAACAACTTTTGCATTGTTAACATTAAACTCCGCCACCATAGAATTAAATTTAGGTTTATTTTGAAATGTTAAGTTGTTATTATTTGCAAACTTATCAACAACCATAAAACCCATGTTGTGATATGTTCTTTCGTATTTCTTATCTGGGTTTCCCAACCCAATTATAACAAAAATGTTATCCATTGTTTTATCCTTTTATTCGTCAATATTAGAGTATGCACAAATTTCTTCATTCTCTGCAATGTTTGCGCCTTTTAAAACACAAAAATTTTCAATTGTTGCATTATTATTAACAACAGTGTTTGCTGAAATATTGTTAAAACTTAGTATTAAACAATTTTCACAAATTTGAGAATTTAATATTTTATTAAAATCAAAAATAACAGAACCTTTTTCAATAACAGAATTTTCAATAACGCAATTTTCTTTTATTGTTACATCATCGCCAATAACACTATTACCTTTAACAACAGTTCCACTTAAAATAGTAACATTATTTCCAATGCTAACATCTGCATCAATTGTGATTGTTTTAGGGTTTTGAAGCAAAACACCATTTTGCATATGAAAGTTATTAATTCTTGTTTGCAAAACAGAACTTGCTTCAGCCACTGCTTGCAAGTTTAAAACAGCATAGAATTCTTCTTCACCGCCAATATAACTTTCCTGAAAATTAACATTTAACCCACTTTTTAAAACTTTAGTTTTGAAAACAAAACCTCTTGGCAACTTTATTGCATCAATATTTTTAAAGTTTAAATAATCAATTGCATTAACTATTGTGCTATGTTTTAACAAAGGTGTGTCTGCATACAAAACACAAGTTATATCTGAATCTGTTAAATGTGGCAAAACACACTGTGTTACACTTTCGTTTATAGAACAATTAATAAAAGTGGTTTTATATGGCTTGCAAGCACTTTCCACCCATTTGCACATTGGTTTTCCAAGAATTTTAATTTCATAACTTTTGCCCTTAGTTTTAAAACTTGGGTTGTTTAAGTTTAATATAAAAATTTGAACTGATGGTTCTTTATATTCTGTTTTAATTTCTTCTAAAATTTCAGTTTGCATTAAGTTTTTCCGCCTTTCTTATTTTTTTAAAAAATTCGGTTAGCATTTCGCCACATTCTTCTTTTAAAATTCCACCTTCAACATCTGTTGAAAAATTAAAATTGTTTTCTTTTAACAAATTTGCACAACTAAATCTTAAATCATACGCACCAAAATACACTTTTTTTATTTTTGCACTAAGTATTGCCCCAACGCACATTAAACAAGGTTCAAAAGTAACATATAATTCACAATCTGGCAATATTTTTGTTTTAAGTTTTTTTATTGCTTTATTAATAGCAATAATTTCTGCATGAGCTAAGCAATTTTGCTTTTTTTCTTTTTTATTGCAAGCATAAGCAATAATTTTATTATCTTTAACAACAACAGCACCAACAGGCACGTCACCTGTTTTTAAGCTTAGTTTTGCTTGTTGAATTGCTTTTTTCATAAAATATTCTTTTTGCATTTTATCCCCTTATTTGTGATAAGTTATGTTATTGTTAATGGTTAGAGCCCTATAAACCTGTTCACAAAGTATAACACGCATTAGTTGATGTGGGAAAGTCATTTTTGAGAACGATAGTTTAAAATCTATTTTATTTAACTCGTTATAATCAACACCATAACTACCACCTATTACAAAATTTGTTGTGCTAGAAATGTTTTCAACTTCCTTAAACTTTTTTGCTAGTTCTTCACTTGATAAACCGCAACCATTAACATCTAATAAAATAGTGTAGCCATTGCTTATTTTTTCGTTTAGTCTTGCACTTTCTTTTTTCTTAACATTTAAAATATCTGCATTAGAGAAATTTTTACAAAGCTGTTCTTCTTTAACTTCTGTTATGTTAATTTTTGCAAATCTTGAAATACGTTTAGTATATTCGTTTATTGCATCAACATAAAATTTTTCTTTTATGTTTCCAACGCAATATATATTAATATTCATTAAAACAACCCCCATATAAACGTAAAAATTGTTATAAGTGAACCTAAAAACAAAGTTGCAATTAAAAATATACTATTATCTAACTTTAGCTTTTCCGTTATTTCATCATCTTTTAAAACCAAATCTAAAAAAGTTGCCTTTTTAATATTTTCTAAGTTAACACTTTCCAAATTTTCACTTTCATTTTTTTCCAAATTTTGTTGTTTGTTTTTTTCATAAAATTCTAAAATTGCTTTTTTCTCTTCTTCTGTTTTGCAGTTTTTTATTAAGTCAAAAACCTTTTTATTTTGTGTGGCACTTTCTGCAATGCCTGTTTTATTAATAACGCTAATTTTAAAAATTGAAAACATTATTAAAAATAACAACAATGTTAAAACAACCATTATTAAAAGTATTGCTATTAAAAAGTTATCGTGAAAAATTAAGTTTGAAAAAATTTCGTAAAAGTTTCCGCCAAACCAATTATAATTTCCTGCATAAGTTAAATATGTTCCAATACCATTGTTTAAAAAGTGAACAATAACCGCTGTCCAAACACTTTTTGAACACAAGCAAACAATTCCCATTATATAACCTAAAATTGTTGCATAAAAGAATTGTTCAATGTTTAAGTGCATTAAACCAAAGAAAACAGATGATATAATTAAAGCCTTTTTATAACCAATTTGTTTTAAATTATTTAAAAGTAATCCTCTGTGCAAAAATTCTTCAAATATTGCTGGCATTACTGCAATTAAAATAAAGTCTATAACAAAATACCACTCTGGTGATTGTGCTGTTGTTCCAATTTCACGAGAATAACCAAACATTTGAATTATTGCATAAAATAGTGAACTTAATAAAATGTTTAAAAGAAAAACACAAACACCAATTAACACTGAATATAAAAGTGTTTTACCATTGCACTTAACAATTTTTGAACTGTTAGTTACTTCTTTTAACTTTGTTTTTGTTAGTTTTTTATATAAGCAAAATGGAATAACAAAAAGCACAACAACCTGAATTATAACTGTGAAAAACACATCACTAATTGCTGAAGCACCCCATTTTCCAATCAAGTTTTCTAAGCCTAAAAATATATTAAAACTTCCTAAAATTCTAACTCCGCAAAAAACAACAAGTGCAACAAAATATGATAGAAATATATATTTAGTTTTGTTTTTTAACATACTAACTTCCTTTTACATAAAATGAGAAATTGTGTTAAACACCCACATAATTGAACAAAATATAACACCAACTAAAAAGAATGTTTTTTCTAAATAATTTAAGTTCTTTATGTTAAAATTTTGTTTTTCTTCTACTTCGTTATTTTTAACAACTTCAAGTTCTTCATTGTTGTTTTCTTCGTTTTTAGTTTCTTCAACTTCTTCTTTTTGAATAACATTTTCGGTATTAAGGTTTTTAGCATTTCCTTTTATAGAATATAAAAGCAAAGCTATTAACCCAACACCAACAATTAAAATTATAACAGGCCAAATATATTGCATTGCGCCACTACCTATCATAAGTGAAGTTGTTTGAGATTTAAACAAATGATATTCAATTGAAACAACTGAAAAGTTTGAAACAAAGTGAATTATCATTGAATAAATTAAATTGTTTGTTTTTAACACAACAATTGCAAAAACAACACCCATTAATAGTTGATAAAATGTTTGTTGAATACTGCCATGAATAAGCATAAAAAATAATGCAGACAAACCAACTGAAACAACAGGTTTATATTTAGAGTTTAAACCATTAAAAATTAAACCTCTAAAAATTAATTCTTCTGCAATTGCTGGAAGCAGTGCCATTGTTATTATTGCATAAATATATGTTGATACACTGTTAATTTCAAAAGGAAGACTTTCAAACTTAAACCCAAGTTTTGCCAAACCTAAATCAATTAAATTAACAAACGGAGAAACCCCAAAAACCGCAACAACACCAATTGCCAAACAAATAAACACATTAATAACACTTATATGTTTATTTATTTTAACCGCTTTAAATGCACTGATTTTATATTTTTTAACATAAAAAATAAATATTACAAAAAATGATATTGCTGTTATTGATGATGTTATAATTTTAAACGCCAAAGTTTCTGAAATGCTTTGGTATTCCATATTTAGAACAACCGAAACAAATAGCATTGCACAAATAACAAACGCCATACTTATTAACATTGGTCCAATAAAAGCAAAAACAAAGGTTCTAAAACTGTCAATTGGCTTTAAATTTTCATTTAACTCTATAACATCTGAAACACTACTTTGTGATGGCTGTATTTGTTCCTTTTCAAAATTTGTATTTTTATTATTTTTATTAAATTTTTTCTTTTTTTGTCTGCTCATTTGAATTTTCCTATTATTGCCAAATTATATTTATATAATTATATATATAATATAAACTTAATGCAAACGAAAAAAATATTTCACAATTTTGTTTATTTTTATTTTTTAAAAAAGTGCAAGAAAGCTCTTGCACTTTTAAATTAGTTAATTGATGAAACAATATTAAAAATAGTTCCAATTTTGTTTGGGCTTGCAATATCCACTTTGACATTTTCACCAACAATAATATTTTTATTAAACAAATATTTTTTTATTGTGTTAAAGCAAAGAGATGGTGTGTTATTTTCTTCACTTAAATGCGCACAAACAACTTGCTTTAAACCAAAACCACACAAATATTCGATTGCTTTTGCACAATTAATATTGCTTAAATGCCCGTGATTACTTAAAATTCTGTTTTTTAAAATTGCCGGATAGTTAGGATTATCAATTAACATTTGTTCATCGTGATTACTTTCCAAAACAACCAACAAACTGCCCTTTAATTCAGATAATATTTCACCAGAAACAAATCCAATATCTGTTGCAATTGATATTTTCTTATCATTTTCTGAAATAGAATAACCAACACAACATTTAGAATCGTGTGGAACTTTGAATGGCTTTATTATAAATTCGCCAATTTGAAACGGAACTAAAAAAGTTTCAACAATTTTAAACTCATCAACATTTCCAAAAGTTTTAACAATTTCTTGTTTTGCTTCGTTAAACACATAAACTCTTGTGCCAAATTTTCTGCACATTGCACCAACAGATTTAACGTGGTCGCTGTGTTCGTGAGTTACCAATATTGCATTAATTTCTCCTGGTTCAATGTTTAAGGCTTTAAGTTTTGCATTAATTTCTGCAAGTTTAATTCCTGCGTCTATTAAAATTTTAGTGTTTTCATTAAACACTAAAATACAATTGCCTTTAGATGAACTTGCTAATGTTACTACTTTCATAATTATCCTTTGTAAATTTTCGTATAATATATTTTAGCACTTTTTGCTAAATTTTCAAATATAATTTATGCCACATTTTTAATAACAACATTACCATTAATCCAAGAATTTAATAAATTTTCTAATTCCATTTTGCAAACCTTTTCAAAAGATTTAATCATATCTTCTGGGGTTGCAACTTTAAAAGAATAATCTTTAACATATTGTTTTAAAGATTCAACAAATTTATCTTCCCCAACAATTTCTCTTAAATTGTTGTAAAATAACATTCCTTTAATATATGACATATAAACATATTCACTTTCAGTGTCGTATTCGCTTAAATTTCTATTCATTGTTGTGTCTGCTTTTCCAACAACATCTTCCATTAAATCAACAAAAGTAACATAACTATTTGTTGTGTTTTTTATCATATCATCTGTGTTAATTCCATAATCTGAATATTCTTCATAAAACATTAAAGTTGAAAATTCTGTTAAACCTTCATCTAACCAACCATAGTTGTATGCATTGCTTCCAACCAAACCATACCACCATTGATGTGCTGTTTCGTGAATTATAACATTTAAATAATCGTTATGATTATCAACTTCATCACTTATGTAAACTAAATTTGGAAATTCCATTCCTCCGTGAACAAAGTTTGTTTGAACAACATTAAATGTTTCATATGGATATTTTCCAAACATATCACTAAATAATGTTACAGCTTTTTTTGCTGTGTCAAAACTTTTATTTGGGTCTTCGTCATCATAATAGAAGTAGCTTATTTGAACACCATTAACATCTTCAGTTAAAACTTCAAATTTATCGCTTAACACAAAAGCAAAATCTCTAACTGCTTTTGCATTTATTTGATAATTAATTAAATCATTATTTTCATTTTGAGAAACAATTTTACCTGTTGTTGCAATCTTATATTCTTTTGGTGCATTAATTGTTACATTGTAGTTTGCAACATCAGAATAGAAAGGGTCACCGTTGTAGTTATAAGGAGTGCAAACGAATTCACCATTTTCCCACATACCAATTATTGGGTAGAAATTGGCAATATTTATTGTGTTATTGCCATAACCAAAACGATGATTGACATTTGGCAATGTTACAACATATTCCATTTCGATAGTTGCAGAATTATTATTTTTTAAACTTTCATCAAATTTTACAACTAGAACATAGTCATCATCTCCCTCATAAGCAGGAGTAACTTCCTTTCCAGCAACATTTAATTTGTTGATTTGTATTCCGCCATAACTTAAACCGTTAGGATATGCCTTGTTAATATTTGTTGGGCTAACAGGTGCATTTTTTGCACCATCTTTAAAAGCAGTTGGATACAAACAAAATTTAATATTTTCCAAACTTTGTCCTGTTGTGTTTTTATAGTTAACAGTTTGCTTTACGTTTAAAGTATGGTCTTTATTGTAATCGATTTCTAAAGTGTATGTATTTAAGTTTGCACTAACATTTTCAATAGAATTTGATTTACCGCAACCAACCAAACATAAAACACACATAAACAAAATTGCTAATGTTTTTTTCATACAATCTCCTTTTTATCGTTTTTGTATTTTATGATTATAAAAAAAAGCATATGCATAAATCGCACACGCTTTTTAAAAATTTATCTCATTTTGTTTTTAAAATCTCTGTTAATTTCCAATTCCCTTAATAAGACATCTCTTTGACTATAACCACACGCAGCCACAACTTCCTGTTTTAATCTTTCAAACTCACCATCTGTTATTTTATAGTTTGTTGTTTTTAATGCATCAAACAACATTTTAAAAATTGTGTAGTTATTCTTTTTTATTATTTCAACTTTCTTTTCTGGCATTATTTCTTTAAAAGATAAAAAGCCACCAATCATATTAATTATTTCATTAACAAGCAAGGCATCTCCATCTTGTTTTCTACTTTCTCTTATGTTTTCATCAATATCAATAAAGTAAAAACCTTTTTCATCGCTATATAAAATGTTTTCTCCGTGATAATCAATATTAATTCCGTAATTAGAAATTGTTTTGTAGTCTCTTAAAAATTTAACAAATTGACCTTTAGTTGCATTTTTTAATTGTTTTTGCATATCGATGCAATAATCAGCAACAAACTCTCCAACCTTTTTCTTTAAATAGGTTGATAAATCTTTTAACTCACATTTCTTAACACAATTTCTGTATTTGTGAGAATATGCAAACCTAATCGCATTTTTTTCATTTCTATAATACAAAACACGGCCGGGTGCTTCTAATTGAACTTCAACTTGATTTTCTTTTTTATCAACATATGCCATTCTTATTTTAGGAGTGTTTACACCCAATTTAATTAAATCATCATTAACGTGTTTTCTTTTTCTAAATTCATAACTACTATTCTTAATAGCTGGCGTTTTTTTATATTTTAGAAAAACGAAACCACTTTTAATGTAAACAAATTTTTCAGCGCCCTCGGTATCAGGAAAAATATCATTTTTTTCTAAATGATTTATATATTTTCTTATCTTTTTAGTTTCTTCTAATTCTAATTGACTAAAAACCATAATTTCACTCTCTCTTTAATAAGATTGTATCATAGAAAATTTAATTTGTGAATATCAACATTTTTAAATTTTACAAATTTTATTTATTAAATTAACAATCTGTTGCTAAATTTTCACGTTTATTTTGGTTATTCTTTTCTATTTTTTTCAAGCACAAAAACACAATTATTGTGTATAAACTTGAAACAATCATTCCCGCACTAAACAATGCAATAATAGAAGATAATGTTATTTGCCAAACCCCAACTACATATAAAATATAAGCTGTAACATACACACATATATTAGTTAAAAAAGTTTGCATAAACACGTGATGCAATTTGCCAGAAGCAATAAAATAACTTTCTATAACATTATCAAAAACAAAAACAAAGTAGCAAGGCAACATTTGCAAAAGAGTTGTAAAATAAAGCATTGCATTTTCCAAGCAATAAACATAATTAAACAAAACATATGCAATTGGTATAAGCACAACCATATACAATAAAATTATTATATTGTTCAAAAAGTAGGGTTTTAAACTGATTTTGTTATTAATTGAAACTTCTTGTTTTATGCAATTGTTTTGCGATAAAACAGGAACAAGCATAAAAGACCAAATAAAATCGTTAACAACATAATAAACGTCTTGATTGTTAACTATATTTAAAAACACTAATATAACAAAATAATACACAGCATTTTTAACAATCGTTTCCAAAAATGAAAAAACTGTTAATGTGCTATATTTCTTTATGTTGAATTTTAATGTTTTATTTGCTTTAACTTTTGGAAGTGTTAAAAATAAATAAATTAGCAAACCAACATTAACAATTAAAGTTGCTATTGCAACACCATTAGCACCCAACCCCAAAGTAAATTTTGGAACTAACGCAATAAGCAAAACAAGGTTTACTAAACAATTAATAAGTAAATAATAAAAAAGTTGTTTAGTGTTTTTGCTTATTGAATGAAATGTAAACAAATATTGAACAAGAATTTGCAAACCTTGTGTAAAAGCCATAATTTTTAAGAACACTAACGTATTATCAAAAATTTCATTTGGAACATGTGAAATTTTCATAATTGGTTGCAACAAAAAGAAAACAACTGTTGTGAAAACACAAACAATGCAAGCAAACGTTAAAAAAACTTTCTAACAAAAACCAAACGTTCTTCTTCAGCGTTATCATTCTGACCTAATATTTTAAACAAAGGGTTAATAAGAGTTTCTTGCAAGCATTTAAAAATTATAGAAAGCAATGCCACTTGTCCCATTATTTTTAGTGCATTTTCAAAAGTTGATAAAAATGCTGTTTGGCAAACTTTCCAAACTATTGGCAAATAACCCAAACATAAAAAGATTATGTAATTTTTATTGTAAACATTTTTTATTTTATTCATAGTTTTAATATATCATATTTTTTTATTTTTTTTAATTTAAAACATTGTTTTTTTGTTAATTGCAAAATAAAAAACCGCAAACATAAATTTATAACTTTGCGGTTTTATTTATTTTTATATTTTGTTATTAAATTTTTAATTAATAACCAATAGTCACAACTGACCCTTGTTCACTGCTAACCTTTTCTACTTCAATTTTATTTATAACATAATCTTTTAGTTTATCAACGTGAGTGATTATTCCAATTGTGAAGTTCATTCTAATTAAAGAATCAAAACAATCTAAAACACTAGATAAATATTTTTCACTTAAACTTCCAAAGCCTTCATCAATAAACAAAAAGTTGAACGCCCTGCTAACATTTTTTGAAAGAGCTCTAGATATTCCAAGAGATAAGCACAAAGACACAATAAAGCGTTCTCCACCACTTAAACTTTTAACGCCTCTCATTAATCCAGCATTAAAGTTATCAATTATGTTAAACTCACCATTGCTATAAACAATTTCATATTTACCGTCAGACAATTCATCTATATAAACATTTGCGATATCTGTTACAATTTGCAAATATTCTTCTGCAACAAAATCGCTTAATTGGTTTCTACAAATATATTTATTTAAATCATTATAAGTGTTTAATTTTTCTGTTATAATTTGTTTTTCTTTTAAATACTTATTTAAAATTGATTGCTTTTCGGAAATATTTTCAAGCTCGTTTTCTAACTTGCCTATATTTTTTATTATTATTTCGTTTTGAGATTTTAATTCTAAATTTAATTTTTGAACTTTATCCAAATCTTCTTTTGCTATTTCTCTTAAATTTAAAGAAGATAACTCTTCTTGTTGTTTTTCTAAAAGCAATATTTGTTTTTTGTAATTTTCAACAATTTGCAAATTTTGTTCTTTGTTGAAGTTATTTAATTCTTCAGATAACAAGCTAATATTATTAGTTGGAACTGCAAATTTTTCTAAATCTTTGTTTTTGCTTTTTGATAACTCCTCCAGCTTTATCATTTCTGAATTTAATAACAAAATTTCATTATTCAAAGTGTTTAACTTAAAATTAATTTCATTTTTTAAATTTATTAACTCAAATTTCTGTTTGTCAATTTTTTCTTTTTCAATTTTTAATTTGTTTAACTCTGTAACATTATTTTCGTTTTCTTTAACTTTTAGGTTTAATTCATTAAACTCTGTTAGCATATTTTTTATTTTATCAAATAACAACACTTGCTCTTTTGTTTTATCTGCAACCAATGTTTTTAAATTAAAAATTTCTGCTTTTAAATTGTTTAATGTGTTGTTTGATTTTTCTAAATTTTCAAACGCCAATACAACGTTTTTAAAATCTAATTCATTATTTTTTTCATTTAATATACTAATTAATATGTTTTTTGCTTTATTTAAAATATTGCAACTTTCTTTAGACAAAACATTAACATCAGTTAAGTCTTTTAACAATTCTAAAACTTCTTTTATTTTTAAGTTAACAGAACTTGAAACACTTGATTGAACACTTTCCAATTGATAATTGAAAATTTGCACACAATTTAAATTAACATTTTCTGCATTATCAAGTTCACTTAATTTATCTTTTAAGTTTTGTTGCAAACTTGTTAAACTTTCATTAATGTCAGCATATGAATTTTTAAGTTCATCCAATTCAGTTTTTAACAAATCTGTTTTTTTAATAAAATCTGAACTCCCTTTTAAAGTTGTTTCTAATGCTGTTATTAATTTCAAACTTTCAATTTCTTTTTTACTAATGCTTTCAATTTCTTCTTCAACATTAATCAACTTTTTTTGCAAACTTTCTTTTACTTCTAAACTTTTTAAATATTTTTCTTTTGCTTCTGCTAAACTTTTGTTAACTTCTAATAATGAATTATAAACATTAATAATGTCGGAATAATTATCGTATTTAACAATTCTATCTTCCAATATAATCATATCTTTTTCTTTTAGTTTTAATTCATTTAAACTTTTGTTTGTGTCAACAAGTTTATTATAATTGTCAAATTCTTCCATCAAAATGGCTAATTGTGTTTCAACTCTGTTTATTTTAACGATGTTATCATTTTTAGTTTTAACTAATTCTTTTAACTTTGTTTGCAATTCTTCAACACTATTAACATCACCAACATCTGTTGCAACAATCTTAGCATTAATTAAATTTAAATTTGCGTCTATTTCTTGTTTTCTTTTATTCCAAACTTCTAACAATTTTTTTCCGTAAATTTCTGCATCAAATAGTTTTGCAATGCTTGCTTTCTTTTCACTTGGAGTTGATAGTAAAAACTCATCAAATTCTCCTTGTGGCAACGCAATACATCTTTTAAATTCTTTTTTTCCAATTCTAATTAAGTTCAAAATGTAACTATTAACCTTGTTGGAATCTTCTGCAACAACAATATTTTCGGTAACGTTTACTAACTCAGCATAAGTTTTAATTCCAGATTTCATCTTTTTTAAAGTTCTTGTAACTTTATACCTATTCATTTTTCTTGTTGCTGGATTCTGAAATTCAAATTCAAATTCAACTAAAGCAAAATTGCTATTTAAGTTCATAAAAGTTTCTAATTTATTATCTCTATCACAAGAACCATAAAGAGCATATATAATGCAGTCTAAAATTGTGCTTTTTCCGCTTCCTGTTTCTCCAAAAATTCCAAAAATGTTAGTTTTGCTTAACTCTTCAAAATTAATTGTTTGTTTAGTAACGTAACTATTTATTCCCTGAATAACTAAATTACAAGGTTTCATTTTGCACCTCCGCCATCAATTCCAAAAACAAATTAACAGTTTTAGGCTTCAAAGTTTCTCCGTAAACAGTTTTAGCAAATTTTTCTAATATTTGTTTATCTGTTAAATTACCCTTAACAAAAACTTCCCTTTCTCCGCTAACTCTTGCTTGCCTTTTAATTTTTATTGCAGTTATGTTTTTATATTTTTTTCTTAGTTCTATTTCATAATAAATTTGCGATAAACTAAAATTTGTTACGCAAAACTGCAAATAAGAATTTGGTTTATTTTTTGCAATTTCTTCAATATCTTCTAGGTTTTTAACTTCTATTTCTTCAATTGTTTTTAAATTAGGTATAACAATTGGATTAAAACTTTTAATTGAACTAGGTTCTAATTCAACTAGTATTGCACTTGGTGAATCGCTTGTTTCCTGCGGATATTTATGGATTAAACTTCCGCAATAATACACATTTCTTCTTTTACTAACTTGCATGTATTTATGAATATGCCCCAATGCTGTGTATGTTGAGTGCTCTGAAAAAACACGCCTATCAACAAAAGGGTATGCGCTTGAAATCTGATTAACTTCTGCACGGTCCTCATCGCTTGGCTCGTGCGGATATGTGAACAAGTGAGAAACAACAATGTTAATGCTGTCACTATTAAATTGTTCCTGAGCGGGAGTAAACCATTTTTTAACGTCTTCTTGAAAAGTTACTCCATCTTTTCTCATTTCTTTGTATCTATAATAAGATGGATACGGCAAACACGCAACAACAACATTTTCATTTTTAGAAGTTTTAAATTTTATATATCCACTGCCGCTTTCTGTTGCATTAATATTTTCAAATTTTTTTGTTGGCAAACTAACAGGATTCATATCCCCAACAATAAAAATGTTAAACTCTTTTGCAAAAACATTTGCAGTCATTAATCTTTTGGGTTCGTCGTGGTTGCCTGAAATAACAACAACTGCACATTTACCATTTCTGGAAAATTTTTTAACAGTTTCAAAAAACAAATTTTCAGCATCACTAGAAGGAATAAAAGAATCGTAAATATCACCCGCAATAACAACCATATCAACTTGTTCTTTTTCAGCAAATTTTGTTAAATATTCTAGTGCGTATTCACATTCTGGCAATCTATCAATATCATTTAGTTTCATTCCCAAATGCCAATCGGATGTATGTAATATCTTCATAATTATCTTTCCTTTTAACAAAGTATATCACATAAAACAAATTAAAAAAAATTTAATGAATAACAAATTAGTTAAAATATGTTAAAGTTTTATAAATTTTAATAAAAATTGTTAATTTTATTTAACACTTGTTTCTTAATGCAAAATAATATATAATATTTTAAATTTATAAATAACAAAGGATTAATAAAATGTCATTTTGCCAATTTTCAACAGAAAGCATAAAAGAAAATTTTGTTAAGCTTGAAAATTCTTTTATTAAAGAATTCATGCCAAACGCACCGGAAAACTGTGTTAAGGTTTACTTATTTGGCCTTTATTTATGCAATAACACAAATTCTTTAGATAATGATATTGCTAACTTTTCTCGTGCAATTTCGTTAAGCGAAGAAGATATTGTTAGTTCTTTTTTGTACTGGCAAGAATTAGGGCTTGTAACAGTTTTAAACACTAACCCAATTGAAGTTAGATACTTGCCTGTTAAAAATGGCAGTTTGCATTTAAAGAAATATAATGTTGATAAATACAAAAGCTTTAACATTAAAGCACAAGAAATTTTAAACGGAAGGGTTTTAACTCCAAGTGAGTTTAATGAGTATTATTACACTATTGAAAGTTTAAAAATTGAACCAGACGCCTTGCTTATGATAATGCAATATTGCGCAAACTTAAAAGGCAAAAACATTTCTCAAGCATACATTTTAACAATTGCAAAAAATTGGGCTTATGAAGGAATTTTAACTTGTGAACAAATTGAAGAAAGATTAAAAGAACAACAATGTGCAGATAGTGCTGTTAAAGATGTTTTAAAAGCCATGGGTAGCAAACGTAAGCCAACAATTGATGAATATGAAATGTTCATTTCTTGGACAAACACTTTGGGCTTCACTTTAGACACAATAATGTTTCTTGCTAAAAAATGCAAAGGCGCAACAACAGGTATTAACAAGTTAAACGCTTTAATAAATAAATTTTATGAGTTATCCAAATTTTCAATAAAAGAAATTGAA
Organism: uncultured Clostridia bacterium; assembly: GCA_944341445.1. Lineage (GTDB taxonomy): Bacteria > Bacillota > Clostridia > Christensenellales > UBA1242 > CALVLZ01. The sequence goes on along the minus strand of CALVLZ010000006.1, from coordinate 3,065 downwards.
GATTATTTGCAACAAGAACAAACACTTTTTGAAACAGCAAAACAAGTTTGCAGAAATTTAGGAATCAGATATGACAATTTAGAAATTGTTGTTGAAACTTATATTAATTCTTGGGTTGGCTTTGGCTATTCGGAGGATACATTAATTAAAATTGCAAGGTTCTGTTTCATTTCAAATATACGTTCTCTTGAAGGTATGAACACAAAAGTTAACCAATTTTATAAATTAGGTTTAGTTTCTTTTGAGTCTATTGAAAATCAAATAAACTCAACTATTAAAAACGATGAAAACATAAAAGAAATATTAAACGAACTTGGCATAATTAGGCTTGTTAATAAGTTAGACAGAAACATGTATTCCACTTGGTTAAATGATTGGAATATTTCAAATGAATTGTTGCAATATGCAATTGAAGAAAGCAAAAATAAGTTTAACCCAATGCAAAACGTTAACAAAATGTTGGCATATTTTCACACAAACAATATAACAAACTTGGAAAAAGCAAAAACAATTCAGTTTGAAAATAACACAAACAAAAAACCAGCAAATAAAAAATCTTTTGAAAGCCGTGAATATACTAAAGAAGATATATCAAGCTTATTTGATTCTTTACAAGAGGTGGACGTATAATGCAAAAAACTAAAAAACAAATTCTTTCAGAAATTGATGATATTTTAAAAGATAGACAAGATAAAAGTAAACAACTAGCCAAACAAAACAAGGACTTAGCATATTCAAAAACTGATGCTTATAAGTATGTTTGTTTGTGCCACGATTTAATTTATAAATTAGGAATATCAAAAGCAAAAAAAGAAAACACAAAAAGTTTGGAATTAGAATTAGAAAAAAATAAAAAACTTTTGGTTGAAGAGTTAAAAAAAGTTGATTTAAAAATTCAAGATTTAAAAGTTGTACCTTCTTGTTCTGAATGTAACGACACAGGTTTTGTGAAAAACAAAATGTGCAAGTGCTATAAAAAACTATTAAATGAAAAACTTTTGGAAAACTCTGGTTTAAGCAAATCAAAATTGCCAAGCTTTAAAAGTGTTAACTTTGAAGTTTTTAACAATAACGTGTTAGATAATGTTAAAAAACTTTACTCTTTTGCTGAAAACTACACAAATAAAGAAAATCCAGAAAAAACATTTGTTACAATATGTGGAAAAGTTGGTGTTGGAAAAACTTACCTTACAGAATGTATGCTTAATGAATATATAAAGCAAAATAAGTTTGTTCAATTCATAACTTCATTTGAACTTAACAACATTTTTCTAAACTATCACTTAGCAAATATTGAAAACAAAAAAGAAATATTAGATTATATTTTAAATTGCGATGTTTTAGTTATTGATGACCTTGGAACAGAAAATATATTAAAAAACGTTACAGTTGAATATTTGTATTTAATAATTTCTGAACGTCAAAGAAACAAAAAAATAACAATCATCACAACAAATTTAAACCCTAACGAAATTTCAGAAAAGTACGACGAAAGAATTTTTAGCAGATTGTGTGATAAACAAAATTGCTATTTATTCAATTTTGAAGGCTCAGATTTAAGATTAAAAAAGTAAAATAGGAAAACCCTATTTTACTTTTTTTGTTTTTATTTTTGAAATTTTGCTTATTTCATCCAGCATTTCTTTGCCATTTCTAAAATATTCCGCTTTATTAATTTGTTTAATTAAATTAAAGCTACTATCAACCAACACTAACACTTCTGATTTTTGTTTAATAAAAGCTTGTTTTGTGAATTCAATATTTTTATCGCAATCATCGCCAATTTTAACAATTGCAAAGTGTCTAACATCCTTCACGCTATCTTGTATTTTTTTTATTTTTTTAAAAACATCCATATAAACATTTCTGTTTTCATAATAGGTTTTTCTTTCAATCTTTATATATTCCATCATTCCTAAAAATGAAACAAACACTTCATTGTTTTCAGTGTTCTCAAAAACCTTATCAACAAAATATTCAACAGTTTTTTTATCAACGCTTTTAAAATTTAAAACATTTCCAAATCTTAAACTTGCCATTTCCATAACAAATTATCTACTTTTTCTTACACCAGCTTGTGTTAATGCTTTTTTTAAATCATCGTAAACAATTCCTGCTTTTTCAATTGAATCAATTTCATACAATTTCTCATTGTGAAGAACACTTAATTCTCTTGCGTCATAAAACTTTACAAAACTGTCAATTGTTTTTACAAATTTTTCTTTACATTCAGGAAAGTTCATATCCACACTTTTATATACGTTTTCTATTTTACAATTTAATCTCATAAACCCTTCTTTATATTTTATTTGCATATAAGTCTAACATATTAACAACATAAAAACAATATTAATTAATAATATTAAAAATATTTTTAAAATAATATGAATATAACACTAAAAAAGTTGCCTCACACAATTGTTTTTTATTGCATGGCTTAAATTAGAAAACAAACAATTGACAACCACTTTGTTATTAAACTATAATAAAAACAGTTTAGTAATTAAACCCAAATAACAAACAACTTTTAACAAATATTAACAATTTAACTACACATATTTTTACACCTAAAAGTTCACATAATAAATAACTCAAATTAATATGCTAACGTGGCGCAGTAGGTAGCGCACAACATTGGTAAGATAAAAAATGGCAAATTTTACCACTTAAAAAACAACAAAATTTAACTCAAAAACTGAATATGCTAATGTAGCACAGTCGGTAGTGCACCGCCTTGGTAAGGCGGAGGTCACGGGTTCAAGTCCCGTCATTAGCTCCATTCACAAAACCCTTGAAACCTTAGTAAAATAGGTAATTTCAGGGGTTTTCTTTATTGCTCAAATTTTACAAATTTTTTATCAAAAAATCATTTGCTGTCAATTTTAGGACTAATTGCTGTCAAAATATGGACAAAAAAATAGACCGATAGTTAACAACCTAACTATCGGTCTAAATCTTTTATAAACTGCCTAACACTGACATATTTGCTGTCAATTGCTGTCAAATAATTTAATCATCATCTAATTTTTCTTTTTTATAAGTATATAATTCTTCAGGTTTAACTT
>CALVLZ010000005.1 GCA_944341445.1 uncultured Clostridia bacterium | reverse complement strand
AAATCTTAAATAGTAGTAAGAGAGAATAGACTATTTAAGTTTAGAATAACAAGAATCGCTATTAAGCAAAATGGAACAAAATTAAAAAGACGACCTCTTCCTTTGGTTGTCTTTTTTTTCGTTTTTTAACAATGTTAAATATAAAGATAACTAACTTATATTGAAAATGTTTGCGTTTAATGTTATACTAACTCTAGAGGTTATTTATGAATGAAGAAATACAGATAAAACAACTTGTTAGTTTAAGTGCAACAAATAATGAGTTAAGTTTAAAAATAGTTAAAAATTGGGTAGCAGAAAAGTTTAGAAACAAAGAATTTGAACTTGTTTTTGATTTTATATTTAGTGCTATGCAAAACAAGAAAAAACAAGTAAATAAGTTAGTTATAGACTATGTTTTAGATAATGTTAAATATTGTGAAAACAATGAGAAAATGTTGTTTTTGGATAAATATTTTACAAACAGCATTTGCTATTATAACAAAAAGCACATATTTAATTTTGTTAAAACAACTTTTGAAGAAATTTTAAATAATGATGATGATTTAGAGTTCGTTAAAAAAGTTTGTCCTAAAATTACAAAATCAAAATATGGGGCATCTAAGGAAGAAAATTTTGAATTTTTAGATTGTGTTTTAAACAAATTTTTAAAAAAAGAAAAACTTGATGAAAAAGATTTGGAAATGATAACTTTTGCTTTTAAAAAGCATGACTATAAATCTTTTTATTTTAAATTTATTAACAAAGTAAAGTTTAGTCAGTTAGAAAATATTGATAAAAGTGAACTAAAGAAATTTGAAAAATATGTTTGCAATAATATGAACTTAGTTGAACTAGTTGGAACTTCTAAAATTGATTGGTTCGATAAAAATATACCCTTAAAGTTGTTATTTCAAATTAAATATGTTGATAGCCTAGCATCATTTATTGAAAATTGCAAGGGTGGAATTGATTTAAACGAATTTTACAATAATTATGTTAAATTAAAAAACAGCAATAGAAATATATCTTTTGATGGTGGCACAATGTGGAAGGTTAGAACTGCAATTAATAGATACATTGATAGGTGCGAACCAAGTTGCAATTTATTTAAAGCTTCAAATCATAAATAATATATTATTTATTTATTAAAAAACCTTGACAAAATTTTAGTAATAGGTTAAAATTTCATTGCGTTAAATGTAAATGTTATTAGCACTAGCCCCGCTTTTAATGTTTTATTTAGATATAAATTTTATCAAATAAATATTAGGAAAAAAAGGAAGAAGAATTATGAAAACAGTTATGGCAAAATCTGAAACTGTGCAAAGACAATGGTTATTAGTTGATGCTGCAAATATGCCTGTAGGTCGTGTTGCAAGCCAAGTTGCAAGCATACTTCGTGGAAAAAACAAACCAATTTTCACTCCTCACGTTGATTGCGGTGACTATGTTATTGTTATAAACACAGATAAAATGATTTTAACAGGAAATAAATTAACACAAAAATATTACCGTCATTATAGCGGATATCTTGGTGGATTAAAGGAAGAACAATACAAACACTTAATGGCTAACAAAAGTGATTTTGTTTTAAGAAAAGCTGTTAAAGGTATGCTTCCAAAAAATTCATTAGGAAGAAAAATGATTAACAAATTAAAAGTTTACAAAGATGATAAACATCCACATCAAGCTCAACAACCAAAGCTTATTAATCTAAAAGGAGGAGTTAGATAATGGCAACTAAAAAATCAACAAAAATTGTTCAATTTTTAGGAACAGGCAGAAGAAAACAAAGTATTGCCAGAGTTAGACTTATTCCTAATGGCAAAGGTCAATTTATAATTAACAACAAAAACTTGGATGAATATTTTGCACTTGGAACATTAAAACTTGTTGCAACTCAACCTTTAACATTAACAAACACTTTAGATAAATATGATGTTTTAGTTAACGTTAACGGCGGTGGTTTAACAGGTCAAGCTGGTGCAATTTGCCACGGTATTGCAAGAGCTTTAGTTAAAGCAGATGAAACTTTAAAACAAGAAATTAAAAATGCTGGTTTCTTAACTCGTGATGCACGCGTTAAAGAAAGAAAGAAATACGGCTTAAAGAAAGCTCGTAAAGCTCCACAATTCAGAAAACGTTAATAAAAAAAGTGAGAATTTATTTCTCACTTTTATTTTCTCTAAAAATTAAATTTAAAACATAATAAATAAATTATATAAATTTATAATAATTATTTATAATTTTTGGTTTTTTATTATATACTAATATTAACTTAAAAATAAAAGGGATTTTATATGGATAAATTATACGATGTTGCAATTGTTGGAGGAGGTCCTGCAGGATTAACAACAGCAATTTACGCTTTAAGAAGTGGTCTTAGTGTTATACTGATTGAAAAGGGGATGATTGGCGGACAGAGCAGTTTAACTTATGAAGTTAAAAATTACCCTGGTTTTGTTAATATTAGTGGAATGGATTTAGCAATGACAATGCTAAAGCAAGCACAATTATTGGGCCTTATAACAGAATTTGCAGAAGTTACAGAATTTGATATATTGAGAGATGTTAAAGTTTTAAAATTAAACAATGGCAAAAGCATTAATGCAAAAACTTGTGTTTTATGTATGGGGGCAAAAGCAAGACCATTAGGTTTGCCAAACGAAAAAAAGTTGATTGGTAGTGGTGTTGCTTATTGTGCTGTTTGCGACGGAGCATTTTTTAAAGATAAAAAAGTTGTTATTTTTGGAAGTGGCGAAAGTTGTTTAGAAGATGCTGTTTATTTAAGTGGAATAACTAAAGATTTAACAATTGTTAACAAAAGAGATGCTTTTAAGGGACAAAATGTTTTAATTGAAAATTTTAATAAAATTGTTAAAGAAAACAACTTGAAAGTTTATTATAATACAGTTATTACAGAACTTAAAGAAGATGGTAAGTTAAGCAAAATTGTTTTAAAAGATTTAAAAACAAATAAAGAATTGGAAATTGACGCAGATGGATTATTTGTTGCAAATGGACATATTCCAGATACTGATTATGTTAAAAATATGGTTAATTGCACACCAAATGGTTATATAATTGCAGATGAAGATATGAAAACAAATATTGAAGGAGTTTTTGTTGCAGGAGATATTAGAAACAAAAAGTTAAGACAAATTTTGCTTGCGTGTGCAGATGGAGCAATTGCTGCAAATTCAGCACTAGAGTATATAACAAATAAAAAATAGATGTTATTAGTCACTTACTTTTGAAACTAGCAGAATATTAAAGAGAAACATAGACAAAAAAATCGTCTATGTTTCTCTTTTTACACCTAACTCTCTTAATTGCAAAAAAAACGAATACTTCTGTCGTTGTCATAGGTTGTCGTGAGAAACACAACATCTACAAATCTTTTGACATGCACTTTA